>JAFIEF010000007.1 GCA_020832655.1 Paracoccaceae bacterium
AGGCGGCCGCACCGTCGGCGCCGGCGTGGTGTCGAAAATCATCGAGTAATCAAGCGGTTTGTTGCGCGGGGGCTGGCCCCGCGCAGCGCACCCCTGCGAAGGAACAGAACAGATGCAAGGTCAGAATATCCGCATCCGGCTCAAGGCCTTCGATTACCGCGTGCTCGATGCCAGCACGCAGGAAATCGTGAACACGGCCAAGCGCACGGGCGCACAGGTCCGCGGGCCGATCCCGCTGCCCAACAAGATTGAGAAATTCACGGTTCTTCGTGGTCCGCATATCGACAAGAAGTCGCGCGACCAGTGGGAGATCCGCACCCATAAACGTCTGCTCGACATCGTCGATCCGACCCCGCAAACCGTTGACGCGCTGATGAAGCTCGATCTGGCGGCAGGGGTCGATGTCGAGATCAAAGTGTAAGGAGCCAGGACAATGCGCTCTGGAGTGATTGCAAAGAAGCTGGGGATGACCCGGCTGTTCATGGAGGACGGGCGGCAAGTTCCCGTAACTGTCCTGCAACTGGACGGGCTGCAGGTTGTGGCCCAGCGTACAGCGGAAAAGGACGGCTATTCGGCGGTCCAGCTTGGCGCGGGCACGGCCAAGGCCAAGCGGGTTCCCGCGCCGATGCGCGGCCATTTCGCACGCGCCAATGTTGCCCCCAAACGCAAGCTGGCCGAATTCCGCGTCAGCCCCGAGAATCTGATCGAGGTGGGTGAGGAAATCACCGCCGATCATTATTTCGAAGGGCAGTTCGTGGATATCGCGGGCACCTCGATCGGCAAGGGCTTTGCCGGTGCGATGAAGCGGCATAATTTTGGCGGCCTGCGCGCCAGCCACGGCGTGTCGATCAGCCACCGCAGCCACGGTTCGACCGGTCAGTGTCAGGATCCCGGCAAGGTGTTCAAGGGCAAGAAGATGGCCGGCCATATGGGCGCTGTGCGGGTGACCACGCAGAACCTGCAAGTGGTGCGCACCGACAGCGAACGCGGGTTGATCATGGTCAAGGGCGCGGTTCCCGGATCCAAGGGCGGCTGGGTGACGATCAAGGATGCGGTCAAGAAACCCTTCCCTGAAAACGCCATTCTGCCTGCGGCGCTGAAATCCGCAGCCGAAGCCGCGCGCAAGGCCGCTGAAGAAGCCGCTGCTGCCGCTGCTGCCGAGGAAGAGGCCGCACGTCAGGCCGCGCTCGAAGCCGAAGCCGCAGAGCAGGAAGCCGCGCTGCAAGAGGCCGAGGCCCAGATCGAGGCCGAGAAGAAGGAAGGCGAGTGAGATGAAACTCGACGTTGTCAATCTGCAGGCAGGCAATGCCGGTGAGGTCGAGCTCAACGAGGCCATTTTTGGTCTGGAGCCGCGCGCCGACATCCTGCACCGTGTGGTGCGCTGGCAGCGGGCGAAAGCCCAGGCCGGCACCCACAAGGTCAAGACCCGCTCGGAAACCAGCTATTCGACCAAGAAGATCTATCGCCAGAAGGGCACCGGCGGCGCACGCCACGGTGATCGCAATGCGCCGATCTTCCGCGGTGGTGGTGTCTATAAAGGGCCGACCCCGCGCAGCCATGCCTTCGATCTGCCGAAGAAACTGCGCGCGCTGGGTCTGAAGCTGGCGCTGTCGGCCAAGGCTGGCAGCGGCAAGCTGGTGGTTCTGGATTCGACCGAAATGACCGAGGCCAAGACTGCTGTGCTGGCCAAGGCCGCGAAAGAGCTGGGCTGGAAAAAGGCACTGGTCATCGACGGGGCAGAGGTGAATGAGAACTTCGCCCGCGCCGCGCGCAACCTTGAGGGCATCGATGTGCTGCCTTCGATGGGGGCCAATGTCTATGACATCCTGCGCCGTGACACGCTGGTGATCACCCGCGCCGGACTTGAAGCATTGGAGGCTCGACTGGCATGAGCGCGACAGCAAAGCATTACGATGTGATCCGCAAGCCGATCATCACCGAAAAGGCGACAATGGCGTCCGAGGCCAATGCCGTTGTCTTTGAAGTGGCAATCGACGCGAACAAGCCCCAGATCAAGGACGCCATCGAGGCGATCTTCGGGGTGAAGGTCAAGGCGGTGAACACCACCATCACCAAAGGCAAGACCAAGCGCTTCCGGGGCATGCCCGGTCGCCGCCGGGACGTCAAGAAAGCATATGTCACCCTGGAAGAGGGAAATGCTATCGACGTCACGACCGGCCTTTGATAAAGGACGAAGCGACTCAGCGGCCCCGGCCTTTCGGGGCCGCTGGTCATTTGGCGCATTGCGCCAGCTGGACTGAAACCGGACCTTATGGTCCAAAGCACACGGAAGACAGAAAGCATGGCACTCAAGTCGTATAAACCGACGACGCCGGGCCAGCGTGGGCTGGTTCTGATCGACCGTTCGGAGCTTTGGAAAGGTCGCCCGGTCAAGGCTCTTACAGAGGGTCTGACCAAATCGGGCGGTCGGAACAACACCGGACGGATCACGGCCCGCCGCATTGGCGGTGGCGCAAAGCGTCTTTATCGCATCGTGGATTTCAAGCGCAAGAAGCTTGATGTTCCGGCTGTTGTGGAACGGATCGAATATGACCCCAACCGCACCGCCTTTATCGCGCTGATCAAATATGACGATGGCGAGCAGGCTTACATCCTGGCGCCGCAGCGTCTGGCGGTCGGCGACAAGGTCGTGGCGTCAGGCAAAGCCGACATCAAGCCCGGCAATGCAATGCCGTTTTCGGGCATGCCCATCGGCACGATTGTCCACAATATCGAGATGAAGCCCGGCAAGGGCGGTCAGATTGCGCGTGCCGCCGGCACCTATGCGCAGTTCGTGGGCCGCGATGGTGGCTATGCGCAAATCCGTCTGTCTTCGGGCGAATTGCGGATGGTGCGTCAGGAATGCTTTGCCACTGTGGGCGCAGTGTCGAACCCCGACAACTCGAACCAGAATTTCGGCAAGGCCGGCCGCACCCGTCATCAGGGCAAACGCCCCTCGGTGCGCGGTGTCGCGATGAACCCGATCGATCACCCGCATGGTGGTGGTGAGGGGCGCACCTCGGGTGGCCGCACGCCGGTGACGCCCTGGGGTAAGGACACCAAGGGCCGCAAGACGCGCTCGAACAAGCAGACCGACAAATACATTGTCCGGTCACGCCACGCGAAGAAGAAGGGGCGCTAATCTATGGCACGTTCAGTATGGAAAGGCCCGTTCGTCGATGCCTATGTCCTGAAAAAGGCAGAAAAGGCACGCGAGTCGGGGCGTAATGAAGTCATCAAGATCTGGTCGCGCCGCTCTACCATCCTGCCTCAATTCGTGGGGCTGACCTTTGGTGTGTATAACGGCAAGAAGCACATCCCCGTGCTGGTGACCGAGGACATGATCGGCCAGAAATTCGGCGAATACTCGCCCACGCGCACCTATTACGGGCACGCGGCCGACAAAAAAGCGAAACGGAAGTAAGTCATGGGTAAAGAGACAAATCCGCGCCGCGTGGCCGAAAACGAAGCGATGGCGAAGTCGCGCATGCTGCGCGTCAGCCCGCAAAAGCTGAATCTGGTCGCGGCGATGATCCGCGGCAAGAAAGTGGACAAGGCACTGAATGACCTGACCTTCTCGAAGAAGCGGATCGCAGGTGATGTGAAGAAATGTCTGCAATCGGCGGTTGCCAATGCCGAAAACAACCACGGGCTGGATGTTGACGAACTGGTCGTTGCAGAAGCCTGGGTCGGCAAGAACATGGTGATGAAGCGCGGGCGTCCGCGCGCACGGGGTCGTTTTGGCAAGATCATGAAGCCGTTTTCAGAGCTGACCATCAAGGTTCGCCAGGTCGAGGAGCAAGCATAATGGGTCAGAAGGTCAATCCGATCGGCATGCGCCTTCAGGTCAACCGCACCTGGGACAGCCGTTGGTTCGCGGAAAGCAAGGATTACGGCAATCTTCTGCTGGAAGATCTGAAAATCCGCGATTTCATCAAGGACGAATGCAAGCAGGCGGGCGTCAGCCGTGTCATCATCGAACGCCCGCACAAGAAGTGCCGCGTCACGATCCATACGGCGCGCCCCGGTGTCATCATTGGCAAGAAAGGTGCAGATATCGAAACCCTGCGCCGCAAGCTGGCCAATCTGACCGACAGCGATCTGCATCTGAACATCGTTGAAGTGCGCAAGCCCGAACTCGATGCGCAGCTTGTGGCCGAAAGCATCTGTCAGCAGTTGGAACGCCGGGTCAGCTTCCGTCGTGCGATGAAGCGCGCGGTACAGAACGCCATGCGCATGGGCGCGTTGGGTATCCGGGTGAACCTGGCTGGCCGTCTGGGCGGGGCAGAGATCGCGCGCACCGAATGGTACCGTGAAGGCCGCGTGCCGCTGCACACGCTGCGCGCCGACATCGATCACGCCCATTCCGAGGCGCTGACCGCTTACGGCATCATCGGCGTGAAGGTCTGGATCTTCAAGGGCGAGATCATGGAACATGATCCGCAGGCCCGTGATCGCCGGCATCAGGAACTTCAGGATTCGGGCGGCGCATCGCGTCCGCGCCGTTGATCCGGCTGAAGGAGAAATACCATGTTGCAACCGAAACGGACGAAGTTCCGCAAACAGCACAAGGGCCGGATCAAGGGCGAAGCCAAGGGCGGGTTTGACCTGAACTTTGGCGGCTACGGCCTGAAGGCGATTGAGCCAGAGCGCATTACCGCGCGCCAGATCGAAGCTGCCCGCCGTGCCATGACGCGCCATATGAAGCGTCAGGGCCGCGTGTGGATCCGCATCTTCCCCGACACGCCTGTCACCTCGAAACCCACCGAGGTGCGGATGGGTAAGGGCAAAGGCTCGGTCGATTTCTGGGCTGCCAAGGTCAAGCCCGGCCGCGTGATGTTCGAGATTGACGGTGTCAATGACGCCGTTGCGCGCGAAGCGCTGCGTCTGGCGGCGATGAAGCTGCCGGTCAAGACCCGCGTCGTGGTGCGCGAAGACTGGTAAACCGGTCGGTGCCGTTGCGGCGCTGGCAGCATTGAAATAGCGGATATCCCGGCTGCACATCTGGCCGGGATATCCAGTTTCCGCCGAGGCTTGCCAAATGGGCGTATCCCGCCTATACGGGCAGCCTCATCCATCTCCGCCGGGAATCAGGGTGACCCTGTGACAGGGGCTCTCCGGTGAGTGTTGACCAAAGGAACAGGCCATGAAAGCCGAAGATCTGCGTAACAAGACCCCGGATCAGCTGCGTGACGAGCTGGTGTCGCTGAAGAAGGAAGCGTTCAACCTGCGCTTCCAGAAGGCGACCAACCAGCTTGAAAACACTGCACGGATCCGCAAGGTCCGTCGTGACGCCGCGCGCGTTGCGACCATCCTCAACGAAAAAGCCCGCGAAGCGGCGGCGAATTAAGGAGCTGGCACATGCCCAAACGCATTCTGCAAGGCAAGGTGACGAGCGACAAGAATGACCAGACCGTCACGGTTCTGGTTGAACGCCGCTTCACGCACCCGGTTATGAAAAAGACGGTTCGCAGCACCAAGAAATATCGTGCGCATGATCCGCAGAACCAGTTCAAGGTTGGTGATACTGTTCGCATCAGCGAATGCGCGCCGATCTCGAAGTCCAAACGCTGGGAGGTGGTGACCGAAGCGACCAGCTAAGGCCATCAGCTTTCCAGTCTTGTCGAAACCCTGGGCATGATGCCCAAAGGTCGGGAGAAACCAAATGATCCAGATGCAGACCAATCTGGATGTTGCTGACAACTCTGGCGCGCGCCGGGTTCAGTGCATCAAGGTGCTCGGTGGGTCCAAACGGCGCTATGCGTCCGTGGGCGACATCATCGTGGTATCGGTCAAGGAAGCAATTCCGAAAGGCCGCGTGAAGAAGGGCGATGTGCGCAAGGCTGTTGTCGTGCGCACCGCCAAGGAAGTGCGTCGCGAAGACGGCACCGCCATCCGCTTTGACCGCAACGCCGCTGTCATCCTCAACAATGCAGGCGAGCCTGTCGGCACCCGTATTTTCGGGCCGGTGGTGCGCGAATTGCGTGCGAAGAACTTCATGAAGATCATCTCGCTCGCGCCGGAGGTGTTGTGATGGCTGCGAAACTGAAAAAAGGTGACAAGGTCATCGTGCTGACCGGCAAGGACAAGGGCAAGACCGGCGAGATTGATCGCGTCATGCCCAAGGACAACAAGGCCGTGGTGTCGGGCATCAATATCGCGATCCGTCACACCAAACAGACCCAGAATTCGCAAGGCGGGCGTCTTCCGCAGGCGATGCCGATTGACCTGTCCAATCTGGCGCTGGTCGATGGCAACGGCAAGGCAACGCGTGTTGGCTTCCGCGTGGAAGGCGACAAGAAGGTGCGTTTCGCCAAGACAACCGGGGAGGCAATCTGATGCTTGATGCTGCTACCTATACCCCCCGCCTGAAAGCGCTTTACCGCGAGCAGATGCGCGCAGCGCTGAAGGAAGAGTTCGGCTACAAGAACGACATGATGATCCCGAAGCTCGACAAGATCGTGCTGAATATGGGCATCGGCGAGGCCGTGAAGGACAGCAAGAAGATCAAATCGGCGCAAGCCGATCTGACCGCGATTGCAGGCCAGAAGGCTGTCATCACGAAGGCGCGCAACTCGATCGCGGGCTTTCGTGTGCGCGAAGAAATGCCGCTGGGTGTCAAGGTCACCCTGCGCGGTGACCGCATGTATGAATTCCTTGACCGTCTGATCACCATCGCGCTGCCGCGCGTGCGTGACTTCCGCGGTGTCAAAGGCTCTTCCTTTGACGGGCGTGGCAATTATGCGATGGGCATCAAGGAACACATCGTCTTCCCCGAAATCAACTTCGATCAGATCGACGAAGTCTGGGGCATGGATGTGATCATCTGCACCACCGCGAAAACCGACGCTGAAGCCAAGGCGCTGTTGAAGCAATTCAACATGCCCTTCACAAGCTGACGCGAAAGGGAGAGATCGAATGGCCAAGAAAGCAATGATCGAACGCGAAAAGAAGCGTCAGCGCCTGGCAGAGAAATATGCCGCCAAACGTGCCGAGCTGAAAGCTATCGCCGCCGATGCCGAACGCCCGATGGAAGAGCGTTTCAAGGCAAACCTGAAGCTGGCACAACTGCCGCGGAATTCCTCGGAAACCCGCCTGCATAATCGCTGCCAGCTTACGGGTCGCCCGAAAGCCTATTATCGTAAACTGAAAATTTCGCGGATCGCGCTGCGCGATCTGGCCTCGAAAGGCCAGATCCCCGGCATGGTCAAGTCGAGCTGGTAAGGAGATCGCAAGATGTCGATGAACGATCCTCTCGGCGATATGCTGACCCGTATCCGCAATGCGCAGATGCGCGGCAAGTCGACCGTGCGCACGCCGGCTTCGAAGCTGCGCGCCTGGGTGCTGGATGTGCTGATAGACGAAGGCTACATTCGTGGCTATGAAAATGTGACTTCTGACGCCGGTCATCCGGAACTGGAAATTGCGCTGAAATATGCCGATGGCCAGCCCGCGATCCGCGAACTCAAGCGCATTTCCACGCCCGGTCGCCGCGTCTATTCCGGTGTCCGCGAGATCCCGCAGGTCCGTAACGGGCTGGGTATCTCGGTTGTCTCTACGCCCAAGGGCGTGATGTCCGACGCAAATGCGCGCGCTGCCAATGTCGGTGGCGAAGTGCTTTGCCGCGTGTTCTAAGGAGGGCTTGAGATGTCTCGAATTGGCAAGAAGCCTGTAGAACTGCCCGCAGGCGTGACTGCGCAGGTCAGCGGCCAGACCATCGAGGTCAAGGGGCCGAAAGGCACGCGCAGCTTCACTGCTGGCGACGATGTTGATATCATCCTTGACGGCAATGTCGTTTCGGTCAAGCCGCGCGGCATGTCCAAGCGCGCACGCCAGCAATGGGGGATGACCCGTTCGATGGTCGCCAATCTGGCGCAAGGCGTGACCGGTGGCTTCAAGAAGGAACTTGAACTGGTGGGTGTGGGTTACCGCGCCGCGATGCAGGGCAAGGATCTGAAGCTGTCGCTGGGCTACAGCCACGAAGTGATCTTCAATGTGCCCGAGGGCATCACTGTTTCGACCCCGAAACAGACAGAGATCGTCGTGGAAGGCATTGACCAGCAACAGGTCGGTGAAACTGCTGCGAATATTCGCAAGTGGCGCAGCCCCGAACCCTATAAGGGCAAGGGTATTCGCTACAAGGATGAGTATATCTTCCGCAAGGAAGGCAAGAAGAAGTAAGGGCGCGAAAGATGGCGAACACAAAGCAAAAGCTGTTCCAGAAACGCCGCCTGCGCGTTCGGAGCAAATTGAAGAAGCTGGCCAATGGGCGTCCGCGCCTGACGGTTCATCGTTCCAACAAGAATATCAGCGCTCAGCTGATCGACGATGTGAATGGTGTGACGCTGGCCTCGGCCTCGACGCTGGAAAAGGATTTCGGCGTGGTGGGTGTCAACAACAAGGAAGCTGCGGCCAAGATCGGTGCTGCGATTGCCGAGCGCGCGAAAGCCGCTGGCGTCGTAGAGTGCTTTTTCGACCGCGGTGGTTTCATCTTTCACGGCAAGGTGAAGGCTCTGGCCGACGCTGCGCGTGAAGGTGGCCTGAAGTTCTGAGGAGACGATTATGGCAGAGAGAGATAACCGCCGGGACCGCCGCGACCGCGACGAAAACCCGGAATTCGCCGATCGTCTGGTTGCGATCAACCGCGTGTCGAAAACCGTGAAGGGCGGCAAGCGCTTCGGCTTTGCGGCGCTTGTGGTGGTTGGTGATCAGCGTGGTCGTGTGGGCTTCGGCAAGGGCAAGGCCAAGGAAGTGCCCGAAGCCATCCGCAAGGCGACCGAACAGGCCAAGCGCCAGATGATCCGTGTGCCGCTGCGCGACGGGCGCACGCTGCATCATGACATCGAAGGGCGTCACGGCGCTGGCAAGGTCGTCATGCGCACCGCTGCGCCGGGCACCGGGATCATTGCCGGTGGTCCGATGCGCGCGGTGTTCGAGATGCTGGGTCTGCAGGATGTGGTGGCAAAGTCGCTGGGCAGCCAGAACCCCTATAACATGGTTCGGGCAACCTTTGACGCGCTGAAGAATTCGGCAAGCCCGCGTCAGGTGGCACAGCGTCGCGGCAAGAAGGTTGCCGAGATCCTGCGCAAGCCTGAAACCGAAACCGCAGACGCGTAAGGAAGGCTGGAGCAATGGCAAAAACCATCGTGGTCAAGCAGATCGGTTCGCCGATCCGTCGCCCCGCCATCCAGCGTGAAACGCTGAAAGGCCTGGGCCTGAACAAGATGCACCGCACCCGCGAGCTGGAAGACACGCCCGCAGTGCGCGGCATGGTCGCCAAGATCCCGCATCTGGTGCAGATCATCGAAGAGCGCGGCTGACCCGCGCCAGGCGTGCATTTTGCGCCTGCGACACTTTGTCAAACGCCCCGCATCGCTGGATGCGGGGCGTTTTTCGTTCCCGCCTGACCGAAAAACGCCCGGTGCAAGGCGCGCACCGGGCCGGGAAACATGGGCGTGTTGTCCCCTGGCTGCGCTATAGCTGCGCCATGATCTCGTCCGAGACCTCGAAATTCGCGGTCACATTCTGCACATCATCATCATCTTCCAGCGCGTCGATCAGCTTCATCAGCGATTTCGCGCCATCGAGATCCAGTTCGGTGGTGGTTTGCGGTTTCCAGACCAGCTTGGTGCTTTCGGACTCGCCCAGGCTGCCCTCCAGCGCGGCAGAGACGGCCCCCAGATCGGTATCCGCGCACCAGATGACATGCCCGTCCTCGGAGCTTTCGACATCCTCTGCGCCCGCATCAATGGCTGCCAGCAGCACGGTATCGGCATCGCCCGCATCGGCGGGGTAGATGATCTGCCCCTTGCGGTCGAACATGAAGGCGACAGAGCCGGTCTCGCCCAGATTGCCGCCATTCTTGGAAAAGGTCGAACGCACATTCGATGCGGTGCGATTGCGGTTGTCGGTCATCGCTTCGACAATCACGGCAACGCCGCCGGGACCATAGCCTTCGTACCGGATTTCTTCGTAATTGTCGGCATCCCCGCCCAGTGACTTCTTGATCGCGCGTTCGATATTGTCCTTGGGCATCGAACTCGCCTTGGCCTCTTTCACCGCAAGGCGCAGGCGCGGATTCTTTTCGGGATCAGGGTCGCCCATCTTGGCGGCGACGGTGATTTCCTTGGACAGCTTGGAAAAGAGCTTTGCCCGCACCGCATCCTGACGGCCCTTGCGATGCTGGATATTGGCCCATTTGGAATGGCCTGCCATCTTTCAACTCCGGGGTTTTGACTATTGCGCCCCTCTTAGTGCAGGGGGCGGGAGGGGGGCAAGCCCTTCTGCACGACACTTGCCATATGCGCTGTCATGAAAAAACGCCCGCAGTCCTGCGGGCGTTTTCGGGGCTTTCAGCTATGGCTCACGCCGCGCGCGACAGCAGAACCTCGGTCACCTGTTTCTGGGCAATCGCTTCATCGCCCCCTGCCACGGCAGCAACCTCGCGCGTCAGCCGCTCCAGCGCGGCCTCATAAAGCTGGCGCTCGGAATAGGATTGCTCGCGCTGTTCGTCATTGCGGTGCAGGTCGCGCACCACTTCGGCAATCGCCAGCAGATCACCGGAATTGATCTTTTGTTCGTATTCCTGCGCCCGGCGCGACCACATCGCGCGTTTGACTTTGGCCTTGCCTTTCAGCAGCGCAAGCGCCTTGTCCACAATCTCTGGCGAAGAGAGCGAGCGCATCCCCACCGTTGTTGCCTTGTTCGTCGGCACGCGCAGAGTCATCTTTTCCTTTTCAAAGGAGATCACGAAGAGTTCCAGTTTCAGACCGGCAATTTCCTGTTCTTCGATGGAAACAATCTGCCCGACCCCGTGGGCCGGATACACAACATAGTCGTTCGGACGAAACTCGGACTTCTTGGCTTTCGACATAAGGCGTTCCTCTACAGGCCTTGTTCAGCGCAAACGACACGGCTCAGGAATGCTGGACTCCTGATACCCTGTTCATTTGGCGACAAAAAAACGGCAGTTGGCAAGACTACCGGTTCAAGGCGGTTTCATACAGTCGTAACACATACCACAAAAAAGCCGCGAATCAAAGCGGCTTGGCGATAAAGATTACATGAAGATATGGCTGACGCCGGACGTCACAGCGCCTGTCTAGCCGCCTTCGCCGGGGTTTTCCGAGAAGTATTTCGACAGCTTGTCGGGTTCGCCGTCGCGCTCGGTCGCTTCGGGTAGCGGGTCTTTCTTGGTAATGATCACTGGCCAGAGTTCAGAGTATTTGCGGTTGAACTCGACCCATTCTTCCATTTCCGGCTCGGTATCGGGGCGGATCGCGTCGGCTGGGCATTCCGGTTCGCAGACGCCGCAGTCGATGCACTCATCCGGGTGGATGACAAGCATGTTCTCGCCTTCATAGAAGCAATCCACCGGGCAGACTTCCACACAGTCGGTGTATTTGCAGGCGATACAGTTGTCGATCACCACATATGTCATATGCCCGTTTCCTTATATTCCATGCCCGCAAGAGCCATCGCAGGGGACATAATCCAGCGCTCGCGATCAATCAAGCCGGTCTAAGCCTGTTGCGGCAATACAACTGCATTCTGCGTTGACGGGGGCCGGATAGATTGACCTTGAAACGGCCGCTTCCCGGTTACGGTTGACCTTGGGCGTCCTGTCGTGCCCGATCCGGTGCCGGATGCGCCGTTGATCAGCGGCGGTGTCATGCTGATCCCGTCGCGCGGCCGGGGCAGATACAGGGCGGGGCGCTTTGCGGGGTTCTGGCCCCTGCGCTTGAGCATGACATGAAAATGGCGCGGAGCTACTATCCCCCGCGCCATTTCACGGCGACAGCGCGTCACTGACGGGCCACCGCGCTGTTCATCGATCAGCCATTTGCCAGCTGTTCCAGCGTCGGGCGGAAGGGCTCCAGCGCGTAGCCAAAGCGGGCAGGGATGGCGATCAGCTCGTCCGTGGGGCGCTTGCCGGCATGGGCCAAGGCCCAGACGATGGATGACCGGTTGCCAGAGGCACAATAGGCCAGCACCGGCCCGTCGCTGTCGTTGATGGCGCGGCCCTGATCCAGCACATTTTCCATCGTGATCGCGCCACCGACAACCGGGTTGAGGACAAAGCGCAGCCCTGCTGCTTCGGCCTGCTGGCGGATCGCCTCGGCGTTGATCTCTGCCGGGATCTCGGCATCGGGGCGATTGCAGATCAGCGTGGTGAAGCCTGCCTCTGCTATGGCGGCGACATCTTCGGGCGCGATCTGCGGGGAAACCGCGTAATCCGCGGTCAGGGAACGTATTTCCATCGGTCTGTCCTTTCGGTCACAGCGCGGCAAGCTGATCGATACGCTGCCGGATCGGGGGTGCGATCAACATACCCGCGATCATCGACAGGATAAAGGCGATGCCGCCCGCCCCGCCCCAGCTGAGCGAAGCAATTGCCGGGCCGGGGCACAGCCCCACCAGCCCCCAGCCCATACCAAACAGCACCGAGCCAAGCACCAGATTATGCCCCAGCCGCGGGTCAGGCTTGGCCGGGAACGGCTCTCCCACCAGCGCATGGGCGCGTTTGGTGGTCATGTGCCAGGCCAGCAGCATCGGCAGGATGGCCCCGCCCAGAACGAAAGCAAGGGTCGGATCCCAGGCGCCGAAAATATCCAGCCAGCCCTGAACCTTGGTGGTGTCGGTCATCCCCGAGACCAGAAGCCCCGCGCCGAACAGCCCGCCAGAGATGGCCGCAATAACGATACGTTGCATCAGATCACCCCCAGAAGATGCCGGAACAGAACCATCGCGATGCCACCTGCCAGCAGGTAGAACACCGTTGCGACGATACCGCGCAGCGAAAAGCGTGAAATGCCACACACCCCGTGGCCAGAGGTGCAGCCATTGGCCAGCCGCGTGCCGATGCCAACCAACAGCCCGCCAGCGATGATGATACCCAGGTTAGAGGTGATGTTGGTGCTGACCTCGACATTGTAGAGCGGCAGCATCAGCGCGGGCACAACCACCAGCGCAGCCAGAAAGGCCACGCGCTCGGCCCAGTTGCCAAGCCCGCTGCGGTCCACCAGTCCGCCGATCATGCCACTGGCCCCCATGATGCGGCCATTTCCCAGCAGGAAAATCGCCGCAGCGGTTCCGATCATGAGGCCGCCAACCAGGCCCCATATCCAGTCTGTTTCAATCATGTTTGTGTTCCTGTTCGCATTACGGCGCGGCATATGCTGCCGCGCCCCGTGTTGGAATAGTCGTTTGAAGATACGCGCCCGGTCAGAGCTTGTTGACCGGCACTTTCAGATAGACCGAGCCATCATCTTCTGGCGGGGGCATTTCGCCGGCGCGCATGTTTACCTGCAGCGAAGGGATGATCAGCCGCGGCATCGCAAGCTGGGCATCGCGTTCGTTGCGGGCGCGGACAAAGTCATCGCGGGATTTGCCTTCGCCGACATGCTTGTTCAGCCGCTTTTGTTCACCGACGGTTGTTTCCCAGGCATAGGTGTCGCGGCCTTCGGCCTTGTAGTCATGGCCCACGAAGATGCGGGTATTGTCGGGCAGGGACAGGATTTTCTGCACCGAATCCCACATCATGTCGGCAGACCCGCCGGGGAAGTCGCAGCGTGCGGTGCCGAAATCGGGCATGAACAGCGTGTCGCCCACGAAAGCGGCGTCGCCGACAACATAGGTCAGGCAGGCCGGGGTGTGGCCGGGGGTGTGCAGCACGTCGCCGCGCATCTGGCCGATATGGAAGCTGTCGCCATCCTTGAATAGCGCGTCGAACTGGCTGCCATCGCGCTGGAACTCGGTCCCTTCATTGAAGACCTTGCCGAAGGTGTCCTGCACGATACGGATGTTTTCGCCAATCGCGATCTTGCCGCCCAGTTTTTCCTGGATATAGGGCGCGGCAGAAAGGTGGTCGGCATGGACATGGGTTTCCAGCAGCCATTCGACCTCGTAGCCCTTTTCCTTCACGAAATCGATCACCACATCGGCAGAGTGCGTGTCCGTGCGGCCGGAGGCATAGTCGAAATCCAGCACCGAATCGACAATCGCGCATTTGCGGCTGCTGGGGTCGCGCACGACATAGGTCACGGTGAAGGTGTATTCGTCGAAAAAGGCGGTAACTTCGGGTTGCATGTCATTCTCCTGTCTGGATCGCTAGGGGCAATATAGACAGAAAAATACATATTGCAAGGTTTGAATGTGAATAAATATGATGCGGCGTGGATCAAGACGGATCCGCGCCGCGTATGCTTATATTTTCAATGCCATTTCGGGCGAGAGCACATCAAGTTCCAGCGCCTTGCCGACCTCGTAATAGGTCAGATGGCCCGCATGGGTGTTCAACCCCGCCAAAAGATGGGGATCATCCGCGCAAGCCTGCCGCCAGCCCTTGTTGGCAATTGCCAGCATGAAGGGCATGGTGGCATTGCCCAGACCCTGGGTCGAGGTGCGCGCCACTGCGCCGGGCATGTTCGCCACGCAATAATGCAGCACGCCATCGATTTCGTAGATCGGCTCGGCATGGGTGGTGGCGCGCGAGGTTTCGAAACAGCCGCCCTGGTCAATCGCGACATCAACCAGCACCGCGCCGGGCTGCATGCTGGCCAGCTGGTCCCGCGTGATCAGCTTGGGCGCGGCTGCGCCGGGGATCAGCACCGCGCCGATGACCATATCGGCGCGCGGGATCAGTTCTGCAATCGCCGCCGCGTCCGAGTATTGCGTGGTCAGGCGCCCGTGGAACACGTCATCGAGATAGGACAGGCGCGGGATCGAGCGGTCCAGTATGGTGACATTCGCGCCCATGCCGACGGCCACACGTGCCGCCGCTGTGCCCACCACACCGCCGCCGATGATCACCACATTGGCAGGCCGCACCCCAGGGACACCGCCCATCAGTACACCGCGCCCGCCATTGGCCTTTTGCAGCGCCCACGACCCCGCTTGCGGGGCCAGACGGCCTGCGACCTCTGACATCGGGGCCAGCAGGGGCAGCCCGCCTGCGCGGTCGGTGACGGTTTCATAGGCAATTGCGGTCACGCCGCTATCCAGCAGATCGCGGGTTTGTGCCGGGTCCGGGGCCAGGTGCAGATAGGTGAACAGGATCTGCCCCTCGCGCAGCTGCTTGCGTTCCACTGCCTGTGGTTCCTTGACTTTCACCACCATTTCGGCGCGGGCGAAAATTTCAGCCGCTGTATCCACGATCTGCGCGCCGGTCGCAGTATAGGCCGCATCCTCGAACCCGGCGCCAGCCCCGGCCCCGGTTTCGATTATCACCTGATGGCCATTATTGATGGCCTCTTGCGCGGCGTTCGGGGTCAGACCGACGCGAAATTCCTGTGGCTTGATTTCCTTCGGGCATCCGATAAGCATGTGTTCCTCCTCATCTACAGTTGCGACACAAGATAATGCGCAAATAGGGGGAAGTCCTTGACAGTTGCTGCCGAATCCTGAAGCTGAATCGAAGGATTATGCGCAATAGGTGACTGATGCAGGAAATGGTTGCGCTGCAATGCAGCTAGACGCGACGGATTGCCGCATTTTGCGGGTCTTGCAACGACAAGGCCGGATCACGAACGCCGAGTTGGCAGAGCAGGTGAACCTGTCCCCCTCTGCCTGTCACCGGCGGGTGCAGCGGCTGGAAAGCGATGGCATCATAGCCAGCTATGTGGCGCTGCTGGATCTGCGCAGCATCGGGCGCGCGACCGTGGTTTATGTCGAGATCAAGCTTTCGGGCCAGAGCGACGAAATCCTGGACGCCTTTGAACGCGAAGTGGCGCGCGTGCCCGATGTGCTGGAATGTCATCTGATGGCGGGCAGCGCCGATTACCTGCTCAAGATCATCGCCGCCGATACAGAGGATTTCGCGCGCATCCATCGCCGCTATCTCAGCCGTCTGCCGGGGGTGGTGCAGATGCAGTCATCCTTTGCGCTGCGCACTGTGGTTCAGACCACGGCTGTCGAGATGTAGGCTGATCGGCCCGCAGCGCGGTGGCGCGGGCCGGTCAGCGCGACAAGGTGTTACTTTGCCTTCAGCGTATCGCGGATTTCGGCCAGCAATTCTTCCGCGCTTGGCCCTTTGGGCGCTGCTTCGGCGGGGGCTTCGGGCTTCTTGCCCGTCTGGCTGATGCGGTTGACGGTTCTGACCAGCACGAACACCACCCAGGCGATGATCAGGAACTTGATCACCGCATTGATGAAATTCCCGACCATGAATTGCGCATCCCCCAGCCCGAAGCTGATGGCGCCGAAATCCACGCCGCCGACGAAGATACCGATCAGCGGGTTGATCAGGTCATCCACCAGCGATGTGACGATGGCGGTAAATGCCGCACCGATGATGATACCGACGGCCATGTCCATTGCATTGCCCTTGGCGATGAACTCTTTGAACTCTTTAAGCATGTATGCTTCCTTTCCTTGCGCGTGTCGGGCAAGGTTAACCGCATTCTGCCGCGTCTGTGAAGCTGCTTTGAGCGGGACTGCGCCCTGCTATGGCAGGGTTCCGTCAATCACATAGCGCAGGATTTCAACCACCTGCTCGGGGGTTTCGGTGACGGCCAGCGCTGCGGCATCCACTTCCTTCAGGGCGTGCTGATGCTCTGCCCCATGCATGATGATCAGCGATTTTCCCAGTGCGGCGGCAAAGCCCGCATCAAAAGCGGCATTCCATTGCCTGTACTTCTCGCCAAAGCGAACCACGACGATATCGGCCTCTTCCAGCGCCTTGCGGGTGCGAATGGCGTTGAGCTTGGCGCCCTTGTGGTCGTGCCAGAATTTCTGCGCTTCGGCCCCAAGAATGCGCACCCCGCAATCATCGGATGCGTCATGATCGGTGACAGGACCGGAGAATGTCACCGGCAGCCCCTGCGCGCCTGCGATGATCTGGTCGCGCCAATCCGAGTGGATTTCACCGGCAAGATAGACAGTCAGATGCATGGCGTAAGCCTTTTGTTGTGTGCGGTCGCGCGCAGGATTGCAGCTTGGGCGGGCAGGCGCAATGACTGTCAGGGCGTTTTGGCAGCGTTCGATATTGCGAGGGGCCGCATTCTGTGGCAATGACGAGGCAAGCCGAACAAAACTGGAAAGTTCAGTCCATGACGGATCATTCTGCCCGCCGCACCATGATGGTTGACACGCAGGTTCGCCCTTCGGATGTGACCAAATTCCCGATCATAAAGGCAATGCTGCATATGCCGCGCGAGTTGTTCGTGCCCGACAGTCTGGTCGAGGCAGCCTACACCGGCGAGCATCTGAAGGTCAGCGATACGCGCTCGTTGCTGGACCCGCGCATATTGGCGAAGCTGCTTGATACGCTGGATGTGACCGATCGCGAACTGGTGCTCGATATCGGGTGCGCCACGGGCTATTCCTCGGCGCTGCTGGCGCGCATGGCGCAGGCGGTTGTCGCGGTGGAAGAAGATGACGCGCTGGCCGACAGCGCCGAACAGGCCTTGCACCAGGTCGGGGCCGAAACGGTTGTGATCCACAAGGGCAAGCTGACCGGGGGCGCGCCGGAGCATGCGCCTTATGATGCGATGATCCTGCAAGGCGGGGTCGAAGAGTTTCCGCAGGCACTGGTGACGCAACTGCGCGAAGGCGGCCGCGTGATCTGCCTGTTCATGAACGGGGCGCTGGGTGTGGCGCGGCTGGGGGTTCGACAGGGCGACCATATTGCGTGGCGCGATGTGTTCAATGCCGCGGCACCTGTGTTGCCCGGCTTTGAAAGGCAGGCTGCGTTCAGCCTGTAGCTCTTGGCGGTCGGTCGGGGCATTCAAGCTTTGCGCTGAAGCGCCCGTATCGGGGCGGTTTGGGATCGAAACAGGACAGGCGGGCATGGCACGATTTCTGAAACTTCTGTCGGTTGCACTGTTCGCGGGGCTTGTGGCAGTGCCCGCCACGGCGCAATCGCTGGCAGATACATTTGTTGCCGCCTATCGCAATTCCAACCTGCTGGACCAGAACCGCGCGGTGCTGCGCGCCGCGGATGAAGATGTGGCGCAGGCGGTGGCATCGCTGCGGCCAGTGCTGAATTTCGTGGCCCGTGTGCAGGGGCAAATGCAAAGCACCGGCATGGTGCGCGAAACCCTGACCGGGTCGCTGAACCTGTCAGCCGAAATGACCCTGATCGATTTCGGGCGCGGCAAGCTGGCGCGAGAGGCTGCCGAGGCGCAGGTCATGGCAACCCGCATGGCCCTGCTTGGGGTTGAGCAGCAGGTGCTGCTGAACGCCGCGCGCGCCTATATGGATGTGCGCTCTGCGGCGGAAACCGTGGCGTTGCGCCAGACCACCCTGCGCCTGACCCAGCAGGAATTGAACGCCGCGCGCGAGCGGTTTGAACTGGGCGAGATCACGCGCACTGATGTTTCGCTGGCCGAGGCGCGGCTGGCGGCGGCGCGCAGCATGGTTTCGGCGGCAGAAGGGGATCTGTCGGTCGCGCGCGAGGAATACAAGCTGGCCACGGGCAGCCATCCGGGCCAGCTGCGCCAGCCGCCCCCGCTGCCGCGCCTGCCCGCCAGCCTGCAAGCGGCACAGAATTCCGCGCGCCACACCCACCCCTCGGTGCGTCAGGCCCAGTTCGAAGTAACCGCCGCAGAACTTGGGGCCGAACGCGCCGCCGCTGCCCGTCATGGATCGGTGTCGGCCGATATCCGCGCGGGCGTCACCAGCGATTTTCTGAACAACAACCCCAACTCCCGCAGCATTTCGGGCGGGGTGCAATATGCGCGCCCGCTCTATCAGGGGGGGCAGATCAGCAGCGTGCACAGGCAGGCGCTGGCACGGCGCGACGCGGCGCGCGCAGGGCTGCATCAGACCGTTGCGCAGGTGTTGCAGGGCGTGGCGGTGCAATGGGCGCAGCTTGAAGTCGCCCGCGCGCGCATCGAGGCGGGCCGCCAGCAGGTGCGCGCGGCGCAAAGCGCCTTTGACGGCACCCGCGAAGAGGCCCGGCTTGGCGCGCGCACCACGCTGGACGTTCTGAATGCCGAAAACGACCTGATGGATGCGCGCACTGCGCTATTGCAGGCAGAGGCCGGGGTGCAGATCGCCAGCTATGGCCTGCTGTCGGCGATGGGGCTGCTGACGGTGGATCATCTGGGGCTGGGCATTCCCACCTATGACCCCGAAGCCTATTTCAACGCTGTGCGCAACGCCCCTGTGACCTCGCCGCAGGGCGAGGCGCTGGACCGCGTGCTGCGCGCCATCGGGCGCGAATAGGCGCGCGGCTTACATTCACAAATGTCTGGAATGTCCGGTTGCCTTGCCGACGGCGTGTCAGTTTCCAAGGTTAGGTGCCGTGACCTCTCCTTGCTTGTCCAAACAACCGGCTAGCACAGTTACGTAGGTCGTAAACGCTTTTGTGTCGAAGGGATCAGGCAGAGTTCCATCCCTGCCAAGTGCCTTGGTGTCTTCGCGAGCTGCGGTCACGGCCTCACGAAATCCCGTCAGCAACTCGTTGAAATCTGCGACATCGCGAACAATCGACTCGCGCGTGGTCAGCCTGACCTGATTGATGGCAGCGAATGTATAGGCCCGCGCTGCAAGTATCGTCGGCGCGGTTGTCTCGGTATTCGGATCGCTCAAAAGATGCACGCCCATCTCGGCGGCAGCCGAAATGCAGTTCAGTCGCTTCGCGCCTGTATACATTCCCTTGATCGCCGACTTTGGGACAGTACGCCGCGCAGTCCGATTAGTGACGGCCCCGCCAAGCCCGCGATAGGCCAATGCACTGCTACTGGTGCCCGACACGGCGCCGGCGACAACAGCCCCGGCAGACAGGAAGGTAACGAATGCGGCCAGATCCTGTGCGTTGGTCGTTCGGCGCGCCGCCATTGCATATGCATCGGAAAGCTGCAGGGCATGGCGACTTTGCGCCCTTAGTGACGATTCCATCTTGATGACGCTTGTTTCACGAGTCTTCTGTTCCTGATCGTCAAGAAAGCTGTCAGCGCAGCCGCCAAGCATCAACGCGCCGCAAAGCAGGCTGGCAGATGTACCCTTGAAGCTGTGCTTGCGACGGCGGCTGGAAAGACTGTCCTTATGCATTTTGACACCTCTGACTTCTTGGGAAATTGAAGCGGTGATCCGGGTAATCGACAGGTAATTCGAACAGGATTCCGTGATATTGGTGGTTTATCAAGTATTAATTTAGCCTGTTTGGATATTCCTGCGTTTGCGTCAGAAGGCTTGGCACCAATGCTGCTAGCGTGGCACCAGCGTTTGGCGGGTGATCTGATACCTGCTTGCTGATGGCAAGCTGGGCTACATCATTGTGTCGGCCCCACAAGCGGATGTGATTTGCCCTGCGCCTGTGCTGTGCCACCCTGTCGGGCAGCACCAGCCAGCGTTAGGGGGATCATCACATGCGTTTGTCCGTTGTCGCGATCAGTCTTGCCGGCCTTGCCGCGCCGGTGGCGGCCCAGACCAGCTATCAGGTCGAAACCCTGGCAGCCGGGCTGGATCGCCCTTGGGCAATTGCCTTTCTGCCCGGCACGCAGGATCTGATCATGACCAAGCGCGGCGGGGCATTGGCGCTGTGGGATCATGGAAGCGGCCAGATCAGCCCGATCAGCGGTGCGCCCGAAGTCGATGCGCGCGGGCAGGGCGGGCTTCTGGATATTCAGCCCGCGCCGGATTTTGCCGAGACTGGCCATGTCTACATGACATGGGTGGCGCGGGTCAGCGCGACCGGCTCGACCACGCATCTGGGCCGCGCCGTGCTGGACCGCGATGCCGCCCGGCTGCGCGATCTGGAAGTGTTGCACCGCGTCACCCCGGCCATCGATTCGGGGGCGCATTTCGGCTCTCGCATTACCTTTGGCGATGGATATGTCTTTGCAGGCTTAGGCGACCGGGGGTCGAAGGATTTCAGCCCGAACCATGTTTCGCAGGATCTGAGATCGGAAAATGGCGCGGTCATTCGCCTGACGCTGGATGGAGAGATCCCCGACGACAACCCTTTTGCGGGCCATGACGGGGCGGCGGGGGCGATCTGGTCCTATGGTCATCGCAACATTCAGGCGATGACCCGCCACCCCGAGAGCGGCGCGATCTGGCTGGCCGAACATGGCGAGGCTGGCGGGGATGAGGTCAACATCGTCACCCGTGGCGGCAATTACGGCTGGCCGCTGGCGTCCTTTGGCGTGACCTATCGCGGCGGGGATGAATTTGCGCCGCCGCATCGCGCGGGCGACGGCTTTGTCGCCCCGGTCTATCACTGGCCTGCCGGTCGCGATGACCATTTCCCGCCCTCGGGCATGGTGTTCTACACTGGCGATGCTTTCCCCGACTGGCAGGGCCATCTGCTGATCGGCAATCTGTTCCATCGCTATCTGGGGTTGTTCGATGAACAGGGTGGCACGCTGGCGCCGGTTGCGCGGCTGCTGGATGGTCAGGGACACCGTATCCGCGATGTGGCGGTCGGTCCGCAGGACGGGCTGATCTATGTGATCAGCGATGGAAGTGACGGGCGGCTGATGCGCCTGTCGCCGCGATAACAGGGCGGGGCGCGCGCGCCTACCCGCAATCGGTGTCAGAAAACCCGTCGATGACCGCGATGGCT
Organism: Paracoccaceae bacterium; assembly: GCA_020832655.1. Taxonomy (GTDB): domain Bacteria; phylum Pseudomonadota; class Alphaproteobacteria; order Rhodobacterales; family Rhodobacteraceae; genus Roseinatronobacter. The sequence goes on from JAFIEF010000007.1 coordinate 21,512, forward strand.
TCCTGCGCTGTTTCCACGACGTGAAACAGCTTCAGATCCTCGGGGCTGATCGTGCCTGCCTCTGCCAGCGCCTGCCAGTTGATGACCTTTTCCCAGAAGTCGCGCCCAAACAGCACGAAGGGCATTTTCTTCATGCGGTCGGTCTGGATCAGGGTCAGGGTCTCGAACAATTCATCCAGCGTGCCAAACCCGCCGGGAAACACCGTGATCGCCTTGGCGCGCATCAGGAAATGCATCTTGCGGATGGCGAAATAGTGGAAGTTGAAGCACAGATCAGGCGTGACATAGGTATTGGGAGCCTGCTCATGCGGAAGCACGATATTCAGCCCGATCGACACGCCGCCGGCATCCTTCGCGCCGCGATTGCCGGCCTCCATCACGCCGGGGCCGCCGCCTGTGACGATGACATCCTCGCGCCCATAGCTTTGCACTGATCGCAGCGTCATCAGCCGGGCAAATTCGCGCGCTTCATCATAATAGCGCGCCAGTTTCGCCAGCGTTGGCGTGGCGGCCTGTTCGGCATGTTCGGGGCGGGGAATGCGCGCGCCGCCGAACATGACGATGGTGGATTGGATGCCGCGTTCATTCATCAAGAGATCGGGCTTGAGCAGTTCCAGTTGCAGCCGCACCGGGCGCAATTCGTCGCGCAGCATGAAATCGCCATCGGCAAAGGCCAGCCGATAGGCGGGATGGCGCGTCTGAGGGGTGTCGGGCGCCTCGTCCCAATGGCGTACGTCTTCCAGAGCGTCGGGGAAAGGGCGCGGCTTGTTCTGGTCCTTCAACTGGGCCTCCGGGCTGTTTGGGTGAATTGCGGTTTCGTCGCATCAAGGCTATAGCGAAGGCGAATAGATGACCAGAGCCAAGGAGCCTGCCAATGACCGACACTGCCGCGCTGGAAGCCGCGATCGAAGCCGCATGGGATGTGCGCGACACCATTACCCCCGACACCAAGGGCGCGGCGCGCGACGCCATCGAGGCCACGCTTGACGCGCTTGATAGCGGCGCGCTGCGCGTGGCCGAAAAGCGCGAGGGCGGCGAGTGGCATGTCAATCAATGGGCCAAGAAAGCCGTGCTTCTGGGCTTCCGCATCAAGGATATGGAAAAGCACCCCGGCGGCGCACAAGGCGGCGGCTGGTGGGACAAGGTTGACAGCAAATTCAAGGGATGGGGCGAAAACCGTTGGAAAGACGCGGGCTTCCGCGCCGTGCCCAATTGCGTGGTGCGCAAATCCGCCTATATCGCGCCCGGTGTGGTGCTGATGCCGTCCTTTGTCAATCTGGGTGCCTATGTCGATAGCGGCACTATGGTTGACACATGGGCCACGGTCGGGTCATGCGCGCAGATCGGCAAGAATGTACATCTGTCGGGCGGGGTGGGCATTGGCGGCGTGCTGGAACCGATGCAGGCCGGTCCCACCATCATCGAAGACAACTGCTTCATCGGCGCGCGGTCAGAGGTGGTCGAGGGCTGCATCGTGCGCGAAGGCTCGGTGCTGGGTATGGGCGTGTTCATCGGCAAATCCACCAAGATCGTGGATCGCGAAACCGGCGAGGTGATGTATGGCGAAGTGCCGCCCTATTCGGTGGTGGTGGCAGGCTCGATGCCCTCGAAAGGCGGCATCAACCTTTATTGCGCGGTGATCGTCAAGCGCGTGGATGCGCAGACGCGCTCGAAGACCGGCATCAATGAATTGCTGCGCGACTGAGTGTTGCTGCAACAGCGTTGGCAGGGGCAGGGGGCGTCGCGCCCCCTTTTCCTTTGCCTGCCGATGCGATATGCCCCGCCCACCTGAATGAAGGAGGCCGAAATGGGCTATAGAGTCGTCGTCGCTGGCGCCACGGGCAATGTGGGCCGCGAAATGCTGAACATCCTTGCGGAACGCGAATTCCCGGTGGACAAGATCGCGGCACTTGCCTCTCGTCGCAGCCTGGGAACCGAGGTCAGCTTTGGCGATACCACCCTGAAATGTCAGGATCTGGAACAGTTCGATTTCACCGGCTGGGATATCGCCTTTTTTGCCATCGGATCGGATGCGACCAGAAAGTTCGCCCCCATCGCCGCCAGGGCGGGTTGCGTGGTGATCGATAATTCATCGCTGTATCGCTACGACCCCGATGTGCCGCTGGTGGTGCCCGAAGTGAACGCGGCAGCGGTGGATGGCTACACGAAAAAGAACATCATCGCCAACCCGAACTGTTCGACCGCACAGATGGTGGTGGCGCTGAAGCCCTTGCATGACCGCGCGCGCATCAAGCGCGTGGTGGTCAGCACCTATCAGTCGGTCTCTGGCACCGGGAAGGACGCGATTGACGAGCTGTGGAACCAGACCAAGGGGCTTTATGTGCCCGGTCAGGAAGTCGCGCCCAGCGTCTACCCCAAGCAGATCGCCTTCAATGTGATCCCGCATATCGATGTCTTCATGGAAGACGGCTCGACCAAGGAAGAATGGAAGATGGTCGCCGAAACCAAGAAAATCATGGACCCGTCGATCAAGCTGACGGCGACCTGCGTGCGCGTGCCGGTTTTCGTGGGGCATTCGGAAGCGATCAATATCGAGTTCGAGGATTTCCTTGACGAGGAAGAGGCCCGCGACATCCTGCGCGAATCCCCCGGCCTGCTGGTCGTCGACAAGCGCGAGGCGGGTGGCTATATCACGCCCGTCGACTGCGTGGGCGAATACGCCACCTATATCAGCCGCATCCGGCAGGACAGCACGGTTGAAAACGGGCTGAATATCTGGGTGGTCAGCGACAATCTGCGCAAGGGCGCGGCGCTGAATGCGGTACAAATCGCCGAAGTTCTGGGAAGCCGCTGCCTGAAAAAGGGCTGACCCGTTCCCAAGGAAGCGCCGCCCGCATCATGGGCGGCGCCAGCCGTTTCGGGGCAAGGGGTCAGGGCAAGGGGTTGTCACGCCATGACACAGCTTTCCGACATCCGCGAGATGTGGAAGATCCAGGAAGACCTTCTGCAGCAGTACAGGGGTATGGCTATCACAATGCTTGGCCTGATCGCGGCCGCTTTAATGGTGCTGATTTCGCTGTTTGTTTCCAGCTGGACACGGGTCGAAGGCGTGATCCTGCGCTTGTTCAGCCCCGGAATGCCGGAATTGTCGGATGCCTTTATTCTTGTCACGTTCATCATTTATGCGGTTCTTCTTTTTCTGGGCTGGCAAGGGAATGTCCGATTCAAGGGCATTTGTGCGACCCGCGCGAAACATGTGACGTTCTTTCAGAATCTGCACATCGCCGAAGAAGCGGGCAAGCTTCAGGATATCTGCGCTGCTGCCAACACGCCCTATCCGATCATGCACATCACGTTGCTTCGACATATTGACGGGCTGAAAACGCCACTCTCTTTCGAGGCACCCTTCAAGAAGAAGGATATGCAGAAGTTTCATGACATCATCTTGCAAACTGGACAGAAAACCGAAGATGATCGCATTCGCCATGACCGCACGCGTGGTTTCCTGAAGTCCTGGATTTTCACTGTCTACAATGTCTTCTTTTCGCTTGCGACGATCCAGCTGCTCATTTCGGTGATCCACGCTGCCACGGGATGACATGATGGAAAGAGTTTCGTATCGGAACGCCGCAAGGCGCAACTGTGGCGAAAAATGTCGCAATCGCATCTGCCAATGCCCGGCCCTGTCGCTATACCGATCCCGACGCGACACAATAGCAGCAGGGACAGCAAGATGGCCTTCAAGACCGATATCGAAATCGCCCGCGAGGCAAAAAAGAAACCCATTCAGGACATTGGCGCGAAGCTGGGCATTCCGACCGAGCATCTGTTGCCCTTCGGCCATGACAAGGCCAAGGTCAGTCAGGATTTCGTGGCCGAAGCACGCGCGCGCCAGCGCGGCAAGCTGATCCTGGTCACCGCCATCAACCCGACACCTGCGGGTGAGGGCAAGACCACGACCACAGTGGGGCTGGGCGACGGGCTGAATGCGATCGGCAAGAAAGCGGCGATCTGCATCCGCGAAGCCAGCCTGGGGCCGAATTTCGGCATGAAGGGGGGCGCGGCCGGGGGCGGCTATGCCCAGGTTGTGCCGATGGAGGATATGAACCTGCATTTCACAGGGGATTTCCACGCCATCACCTCGGCGCATAATCTGCTTTCGGCGATGATTGACAACCATATCTACTGGGGCAACGAGCTGGAGATTGACGAGCGCCGCATCACCTGGCGGCGTGTGATGGACATGAATGACCGCGCGCTGCGCGACATGGTGATCAGCCTTGGCGGTGTGTCGAACGGCTTTGCGCGCCAGACCGGCTTTGACATCACGGTCGCGTCCGAAGTCATGGCGATCCTGTGTCTGGCCGCTGATCTGGATGATCTGCAACGCCGGCTGGGGGATATTGTTATCGCCTATCGGCGCGACAAATCGCCGATCTATTGCCGCGATATCGGGGCCGAGGGCGCGATGACCGTGCTGCTGAAAGACGCAATGCAGCCCAATCTGGTGCAGACGCTGGAAAACAACCCCGCCTTCGTGCATGGCGGTCCCTTCGCCAATATCGCGCATGGCTGCAACTCGGTCGTGGCCACGCAGACTGCGCTGGGACTGGCCGATTACGTGGTCACAGAGGCCGGTTTCGGGGCCGATCTTGGGGCCGAGAAGTTCTTCAACATCAAATGCCGCAAGGCCGGGCTGAACCCGTCGGTGGCGGTGATCGTGGCCACAGTGCGCGCGATGAAGATGAATGGCGGCGTAGCCAAGGCCGATCTGGGATCGGAAAATGTTGCGGCGGTGCAGAAAGGCTGCCCCAATCTGGGCCGCCATATCGAGAATGTGAAATCCTTTGGCGTGCCCGTGCTGGTGGCGATCAATCATTTCCATTCCGATACGGATGCTGAAGTGCAGGCGGTCAAGGACTATGTTGCCTCTCTGGGGGCAGAGGCAATCCTGTGCCGCCACTGGGCCGAAGGCTCTGCCGGGATTACCGAACTGGCCACGCGCGTGGCCGAACTGGCCGATGGCGACTGGTCGCAATTCGCGCCGCTTTATGGCGATGCGATGCCCCTATATGACAAGATCGAAACCATTGCACGGCGGATCTACCGCGCCGACGAGGTGCTTGCCGATGCCAAGATCCGCAACCAGTTGAAGGAATGGGAGGCGGCGGGCTATGGCGATCTGCCGATCTGCATGGCCAAGACGCAGTATTCCTTCTCGACCGATCCGGGGCTGCGGGGCGCACCCACCAACCATTCGGTGCCCGTGCGCGAGGTGCGGCTGGCGGCTGGCGCGGGCTTCATCGTGGTGATCTGCGGCGAGATCATGACCATGCCCGGCCTGCCGCGCAAGCCCGCCGCGCAGTCGATCCGCTTCAACGAGGCGGGGCTGATCGAGGGGCTGTTCTGAGGCTTCGGGGATGGTGGGACGACGCTCGCGCGGCTGGCGCCGCACGTCGCCCCGCCCACCATCCCGCAGCGCTGCATTGAAACCGGCAAGGGCAAGCGATAGGTAGCGGTCTGACAAAGAAGGATCCCTGCCATGCCCGCGCCAGAGAACTGCCACAGCATGACCGAGCTTCGTGCCGAGATCGACCGGCTGGACCGGCAATTGATTGATCTGCTTGCCGCGCGCGCGGGATATATCGACCGCGCCATTGAAATCAAGGCGTGCGAGGGGCTGCCCGCGCGGATCACCGCCCGCGTTGACGAGGTCATCGACAATGCCCGCGCCGGGGCTGCGCGCAAGGGGCTGGATCCGGCACTGGCCGGGGCGCTGTGGTCGCAGATCGTGGAATGGTCCATTGCCCGCGAAGAGCGCGCGCTGGGACCAAGCAAGGAGGGATGACAGCGATGAGTGCCATGATACTGGATGGCAAGGCCTTTGCCGCGCGGCTGCGCGGCGAAATTGCGGGCCATGTCGCAAAACTGAAAGAGACGCATGGCCTGACACCGGGTCTGGCGGTGGTGCTGGTGGGGGAAGATCCGGCAAGCCAGGTCTATGTCCGCTCCAAGGGGAAGATGACGGTCGAGGTCGGAATGGCCTCTTTCGAACATCGTCTGGATGTCGATGCGTCCGAGGTGGAGCTTCTGGCACTGATCCAGAAACTGAATGCCGACCCGCAAGTGCATGGTATTCTGGTGCAACTTCCGTTGCCCCCGCAGATGAACGCGGATCTGGTGATCAATGCGATTGACCCGGCCAAGGATGTCGACGGGTTTCACATTTCGAATGTGGGGCTGTTGGGTACGGGCCAGAAATCGATGGTGCCCTGCACTCCGCTGGGCTGTCTGATGATGCTGCGCGATCATCTGGGCGATTTGTCGGGGATGAATGCGGTTGTGGTCGGACGTTCGAATATTGTCGGCAAGCCGATGGCGCAGCTTTTGCTGGGGGACAGCTGTACAGTGACGATCGCGCATTCACGCACGCGCGATCTGGCCGAGGTTTGCCGCCGCGCGGATATCCTTGTCGCTGCTGTCGGGCGGCCACAGATGATCCCCGGCGATTGGGTCAAACCCGGCGCGACCGTGATCGATGTCGGCATCAACCGCATCGATGAGGGCGCGGGAAAATCCCGTCTTGTCGGGGATGTGGAGTTTGACAGCGCGGCGCAGGTCGCGGGGGCAATCACCCCTGTGCCGGGCGGGGTGGGGCCGATGACGATTGCCTGCCTTCTGGCGAATACGGTGACGGCGAGCTGCCGTGCGCATGGCCTGCCCGAACCGGTCGGCCTGACTGCCTGAAAACGGCCCTGACGCTGTGGCCGCGATCAGATCCGGTAGCGCAGCGTCGGGGTGACGATGGCGGCAAACAGCACCCCGGCGACAAAGCCGCCCAGATGGGCTTCCCATGCCAGAAGCCCCGACAGCAGCAACCACAGCGCAACATTGAGCACCCCAAGCCCCAGAAGCGACATCCAGAGCGGGCGCATGGGGCTTCCCAGATGGTGACGCAGTTGCCATTCCCAGAACTTCCACGCCCCGATCAGCCCGAATACGGCCCCTGACGCGCCGATCATCGGTGCTTCGGTTCCGGCAAGCAGCGCAAAACCCGCCCCGCCCCCGATAGCCGACACGACATAGAGCAGCAAAAAGCCCCTGGCCCCGATCCGCGCAACAACGATGCCGCCCAGCGCCAGCACCGCAACCATATTGCCGATCAGATGCAAAAAACCGCCATGCAGCAGCGCGTAGCTGAGGAACATGACTTCGCGCTGGAAGGCATAGAGCGGCTCCCACCCGAGCAGAAGCCCGTTCCAGAAGGCACCATAGGCGATGGCAGTCTGGCGCAGCCCGCCCGCGCTGATCTGGCCAGCTTCGGCCAATGTCAGCAATATCTCTGGCAGGCATGTCAGGGCGACCAGTGCCAGAACGACAGGGCTGTTGGCCTTGGTGGGGAAGGTGATGCTGCGCGGCGCCATGAGGGCGGCTTTTACACTCTCTTCGATCAGTTGCAAGCTGTCAGCGTCTTGCCCGGCCCGTGCTGCGTGTCGTCCTGTCAGGCGCATCGACGTATCAAAAGCCGGTGGAGCGCAGCATTGTCCTGATTGTCTGCCAGATCAGGCGCAGATCCGAGCGCAGGCTCAGGTTGCGTGCATAGACGACATCGATTTCTGCGCGGCGCGCGAATTCCGCATCATTGCGCTCCGTCACCTGCCACAGCCCCGAAATGCCCGGCCGCATGGCCGTGTAGACCGACAGTGTCGGCCCGTACAGGCTGCGCTGGCACAACATGATCGGGCGCGGGCCAAGCAGGCTCATATCCCCGCGCAGCACATTCAGGAATTGGGGCACTTCATCCAGCGAGGTCTTGCGCAGGATATGGCCCAGCCGGGTGACGCGCGGGTCATCTTTCAGTTTCTGCGTGGCATCCCATTCGGCGCGTTTGGCCGGATCAGCGCGCAGGATCTGTTCCAGCACGGCATCGGCATCAGGGCGCATGGTACGCAGTTTCCACAGCCGAAAGCTCTGGCCGTTACGTCCCAGACGCAGTTGCGAATAGAAGGGGGTGACGCCGCATAGCCACAGGGCCAGCACGGCCAGCGCCACGACCGGCACGGCAATGGGCAGCAGCAGCACTGTCACGGTCAGGTCCAGCATGCGCTTGCCATAGGCGTGATAGATACCGTTCGGGAAGACGCCATGCACGCGCCCGCCATCCACCGCATAGGCGGCCTGCAACAGTGCAGATTTATGTGACGGATGATAGGACATGACGCGTGCTTTCCAGTTAATCAGACCAAACCGACTGCGCCCTGATGCCACGGCGCCCGAAGGGTAACGTTAACAACTCGTAAAGCTTCTATCGGATCGAGGGAGAAATACGAGGCATTCGCGGTAAATAATTCGAGAATATTTGGCGATATTCTGTCCACCCCTGGGGATTGTCGCGGTGGGCAGCACAAAGGAGCATAACGCCATGATTGTTTCCAGAAGTGCCGATATTGCACGTCTTGGCGACGACGGTCCAGCGCTTCGAAACGGACGAAAATCTGTCCCGAAGCGCAGTCAGAACGAATCGAAGCCGCATGCCGCGCAGCCGCGGCTGGTTGCCTTAAGCATGACTTGATTGCGCTTGAATTTTGTCACAACTCGGCGCTAGAGCTTGGCACTGAAACACCTCCGCCCAGGCAAAGGACGCATGCAGAAGTTCAGCTCATATCTTGACCATTTCGGGTTTCACCAGCGTCCGTTTTCGCTGACGCCGGACCCTGAATTCCTGTTCTGGTCAGATGCTGCGCGCGGTGCTTACGCGATGCTGCAATATGGGCTGGCCACGCGCGCGCCGATCACGCTGCTGACCGGCGAGATTGGTGCGGGCAAGACCGTTCTTCTTCAGCATTTCATCGAAGAGGTCGAGGATGATGACACTTTGTCCATCGCCCTTGTCACCAATACCCGCCCCAACACGCGCGAAATCCTGCAATGGTTGCTGCCGGAACTGCTTCAGTCCGATCTGGGCGAAGAGGCCCGCTTTCTGAAGGTGCAGGAATTTCTGATCCGCGAATATAATGAAGGGCGTCGTGTGCTTCTGGTCATCGACGAGGCGCAGAACCTGTCGTCAGAGGCGCTGGAAGAATTGCGGATGCTGACCAATATCAATCTGGGCAAGGAAGAGGTGCTGCAGCTCTTTCTGATCGGCCAGCCGGAATTGCGCGACAATGTACGCCGCCCCGATCTGGTGCAGTTCGCGCAACGTGTCGCGGCGAATTACCATCTGCCCTATATGAAGGCCGACACGGTCGCCCAATATATCGCGCATCGTCTGACCGTGGCGGGCGGGCGGCCCAGCCTGTTCAGCAAGCAGGCTGCTATGCTGGTGTTCGAGGCCACAGGCGGGGTGCCGCGGCTGATCAACCAGCTTTGCGACATGGCGCTGACCTATGCCTATGCAGAAGGCGCGCCGGTGATCAAGCGCGCCACCGTGCAGGCCGTGCTGGATGACGGCATCTTCTTTTCCCCGGTCGACAGGAAATAGCGCGTCACCAATGCCCGGTATTGCCCATGCTTGCCCAGGGTTCCCGTGGCGGCAACGCGCCGCCCTGTTGCAGCAACTCGATCGAGATATTGTCGGGTGAACGCACAAAGGCCATGCGCCCGTCGCGCGGGGGGCGGTTGATGGTTACGCCAGCTTCCTGCAATTCGGCGCATTTGGCATAGATATCCTCGACCTCATAGGCCAGATGCCCGAAATGGCGACTGTCAGAAGGCAGGCCGTCATCCCCATCCCAGTTATAGGTCAGTTCCACCGGGCATTCAGGCTGGCCGGGCGGGGCCATGAAGACCAGCGTGAAGCGGCCCTGTTCATGATCCATGCGGCGGGTTTCTTCCAGACCCAGCAACCGGTAGAAGGCGATAGATTTTTCCAGATCCCTGACCCGGACCATTGTGTGCAGATAGCGCATGATATGTGTCCCTGTTGCCTGTGTCGAAGATAACAGCGCCATCGCGCGGATCAATGGGGGTTTCAGAATCATGTGAAACCCGCATATGCTGGCGCACCACATCATCTTGTAGCGCGGTCGAAAAATGAAGCAGTATCTGGATGCATTGCAGCATATCCTTGATCATGGCGTGCCGTCTGATGATCGAACCGGTACTGGCACGCTGGCGGTATTCGGGATGCAGATGCGCTTTGATCTGGCTGATGGCTTCCCGCTTGTCACCACAAAGCGCGTGCATCTGAAATCCATCATTCACGAACTGCTCTGGTTCCTGTCAGGGGACACGAATGTTGGGTATCTGCAAGAAAACGGCGTGACGATCTGGGATGAATGGGCCGATGCCACAGGCGATCTGGGGCCGGTCTATGGCCGCCAGTGGCGCAATTTCGGCGGTGTCGACCAGATTGCCGAATTGCAGCGCATGATCCGCGACACCCCCGACAGCCGCCGCATGATCGTGTCGGCCTGGAACCCGCCCGATGTGCCGGATATGGCGCTGCCGCCCTGCCATACGCTGTGGCAGGTGCGGGTGCTGGGCGGCAGGCTGCATCTGCAACTCTATCAGCGTTCGGCCGACATGTTTCTGGGCGTGCCGTTCAACATTGCCTCCTATGCGCTGCTGGCGCTGATGCTGGCGCATGTGACCGGGCTGAAACCGGGCAGTTTCGTGCATACATTGGGCGACGCCCATATCTATTCCAACCATATGGAGCAGGTGCGCACCCAGCTGGCGCGCGCGCCCCGCCCCCTGCCGCAGATAACCCTGCTGCGCCGCCCCGACAGCATCTTTGATTTCCGGTACGAGGATTTCCGCATCCAGAACTACGACCCGCATCCCGCGATCAAGGCACCGGTGGCGGTTTAGGTCATGATCAGCCTGATCGTCGCGCGTGCCCGCAATGGCGCCATTGGCCGCAACAACACCATCCCCTGGCACGCGCCGGAGGATCTGAAATTCTTTCAGCGCGAAACCCTGGGCGGGGCGGTGGTCATGGGTCGCAACACCTGGGACAGCCTGCCGCGCAAGCCCTTGCCCCGGCGGCTGAATATTGTCGTGACCTCGCGTCCGGGCGACAGCGATGATGCGCTGTTCCTGCCGCTGGATCAGGTGGTGGGGGCCGCACGTGCTGCCGGCTATCTGCGCATCTACGCGATTGGCGGGGCGGGGATCTACCGCGCCTTCCTGCCATTGGCAGAACGGCTGCTGATCACCGAGGTTGATGTTGAAGTGGAAGATGCCGACACCTTCTTTCCCGATATCGTGGCGGAAGACTGGCATGAAACCGCCAGCCTGACCCTGCGTCACGCATCCCCGGCCTGCAGGCTGCGCGAATTCCGCCGCAACATGCGCGCCCATTCTTGAAGCTGCGCGCCCCAGCCTTTATGTGCGAAATGTGACATGTCGCAAGGAAAGGGCGCAGCCAATGCATATTCAGGTCAACACTGACAACACCATCGAGGGGCGCGAGGATGTCACGCGCTTCGTGACGCAAGTGGTCACGTCCAAGCTGGGCGCGGTGTCTGGCCCGATCACGCGGGTAGAGGTGTATCTGCAAGATCAGAACGCCACCAAGCACGGCCCGGATGACAAGCATTGCAAGGTCGAAGTCCGGCTTCAGGGGCGCAAGCCCGTTGTGGTGGATGCCGCAGCCGACAACATCAAGTCTTCGGTCACGGCGGCGGTTGACAAGATGCGCAACCTGCTGGACCGTGAATTGGGCAAGATGCGCGCGCATCGGTGATATGCAGGCGATAGGGCGCAGGCGAGTGTGGTCATGCTGCAACGCTTCTGGTCTTTTGCCGGGTGCGTCAATATCTGGGGATGGGGTTGGTTCCGGCTACTATCGCTGCGTTCGGCACGGCGATAGCGAGCGCCTGTTGCATTTCTGAACTGTATCGATTCGGGCGCGCAAGCGCGCCTTTTCTGCCCCATGCGTGGAAAACCCTGCGCCACGGCATAAAACATTGCCATTTTTGGCTGTATTGTCTATTTTGTTAAACAAGCAGTTAATATCCGGCGCAATAATACCGGAATGTTGCCGCGATCCATCGTCAGAATGGACACGGCAAGAGGCAAGGGCAAGGAATGGGCAGGTCATTTGACCACGGCATGATGGCGCATGGGGTTACAGCATGTCTTGCTGTGGCCGACTACGCATATCTGCTGCCCGGGCAGGCAGGGATATGGTCAACAGGATTTACCTCAATCGATTGAGTTGCGGCGGCGTTGCAAAGCGGTTGCGCCTGACGCTTATGGGCGTTCTGGGCGGCATTGTGCTGCAAGCCTGCGATGGCGGGATGATGGCCTCGTTTCAGGGGGAAAGCCCCACGGAACTGGCCGAGGCGCTAAGCGAATACCGCGTGGTACCGGCCTCGCGCGCGCTGATCAATGTGCCCCATGCGCTGATCGTGCTGGAGCGCGAGCTTGACGGTGTGCTGGAGCAGCGCATCACCCTGCCCAATTCGACCAGCCTGAAAGGCGAAAATGTCATCCTGCTGCGCGCCCAGACGGCGCGCGCTGCCAGTCGTTCGCGGCTGGTGCTGGAGAATGTGCTGCAGCAATTCGGCGGCGCGCCATCGCCGTTCACATCGATCGAGGAAAGCGCGCTGACGGCCACCAGCGACGCATATGGCGACATCACCTATACAACCCTGCGTCCGGGCGGGGATTTGACCTGCGTTCTGGCGTTTCGCCGTTCGCAGATCGGCAGCCGCCCGCTGCCGCGCGGTGCGTCCTCTCTCGACATCATGCTGCGCAACTGTGTCTCTGGCTCGGCGGAACGCGCTTTGCAACCGATCATGGGGTCGGATGCGTTTGGACTGGCCAGCCCGGTCTTTGGGCGCGGGTCATGAGGAGTAGGTGGTGACATGAGTCTGCTGATTGCAACACGCCGACTGCGCCCGGCCGAGATACTGCTTGCGCTGCTGTGGTTCGCAATCGTCATTCCGCTGGCCTTTCTGGCCAGCATCCCCACCTCTAATGCGGTGCAGGGGGCGCTGGGGCTGTTCGCGGTGCTGATCGTGGCGGCGCTGAAGCCGTTTACGATGAAGACGATTGTCGCGCGTTTCGTGCTGCTGGCCGTGGCCAGCGCGATTGTGATGCGCTACTGGTTCTGGCGACTGACCGAAACCCTGCCATCGATGTCGAACCCACTGGAATTCGGCATCGCGCTGTCGCTGTTCATCGTCGAAACCTATGCGATCTGGGTGTTCTTCGTCAGCTCTTTCGTGACCGCCGACCCGGTGCACCGGGCCTTGCCGCCCAAGGTCGCGGCGGCCAGCCTGCCTACGGTCGATATTCTGGTGCCCAGCTATAATGAACCCACCGAAATGCTGGCTGTGACCCTGTCGGCGGCAAAGAACATGCATTACCCGGCCAGCAAGCGCACGGTCATCCTGTGCGATGATGGCGGCACGGATGAGCGCTGCAACCATGAAGACCCCGAGATTGCGCGCAAGTCGCGCGCGCGGCGGGCCGAGTTGCAGGCGCTATGCGCAGAGCTTGGGGTCGAATATTCGACCCGCGCCCGCAATGTGCATGCCAAGGCCGGGAACATGACCGCAGCACTGCAAAAGCATCACAGTGAACTTGTCGTGGTGTTCGACGCCGACCACGTTCCCGCGCGCGATTTCCTAGCGCGCACAGTTGGTTATTTCGTGGCCGACCCGAAACTGTTTCTGGTGCAGACACCGCATTTCTTCCTCAACCCCGACCCGATTGAACGCAATATAGGGCTGCGCGCCGATTGCCCGCCGGAAAACGAGATGTTCTATCATCAGGGCCATCGCGGGCTGGATCGCTGGGGGGGCGCGTTCTTTTGCGGCTCGGCTTCGGTGCTGCGGCGCGCGGCGCTGGATGATGTGGGCGGGTTTGCGGGCGACACCATCACCGAAGACGCCGAAACCGCGCTGGAAATCCATTCAAAGGGCTGGAAGAGCATCTATGTCGATCATGCCATGATCGCCGGGCTGCAACCCGAAACCTTTGTCAGTTTCATCGAACAGCGCGGGCGCTGGGCGGCGGGAATGATGCAGCTTCTGATGCTGAAAAACCCGCTGCGGCGCAAGGGCATGAGCCTGAGCCAGCGGTTGTGCTATCTGAACTCGATGACCTTCTGGCTGTTTCCGCTGGTGCGGATGGTCTTCATTCTGGCACCCTTGGCTTATCTGTTCTTCGGCTTGCAGATCTTCGTGGCCACGATCCAGGAAGTTCTGGTCTATATGGGCGCCTATATGGCGATCAGCTTCATGGTGCAGAATGCGCTTTATGCGCGGGTGCGATGGCCGCTGATTTCCGAACTCTACGAGACCGCGCAAGCCCCTTACCTGTCGGGTGTTGTCCTGCGCACCATCTTCAAGCCGCGCGGGGCGAAATTCAACGTCACGGCCAAGGATGAAACCCTGGCAGAGGATTTCGTGACCCCGATCTACAAGCCGTTGCTGGCGATCTGGGTGCTTTGCCTTCTGGGCGTGCTGGCGGGGGCAGTGCGCTGGATGCTGTTTCCGGGCGACCACAATATCCTGGCGATCGTGGGCGGCTGGGCGGTGTTCAACTTCGTGATCGTCAGCGCCGCCCTGCGCGCGATTGCAGAACGTCAGCAGCGCCGCAGCGTGCCGCGCGTGCCGATGCAGGTGCCCGCTGTCGCCGCGATTGGCCGCGACGGCCAGTTCAGCTTTACGGCTGCGACGGTGCTGGATGCCTCGACCGGGGGGGCGCGGCTGCTGCTGCGACCCGGACCCGATACCGACATGGAGGAGATGGCACAGATCAGGCAAGGCTATGTGCTGTATTTCACCCCCGAATTTCCGCGTAGCCCGCATCTGGAAAACGCCGTTCGGGTGCAGGTCCAGAATGTCCGCAACGACAATGCAGGCTTGATTATCGGGGTGCGGTTTGATCGCGAGCAACCCATGATCGTGCGCGAAACCGTCGCGCATCTGATCTTTGGCGATTCGCATGTCTGGGAAGCTGTGCGTGCCAGCAAGAACAAGCCAAAGGGCATGCTGGCGGGCTTTTCCTATGTGGTCGCGCTGGCCTTTACCAGCGTCTATGGTGCATTCCTTGCGCTGGCCAATGAACCGGCGCGTCGGCGTCGCGCGGCCGAACGAGAGCGTACCGAAATCGGAGAGACCCAGACCCCGGCCCATATCCTGGCCTTTGGTGAAGCCTTCGACCCGGTGGTGGTCAATCCTGACCTGCCCCAACCCTATTCACCGGCGGAACATCGGCGTTTCTTGAAACACAATGCCGGGGCTGGGCATCCCTTGTCGGGTGCCCCCACTTATGACCGGGACGGAGGCATCACATGATCATCTGGCCTGCATTGTCGTTGCGCCGGTATGCCTGCCTCGCCCGTGCCGCAGCCGTTGCGTGCATGGCCCTGCTGGCGGCTGCCCCGATGGCAACGGCGCAGACCGGCGGGTTGATCGGTCTGCCAGAGGATGATGGCTTCGCCGATTTCGCCCCGGATGAGCCGTATTTCCATGCCGAAAACCGGATCGATCCGGCCCGCCGCGGTTTCGAGACCCCCGTAGAAGACGGCTTCGCCAGTTGGGTTACGCCGTTGCGTCTGGTCGATATGCGTATTCGCAGCCGGGACGGGGTGGCGCGGGTTACGGGCGAGCGTCAGGTGGTCGATTTCGATCTTTATGTTACCGCCGCGTCAGAACATCGCAGAATGCAGCTTGTCACGCAGTCCAGCATCGATCTGTTGCCGGAACGCTCGCAGATGCATCTGCGCGTTAACGGGGTCGATCTGGGGCAGGCGCGGCTTGGCAGTTTTGACGGGCTGGAGGCTCAGGGCTTTGATATTCCCAGTAACGTGCTGGTCAATGGCCGCAACCAGGTTCAGATCGAATTCCATCAGCGCCACCGCATCTATTGCGGGCCAGAGGCATCATTCGGGTTATGGACCGATATCGACCTGACCCGTTCGGGGCTTGTGGTTGCGCATGAACTAAGCGACGTGTCGGCCAACAGCTTCATCATGGCGCTGGCCGCACAGGCCGCGCATCCGCAACCGGTCGAGATTCGCGGGCTGGATCGTCTGGATCGCGACATGGCCGAAAGATGGCGGGCCGATCTGGTGCGGCGCTTCAATCAGGCGCTGCTGGGAGAGCCTGTTGTGTTTCGCTTCAGTGATTACTGGACCGTTCAGGACACCCGCCGCGCCCATGCGCGGGTCACGATCCTGCCTGCCGCGCAAAACCGCGTCAGCTATCGGGTGGGCGGGGATGGTGCGCAGGTTCTGGTGCTGGAACTGGCCCCGGATGCGCAGCCGGACGACTTGCTGGGTGAAATTGCGGAATTCGCGCCCCAGCCATCGGCACAGCGTGCGCCGATGGTGCATCCCGTGCGCAATATGCCCTTTTCCGAGATCGGCATCCGCACCGAAAGCTTCTCGCAACGCTATGCCGCGCGGCACTATCCGTTCCGCCTGCCTGATGACTGGCTGGTGCTGACAGCGGCCAAGGCGCGGATCAATTTCGATTATGTCTACGCCACGGGCCTGCCGCATGATGCGATGCTGCTGCTTAGCGTCAATGGCACCGCCATCCGCCTGCTGCCCCTGCGCCATGAGGGCGGGCAGATGATCACTGAATTCCCGATTGATTTTGAAGCCCGCATCATGCAGCCGGGCACCAACACGCTGTCCTTCGAACTGATGGTGCCGGGTGATCCGCCCGATCTGCCCTGTCCGGCAGTGGACCGCCCGTTCCTGCAAATCAGCGAGACCTCGACCCTGCATGTGCCCTATAGCCCGAAGATGGCGATCCCGGATATGGATCTGGCGTTCGGGGCGTTGACGCCTGACAGCATCCGCATCAATGACATGAGCGCGCGCGCCTATAGCGAGGCCGATGTGCTGACGCTGCGCGCCGCGCTGGCGCGCGCGCAGGCAGATATCCGGCCCGCCACGCTGCATCTGATCTCGATCGATGACCTTGGTTCAGTTCCGGCGGCGCATCACCGCGCAGATCGGCGCTTGCTGGAAGATGTGGTGCTGAACCTGCCCGAGATCCCCGGCCCCGAGGACGACATGCTGCTGGCCTTCAGCGATGACCCCTTCGCGCAGCGTCGCCAGCAGGGGGTGGGTATGGTGGCCTCTATGCGCGCGGCGGTCAGCAATGCGCTGGGCGCAGTGGCCGACAGCGTGAAATGGGTCACGGACCGGGTTTTCCCCAGTTCCGGCGACCAGTTGAACAACTGGCTGGCAGAGCGGCGCGGGCAGGCGATCCTGTTCCAGCTTGACCCTAACCGGCCTGACGAAATCTGGATGCTGCGCAGCCCCGACAGCGATATCCATGTCATCGCCCATTCCATCGCGGCCGCGCGCAGCTATGGTTCCGGCCCCAGGGGGCAGGTGTCGATCCTGGGCTATGACGGGCGGTGGGACAACTGGATTGCGCCCGACCGCCGCCCGATCCTGCTGGAGCCGTGGTCATGGGACAATTTCCGCTATGCGCTGGGCAATTTTGTTTCTGCACGTCCGATCTTCTACACCATCATGGTGCTGTTTCTGGCGCTGAGTTCCGCGCTGGTGGCGCTGCGTCTGGTCATTTCCACAAGGGAAAACTGAACATGAAGCGAAGAACCCTTCTGGCAAGTCTGGCAGCGATTGGTGCAAGCGGGCTGGCGCGCCCTGCGATGTCCGCGCCCCCGGCTGATCTGGCCAAGCTGGCACGCCCGCTCTGGGACGCATGGAAAACCGCTTTCCTGAAATCGGATGGCCGGGTGGTGGACATGCTGCAGCACGAATCCAGTCATTCCGAGGGACAGGGCTATGGCATGGTGCTGGCCAGCTTTTTTGACGACGCTTCGGCCTTTGCGCGCATGTATGAATGGACCGAGCGTCATCTGGCCGTGCGCCCCGACCCGCTGCTGGCTTGGCGCTGGCTGCCAGGGCAGGCCAACCCGGTGCCTGATCGCAACAACGCTTCTGACGGGGATCTGTTCTATGCCTGGGCCCTGGCACGCGGGGCGGCGAATTTCGGCAACCGCAGCTATCTGACCCGCGCGCAGGCAATTGCGCAGGCGCTGGCGGAAAGCTGTGTCATCGCCATGCCCGGCAATGACGAGCGCAGCCTGCTGCTGCCTGCAATTCATGGCTTCCGTCATGACAGCCATGTCACCATCAACCCGTCCTATTACATGCCGCTGGCAATGCGCGAACTGGCCGCGGCAACGGGCGTCAGCCGTCTGGCGCTGGCCGCGCAGCATGGCGAGGCGTTGCTGAGCGATCTGGCCGCGGAAGGGCTGGTGCCCGATTGGGTCGATATTTCGGCCGAGGGCATGCGCCCCTCTGACAATCTGTCGGCCAATGCCGGATATGAGGCGCTGCGCGTGCCGCTGTTCATGATCTGGTCGCGTCAGCCCCAGCATTCCGCAGTGCGCCGGATGGCGGCGCTATATGAACGCACGGTCAAGCCCGGAGTTGCCGTGCCGACGATCATCGAGCCGTTTTCCGGCGTGGTTCTGGAAAGCAGCCCTGATCTGGGCTATCAGGCGCTTGCGGGTCTGGCCATGTGCTCGGGGCGCAACTTGCTGGGTGCGGCGATGCCGCCCTTCAGCCCCGATCAGCCCTATTACCCGGCAACCTTGCAGCTTTTTGCCGTGGTTGCCGCCCATGAAACCCTGCCCGAATGCGTGCCGATATGATCCGAGCCTTGCATGGAGTTTCCCGTCTGGCCGTTCTTGGCCTGTTACTGGCCACAGCGCCACTGTCTGGCTATGCGCAGACTGCCAGCCATGACGATCTGCGCGCCTTGCGCTTTTATATCAGCCAGGGGGATCAGCCTGCCGCGCAGGCAGAATTGCGCCGCCTGCGCGCGGCCTTTCCCGACTGGCGCCCGCCGTCGGATCTGAACGAGTTGATGGCCCCGCAATCCGTTGCGCAGGTTGATGAGGCCGCGATCTGGCGACGTATCGAGCAGAGCGACTATGCCGGGGCGCGTCGGCTGATATCAGACGGGCGCGACCGGGTGCCGGGCTGGACCCCGCCCTCGGATATGCTGCGCGTGCTGGATCTGAACGAGGCGCAGGACAGTTATGATGCCGCAGTGCAGGCGCGCGACGCCGGCGAAGCCATCGGCATTGCCCGCCGCGCGCCCCAGATCATGAGTTGCGAGCGTATCAACAATGCGTGGCAACTGGCCGATATGTATGTGCTGGCGGGCCAGAAGCCTGCGGCCGTGACGACCTGGCGCAACACGATACAGTCCTGCACCAGCTTCAGCCAGATGCAGACCACGCTGCAAAAGGCCAGCGCCGAAGTCTCGCAGTCCGAACTGCGCGAGTTGTTCGATGTCGCGCGCCGCGCCAACCCCTCGGCATCGGGCCAGCTTGACCGGCTGTGGTCCGAACTGACGGGCGGCAGCGCCCCTGCCAGCGCGCCCGCCGCCAGCAGCGCGGCCCCGGCGCGGGCCAGCCAGCCCGCATCCGCCCCCTCCGCACAACCCGCCGCGCCCGCGCGAACGGCCCAGCCCGCTGCGGCGGCCCCGCCATCCTCCTTGCCGCTGCGCGGGGATAACCGGCTGGCCGAAGTCCGTCGCCTGAAAGAGCAGGAACAATACGCGCGTTGTCTGGCCGCATCCACATCGCCGCGCTCGCTGGAAGTGCTCTATGAACGCGCCTGGTGTGCCTATAGCCATGACCGCCCGACCGAGGCGCTGGTCGCTTTCCAGCAGGCCGCGCGGGTGGGTGACAGGCTTGGTCCCAATGTGAACCGCGATGCGCATTTCGGCATGGCGCTGGCCTATCTGTCGATGAACATGACCGAACAGGGCGCGCAGGTGGCGTCTCAGGTCAGTCTTAGCGCGTCCCAGCGCAAGGAGGTTGAAAGCATCGTTCTGGATCAGCGCGCGGTGCGCTCCTTCCGTGCAGAAGATTATCGCCGCACCATCGGCTATCTGGATGCGCTGGAACGGCTGGAAGGCGCGCTGCGGCGCGATCTGGCGATTTTGCGCGCTTATGCGTATCTCAACGCTGGCAATCGCGCAGTAGCGCGCGAACAGTTCGAACGGCTGCATGCACAACTGGCCACGGCAGATACCCGTCGCGGGCTGAACGCTGCGCGCGGCAACTGATCCGAGCGCCACCGCTGGCAGAGGGACAGCAAGCGGGCTGCGCAACTGCGTGGCAAGTCTTGCCTTGTCGTGCGCGCAGGGACGGTCGTGATCTGCACTGACACAGATCAAAGCCCATTGTGACATAGATGTTAGGGTCCGAGGGTATTATTCCGGTCGGGCGGGCAGATGCCCCTGCCTGACCGGGGCGGTCGCCGCATCCTGGCGCGAATTTTTGGGGGAAGACATGGCACATATCGCTGATCAGACCATCCGTTTCGACAAGCTGGGGCGCGAAGATGTCGCGCGGGTGGGGGGCAAGAATGCCTCGCTCGGCGAGATGGTGTGCAATCTGGGCGCGCGCGGCGTGGCCGTGCCGCCGGGATTTGCCACCACATCCGACGCCTATTGGCAGTTCGTCGATGCCGCAGGGCTGCGCGAAGTGATCGCCACCGCCTTGACGGACATGCATGAAGGCCGCGCCAGCCTGGCCGAGACCGGTCAGCATTTGCGCGCGGCCTTCCTGAAGGCCACATGGCCCGACCAGACCGCCCGCGCCATTCGTGCCGAATACGCTGCGCTGTGTGACCATATCGGGCGCGAAGATGCCGATGTCGCGGTGCGATCCTCGGCCACGGCAGAGGATTTGCCCGATGCCAGCTTCGCCGGTCAGCAGGAAACCTTTCTGAACATTCGCGGCGCTGATGCGCTGCTTGATGCCTGTCGGCGCTGCTATGCCTCGCTCTTTACCGACCGCGCGATCAGCTATCGCGAAGCCAAGGGGTTCGATCATCTGAAAGTCGCGCTGTCGGTCGGGGTGCAGGCGATGGTGCGTTCGGATATCGGCGGTTCGGGGGTGATGTTTTCCATCGACACCGAAACCGGCTTTGACCGCGTGGTGGTCATCGATGCGGCCTGGGGTCTGGGCGAAACCGTGGTGCAGGGCAGCGTCGACCCTGATGAGTTTCAGGTATTCAAGCCGCTTCTGACCCGCGACGGGGTGGTTCCGATCGTGGAAAAGCGCCTTGGCGCGAAACTGCACAAGATGATCTATGCCAGCGAAGGGGGCGGGACGACGCGGGTGGTGCCGACCTCGCGCGCGGAACGGGCCGGTTTCGTTCTGGAAGATGCCGAAATCCTGCAACTGGCGCGCTGGGCCTGCGTGATCGAGGATCATTACGGCTGCCCGATGGATATTGAATGGGCCAGGGACGGGCAGACGGGCGCGTTGTTCATCGTGCAGGCGCGGCCCGAAACCGTGCAGTCGCGCCGCGATGCGGGCGCCTATCGCAGCTTCACCGTCAGCGAAAAGGGGCGCAAGCTGGTTGCGGGGCTGAGCATTGGTGATGCCGCCATTGCGGGCCGGGTCTGCCTGCTGGACAGCCCGCGCGAGATTGACCGTTTTGTCGATGGCGGGATATTGGTCACCGGCAATACCGACCCCGACTGGGTGCCGATCATGAAACGCGCCAGCGCCATTGTCACTGACCGGGGCGGACGCACCAGCCATGCCGCGATTGTCAGCCGCGAACTGGGCCTGCCCGCGATTGTCGGCACCGGGGATGCCACCCATGTCCTGCATGACGAACAGGAGGTGACGGTTTCCTGCGCCGAGGGGGATCAGGGCTTTGTCTATGACGGCACCGCCCGCATCGAAGAAGAGATGCTGGACCCTGCCGCCGTGCCGGAAACGCGCACCAGGGTCATGCTCAATCTGGCCAATCCGGCTGCGGCATTTCGCTGGTGGCGGCTGCCTGCGGACGGGGTCGGGCTGGCGCGGATGGAGTTTGTCATCAACAATCATGTGCGCATCCATCCGATGGCGCTGATCCGGTTCGACCAGCTTCAGGATCAGGACGCCAGGGCGCAGATCGCCGAGATCACCGCCGGTCATGCCGACAAGTCCGAATATTTCGTGGACCGGCTGTCGCGCGGGCTGTCGCGTATCGCGGCCGCGCTCTATCCCAAGCCCGTGATCATCCGCATGAGCGATTTCAAGACCAATGAATACGCCGATCTGATCGGGGGGGCGGAGTTCGAGCCTGCCGAGGAAAACCCGATGCTGGGGTTTCGCGGCGCGTCGCGCTACACATCGGAGCGTTATCGCGCGGGCTTTGCGCTGGAATGCCGCGCGATACGGCGGCTGCGCGCGGAGATGGGCTTTGACAATGTGCTTGTCATGATCCCCTTCTGCCGCTCGGTCCGCGAGGCCGATCAGGTTCTGGCGGTGATGGCCGAAGAAGGGTTGGAACGCGGCAAGGACGGGCTGGAAGTCTATGTCATGGCCGAGATCCCCTCTAATGTCATTCTGGCCCCGGCTTTCGCCGAACGTTTTGACGGGTTTTCCATCGGGTCGAATGACCTGACGCAACTGACATTGGGGGTGGATCGCGATTCGGAATTGCTGGCCGATCTCTTCGATGAACAGGATGAGGCGGTGAAATGGATGATCGGCCATGTCATCACGGCGGCCAAGACGGCGGGGGCCAAGATCGGGCTGTGCGGGCAGGGGCCAAGTGATCACCCCGAATTCGCGCGCTTTCTGGTCGAATGCGGGATCGATTCGATTTCTGTCACGCCGGACAGCTTCATCCGGGTGAAGGAACAGGTGGCGAAGGCAGAAGGCCGGTAACGCGATCAGTGCCGCGCCTGGCCGATTCTGTCGGGGCAAAGAAACGCCCATGAGCGGCACCCGCCCACCCACCCTTGCACCCCTCATGGGCGTTGCCCGATGCTGGCGCATCGGGCAGGATGTAGCGCGCACCCTATGGCAGTTCCTGTCCGAAACCGCTACTGCTTCACCTGTGTAACAACGATAACGGGGCAGGCTGGTGGATATTCGCGCGCTTGTAATGGGGCTGGCCTTTGCGCTGATGTGGTCCTCGGCCTTCACTTCGGCGCGGATCATCGTCGCCGATGCGCCACCGCTGATGTCGCTGAGCCTGCGCTTCCTGATTTCTGGCCTGATTGGTATCGCCATTGCCCGCGCGCTGGGGCAAAGCTGGCATTTGACGCCGGCCCAATGGCGCGCGACCTTTCTGTTCGGCCTGTCGCAGAACGCGCTCTATCTGGGGCTGAATTTCATCGCCATGCAGTGGATCGAGGCATCATTGGCCGCGATCATCGCCTCGACCATGCCGCTTCTGGTGGCGCTGGCAAGCTGGCTGCTGCTGGGCGAAAGGCTGCGCCCGCTGGCAGTGGCGGGGCTGGTTGCAGGCTTTGGCGGGGTGGCGCTGATCATGGGCGCGCGGCTGGGTGGGGGCGTTGACCTGCTGGGGGTGGCGCTGTGCGTCGCTGGTGTCATCGCGCTGAGCGTGGCCACGCTGGCGGTGCGCAGCGCCTCGGCCAGTGGCGGCAATCTGCTGATGATCGTGGGCTTGCAGATGCTGGTGGGGTCTGCGCTGCTGGTCGGTCCGGCGCTGGCGTTCGAGACATTCGAGGTCACATGGTCCTGGCAGCTACTGGCGGCGTTTAGCTACACCGTTTTTGTGCCTGGGCTGGCGGCGACCTGGGTGTGGTTCGCGCTGGTGGGCCGTATCGGGGCGGTGCGCGCGGCGAGTTACCACTTTCTTAACCCGTTTTTCGGCGTCGCCGTGGCGGCGTTGCTGCTGTCAGAGGCGCTGGGCCTGGTCGATGTGATCGGGGTTGCAATCATCATGGCGGGCATTCTGGCGGTACAGCGCGCGCGTATTGCCGTGGCCCTTCCGCCCCGGCGGTAACGCCGCATCCGTGCTTGTCACCCGCCTTGCAGCGTGCCACATCATGCGGGCTGAACAGATGCAGGGGGGCACCATGTCAGACGCCGATTTCGACACATGCAAGCATAAGGCTGCAAGCTGGTTTCGCGCTTTGCGTGACCAGATCGTCGCGGCGTTCGAGGCGCTGGAGGATGCCCATAGCGATGGCCCCTTGTCTGACCGCCCTGCGGGACGGTTCGAGATCCGCGAAACCCGCCGCAGCGGGTCGGATGGCAGCGATGCCGGTGGGGGGCTGATGAGCGTGATGCGCGCAGGCCGCGTCTTCGAAAAGGTGGGCGTCAATGTCTCGGAGGTTTATGGTCAGTTGGGCGATCAGGCGCAGCGTTCCTTGAGCGCGCGCAGGGAAATTCCGGGGCTGGAGGCTGATCCGCGCTTCTGGGCCAGCGGCATTTCACTGGTCGCGCATATGCAGAACCCGCATGTGCCCGCGGTGCATATGAACACGCGCATGTTCTGGACCCCCAATGCATGGTGGTTCGGGGGCGGATCGGATCTGAACCCCTGCATCGAGTACCCCGAAGATACGGCAGATTTCCATGCCACGCTGAAGCGCTATTGCGACCCGCATGGGACGCAGTTGTATCCGCGCTTCAAGGAATGGGCGGATGAGTATTTCTACATCCCGCATCGCAAGCGCGCGCGCGGTGTGGGCGGTATATTTTACGACGATTACTGCACCGGCGACTGGCAGGCCGATTTCGCCTTCACGCAGGATGTGGGCCGCGCCTTTCTGCCGGCCTTTCTGGCGCAGGTCGAAAAGCGGCGCGGCATGGCGTGGTCGGATGCTGACAAGGACACCCAGCTGATCCATCGCGGGCTTTATGCGGAATACAATCTTGTCTATGACCGCGGCACCAAATTCGGGCTGCAAACCGGCCATGACCCCGATGCGGTGCTGATGAGCCTGCCGCCCTTTGCGCGCTGGGTCTGAGTCAGTCTCGGGCGGAACCGAAAGGGCAGATCAGATCGTCAACGCTGGCGCGCGCTGGTTTCGGCGGTGATGTCAAACAGCCGTGCCGACAGGGTGTGACCAAAGCGCATTCCGTCAAGGATCACCGTGGTTTCCGCCCCCGTGTCATCGCGCACGATCCATTGGCGCAATTCGGTCGGGTTGGCGGAAAATACCAGCCGGATCGACCCATATTGCGGATTGTCCGGATCCTGGGCGATGACATTTGTGGTTTCGCCATCCTGATAATGGTTCGTGACCATTCGCGCGCGGCTGAAATCGACGTTGCGGTCCAGAATGATGCTTAGCGGGGTCTGGCGCAGCGGATATTGGTTCGGCCCCTGATTGGACCGGCCATCAAACACCGCAACCTGACTGCCCCCGGCCATCACAAGCGAATCCTCGGGCGGGTCATATTCGAACCGCATCCGGCCGGGGCGGCGGATATAAAGCGTGCCGGTCAGGATCGACCCATCGGGGTTGATCTGTGTGAACGCCCCTTCGGCGGTGGTGAAGCGGTTGAAATAGGCAGAGATCTCCGACAGCGGGATCGGCTGCGCAAAAGCGGGACGCGCCAGCGCAAGCGCGGGCAGGGACAGGATAAGGGAACGACGCGATATACTCATGCAATTGCGATACTGCATCTTGCGCGCGCAGCAAAGCCGTTCCGCGCTCACGCCCGCTACACAAGGCAGCGAGGAAAGGGCAGGCGCAGGGCGTTGTCACGGAAATAAAATTGAAGCCTAAAATATTTAAGCTTGAAAAATAAGGCAACCCCAAGCAAACTGGGCCAAACAACAGGGGTGTCCAGATGAAGATCCTTTGCCTTGGGGGTGGCCCTGCGGGTCTGTATTTCGCGATTTCGATGAAGCTGCGCGACCCGGCGCATCAGGTCACCGTGCTGGAACGCAACCGGGCCAATGACACCTTTGGCTGGGGGGTAGTGCTGTCGGATGACGCGCTGGAACGGATGAGCCGCAATGACCCCAAATCCACCGACGCGATTCGCAGCCAGTTCGCCTATTGGGATGACATCGCCGTGGTTCATGCAGGCCACCGCACCGTGTCGGGCGGGCATGGCTTTGCGGGCATTGGGCGCAAGGCCATGCTGATCCTATTGCAGGAGCGCGCGCGCGAACTTGGCGTCGAGATGCGCTTTGAAACCGAATTCGACAGCGCCGAAGCCTATCGTCACGATTATGATCTGGTGGTCGCCTGCGACGGGATCAATTCGCGCGTGCGCAGCGAATACGCGGATGTCTTTCGCCCTGATATCGACACGCGCAAATGCAAATTCGTCTGGCTGGGCACGCATCAGAAATTCGATGATGCCTTCACCTTCATATTCGAGCGCACCCAACATGGCTGGGTCTGGGCGCATGTCTATCAGTTTGATGACAACACGGCGACCTTCATTGTCGAATGCCTGCCCGAAACCTGGGATCGCTGGGGCTTCGAGGCGATGTCGAAAGAAGAAACGGTCGAGACCTGCCGCAAGATTTTCGAGGCGCATCTGGACGGGCATGACCTGATGTCAAACGCCGCGCATCTGCGCGGTTCTGCCGTCTGGATGCAGTTCCCGCGTGTGATATGCGAGCGCTGGTATCATGAAAATGTGGTGCTGATGGGCGATGCGGCGGCGACGGGGCATTTTTCCATCGGGTCGGGGTCGCGGCTTGCCTTCGATTCGGCGATTGCGCTGGCGGAGTATCTGCATTCGGAAGCCGACATGCAGACCGCGTTCAAACGCTATCAGGAGGAACGCCGGCTGGAGGTGCTGCGTCTGCAATCGGCGGCGCGCAACAGCCTTGAATGGTTTGAAGAGGTCGAGCGCTATCTCGACATGCCGCCCTTGCAATTTGCCTATTCGCTGCTGACCCGCAGCCAGCGGATCAGCCATGAAAATCTGCGCCTGCGTGACCCCGACTGGCTGCGCGCGGCAGAGGACTGGTTTGCCGTTCAAGCGGGCGGGCAGGCGGGCCGCGCACCGATGTTCCAGCCCTATCGCCTGCGCGATATGGCGCTGAAAAACCGCGTCGTGGTCAGCCCTATGGCGCAATATAAAGCGCAGGATGGCTGCCCCACCGATTGGCATTTCGCGCATTATGCCGAACGCGCCAAGGGCGGCGCGGGGCTGGTCTATACCGAAATGACCTGTGTGTCCCCCGAAGGCCGCATCACGCCGGGTTGCCCCGGCCTTTATGCGCCCGAGCATGAAGCGGCCTGGGCGCGGCTGGTGAATTTCGTCCACGCCGAGACTGACGCGAAGATCTGCTGTCAGATCGGCCATTCCGGGCGCAAGGGGTCAACGCAGCTGGGTTGGGAAGAAATGGACGCGCCCTTGCCCTCAGGCAACTGGCCGGTCATGAGCGCCAGCGCGGTTCCGTGGTCGGAGCGCAATCAGGTGCCGCGCGAAATGACCCGCGCCGATATGGATATGGTGCGCGATCAGTTCGTGGCGGCGGCTGAAATGGCCGAACGCGCAGGCTTCGACATGATCGAGCTGCATGCCGCGCATGGCTATCTGATTTCCAGCTTCATCAGCCCGGTGTCGAATATTCGCAGCGATGATTATGGCGGCAGCCTTGAAAACCGCCTGCGCTACCCGCTGGAGGTGTTTGCCGCCATGCGCGCGGTCTGGCCCGCGCATAAGCCGATGTCGGTGCGCATCTCGGCCCATGACTGGCGCGGCGATGACGGGATCACACCCGAAGATGCGGTGGCGATTGCGCGTGCCTTCTGCGCGGCGGGGGCCGATATCATCGATGTCTCGGCAGGTCAGACCAGCCCCGAGGCGCAGCCGATCTATGGGCGCATGTTCCAGACCCCGTTTTCCGACCGCATCCGCAACGAGGCCGGTATCCCCACAATGGCGGTGGGCAATATCTTCGAGGCCGACCATGTCAATTCGATCCTGATGGCAGGGCGCGCCGATCTGGTCTGTCTGGCCCGCCCGCATCTGGCCAACCCCTACTGGACGCTGCATGCAGCCATCGCGCTGGGCGATAGCGGCGAGACATGGCCCGCGCCCTATTATCCCGGCCGTGATCAGGCAGCGCGGCTGGCCGCGCGCGAGGCAGAGCAGGTGGGCCGGGTATGAGCAGGCGGGTTCTGGTCACAGGGGCTGGGTCGGGCATTGGCCGCGCGATGGCGCGCGGTTTTGCCGATGCGGGCGATGATGTGGTCATCACCGGGCGGAGGATCGGGGCGCTGCGCGAAACCGATGACGGGCGCGGCATGACCTGCCGCGTGGCCGATGTGACGGATGAGGCGCAGGTGAGCGCGCTGTTTGACGCGCCCTTTGACGTGGTCATCGCCAATGCCGGCGGGGGCGGTGCGGGCAGGCTGCGCAACACTACGCTGGCAGATTGGAATCAGACGCTGGCCGTCAATCTGACCGGCACTTTCCTGACCTTCCGCGCGGGGCTGGCCGATATGCGCGTGGGCGGGCGGTTGATTGCGATCGGATCGACTGCCAGCCTGAAGGGCGGGCCGACCATTGCCGCCTATGCCGCCGCAAAGCATGGCGTGCTGGGGCTGGTGCGCTCTGTCGCGCTGGAAGTGGCGAAAAAGGGGATCACCTGCAACGCGATCTGCCCGGGCTTTGTCGACACGCCCCTGGCGGCGCAGGCGGTGGCCTCGGTGCAGGCGCGGTATGGGCTTGATCACGACGCCGCCACGGCGATGCTGGTCGCGGACAACCCGATGGGCCGCATGATCGCGCCCGAAGAAGTGGTGGCGGCGGCGCTGTTTCTGGCCTCGCCCGCGGCCAGCATGGTCAATGGCCATGCGCTGAGCGTGTCAGGAGGGGAGATATGAGCACCACCAACCCTGCCAATAGTGCTGAGCCGATCTCGAAAACCCGTCTGCGGCTGTGGCTGAAGCTTCTGAAAGCCTCGGGCGAGGTCGAGGCAGAGCTGCGCCGCCGCCTGCGCGTCGAGTTCGACACCACCTTGCCGCGTTTCGATGTCATGGCGGCGCTGGACCGTGCGCCAGAGGGGTTGCGGATGTCCGAAATCTCCGAGCGGCTGCGGGTCTCGAACGGCAATGTCACCGGCATTGTCGAGCGGCTGGTCGAGGAAGGGCTGGCGCTGCGTGTCGCCGTGCCCGATGACCGCCGCGCCACCTGCGCGCGGCTGACGCCCAAGGGGCGCGAGCTCTTTGCCGTGTTGGCCCGCGCGCATGAAGGCTGGATCAATGACTTGCTGGGCGGGGTGTCGGGCGATGATCTGGCCGCGCTGTCAGGCCAGATCGACCGGTTGATGCGCCATATGGGAAAGGAATAGATGATGCGCAGCGATGTGACCCATTTCCTGTGCCGGATCGATGGGCCAGTGGCTACTGTGGCGCTGGACCGGCCCGAGCGCAAGAACCCGCTGAGCTTCGACAGCTACGCCGAATTGCGCGACTGGTTCCGCGATCTGCAATATGATGACAGCGTGCGCGCGGTGATCTTTGCCCCCAATGGCGGCAATTTCAGCTCTGGCGGTGATGTGCATGACATCATCGGCCCGCTGACGCGGATGAACATGAAGCAATTGCTGGCCTTCACCCGCATGACGGGGGATCTGGTGCGCGCGATGATCGGCTGCGCCAAGCCCGTCATCGCGGCGGTGGACGGCGTCTGCGCGGGCGCGGGTGCGATTATCGCAATGGCCTCTGATCTGCGTATTGCGACGCCAGAGGCAAAGACCGCGTTCCTGTTCAACCGCGTTGGGCTGGCGGGGTGCGATATGGGCGCCTGCGCGATCCTGCCGCGCCTCATCGGGCAGGGGCGGGCGGCAGAGCTATTGTATTTCGGCCGCGCAATGAGCGCGCAGGAAGGGCTGGATTGGGGCTTTTTCAACCGCGTGGTGGATCAGCCCGCGCTGATCGAGACCGCGCAGGAAATGGCGCAGCGCATTGCGGATGGTCCCGCCTTCGCGAATTCCATGACCAAGACCATGCTGGCGCAGGAATGGTCGATGTCACTCGATCAGGCGCTGGAGGCCGAGGCCCAGGCGCAGGCGATCTGCATGCAGGGGCAGGATTTCAAGCGCGCCTATGAGGCATTCGTGGCCAAGCAGCGACCGGTGTTTCAGGGGGATTGAGCGGGTGCGCGCGGCATGCGCCGCGCCCGGCCTTCGGCCAGATGAGTATTTGAGGCAAGATGAAACATGCGAAGGGGGTGCGTGATGAGTGATCAAAGCTTTCTGCACTGGCCGTTTTTCGAAGACCGGCATCGCGCGCTGGCCGCGCAGGCGGAAGACTGGGCGCGCGCGCATCTGGGTGGGCTGGATCATGGCGATGCTGATGCCACCTGCCGCGATCTGGTTGCCGCGCTGGGGCAGGCGGGGTTCTTGCAGCACACCGGCGCAGAGGATGGGCGGCTGGATGTGCGCAGCCTGTGCCTGATGCGCGAGGTACTGGCGCGCCATGACGGGCTGGCCGATTTCGCCTTTGCCATGCAGGGGCTGGGCACGGGGGCGGCCTCGCTGTTTGGGACAGCAGAACAAAAGGCGCGCTGGTTGCCTGAAACACGGGCGGGCCGGGTGATTGCGGCCTTTGCGCTGACCGAACCGCATTCGGGGTCGGATGTCGCCAATTCGTCCTTGAGCGCGGTGGCCGATGGCGATGATTATGTGCTCAATGGCGAAAAGACCTGGATATCGAATGGCGGCATCGCGGGGCTTTACACGCTCTTTGCGCGCACAGGCGAGGGGCCGGGGGCAAAGGGGCTGTCGTGCTTTCTGATCACGCCCGATATGGCGGGGTTTGAGGTGGCAGAGCGGCTGGACACCATTGCCCCCCACCCGCTGGCGCGGTTGCGGCTGGTTGATCTGCGGGTGCCGAAATCTGCGATGATCGGCGCGCCGGGGCAGGGCTTTGCCATTGCGATGTCGGTGCTTGATGTGTTCCGCGCCACAGTGGCGGCCGCCGCGCTGGGCTTTGCTCGCCGCGCGCTGGATGAAGCGCTGGACCGCGTCACCACTCGGCGCATCGGGGGCGCGCCGCTGATTGATTTGCAGATGGTGCAGGGTCATATCGCCAATATGGCGCTGGATGTGGATGCCAGCGCGCTGTTGGTCTATCGCGCCGCCTGGGCCAAGGATAGCGGGGCTGCACGCGTCACGCGCGAGGCAGCGATGGCGAAGCTGTTTGCCACGGATCAGGCTCAGCAGGTGATTGATTGCGCCGTGCAGTTGCATGGCGGTGACGGGGTGCGTTCGGGCGAAACGGTGGAACGGCTCTACCGCGAAATCCGTGCCCTGCGCATTTATGAAGGCGCATCCGATGTGCAGCGTGTGGTCATCGCGCGCCAGACTCTGGCCGCCTATCAGGGAGGGTAACTCATGCGACGCAGCGCGCATATTGACACATTCACCCGCGACAACCTGCCCGACCGGGCCTTGTGGCCCGATTTGCTGCTGGAGGGGTTCGACTATCCCGACCGGCTGAATGCCGCGGTCGAGCTGACAGATGCGATGGTGGCGCGGGGTTTTGGCGATCACACCGCGCTGATCGGCAATGGACGGCGGCGCACCTACAAGGAACTGGCCGACTGGACCAACCGTCTGGCGCATGTGCTGGTCGAGGATCTGGGCGTCAAACCCGGCAACCGCGTGCTGATCCGTTCGGCCAACAACCCGGCGATGGTGGCGTGCTGGCTGGCCGCGACCAAGGCCGGCGCGGTGGTCGTGAACACCATGCCGATGATGCGCGCGGGCGAGCTTTCGAAATATGTCGATGCCGCCGAGATCACCCATGCGCTGTGCGACACGCGGCTGATGGACGAGTTGGCGCAATGCGCCAAGCATAGCCGTTTTCTGAAAACGGTGGCGGGGTTTGACGGCACCGCCAATCATGATGCCGAACTTGACCGGCTGGCGCTGCAAAAGCCGGTTCGGTTCGACGCGGTGCAGACCGCGCAGGATGATGTCGCGCTGATCGGCTTTACATCCGGGTCAACCGGGGAACCCAAGGGCACGCTGCATTTTCACCGTGACTTGCTGATCATCGCTGATGGCTATGCGCACGAGGTGCTGGGGGTGACGCCTGAAGATGTGTTTGTGGGTTCGCCCCCCTTGGCCTTCACCTTCGGGCTTGGCGGGCTGGCGATCTTTCCCTTGCGCTTTGGCGCGGCGGCAACGCTGCTGGAGCAGGCCACACCCCCCAACATGATAGAGATCATCGAGACCTATCGTGCCACTGTCTGTTTCACGGCGCCCACGGCCTATCGCGCGATGTTGGCCGCGATGGAGGATGGCGCCGATCTGTCATCGCTGCGCGCTGCCGTGTCTGCGGGCGAAACCCTGCCCGCACCGGTCTATCAGCAATGGATCGACAAGACCGGCAAGCCCATGCTGGACGGGATCGGCGCGACCGAATTGCTGCATATCTTCATCACCAACCGCTTTGACGATCACCGCCCGGCCTGCACCGGCAAGCCTGTCAGTGGCTATGAAGCGAAGGTCATCGGCCCGGACGGGCAGGAACTGCCGCATGGCGAGGTCGGGCGGCTGGCGGTGCGCGGCCCAACGGGCTGCCGCTATCTGCGCGGGGACCGGCAGGGTGACTATGTGCAGGGCGGCTGGAATGTGACAGGGGATGCCTTTGTGCAGGACGCGGATGGCTATTTCCACTTTGCCGCGCGCAATGACGACATGATCATTTCGTCAGGCTACAACATTGCCGGGCCAGAGGTCGAGGCCGCGCTTCTGGCGCATGAGGCGGTGGCAGAATGCGCCGTGATCGGCCTGCCGGATGAAGCTCGCGGCGCGATCGTGCAGGCGCATGTGGTTCTGAGTGCGGAGTTCGCGCCTTCAGAAGAACTGGCGAAGATCCTGCAAGACCACGTCAAGGCGATGATTGCCCCCTTCAAATATCCGCGTTCAGTGATATTCACCGACACGCTGCCCAAAACCCCGACTGGCAAGATCCAGCGCTTCAGATTGCGAGATCAATGACACATACCCCTTATGACCCGCGCGATGATGGCGCGAAGATGGATTTCAGCGCGGCCATGTCCTATGGCGATTATCTGCGGCTTGATGCGTTGCTGGGCCAGCAACGCCCGATGACCGGCGCGCATGACGAATTGCTGTTCATCGTCCAGCATCAGATCAGCGAATTATGGATGAAGCTGGCATTGCATGAACTGGAAGCCGCGCGCGCCGCGCTGATTGCCGGACGCATGCCGCAGATGTTCAAGATGCTGGCGCGGGTGGCGCGCATCTTCGAGCAGCTCAATTTCGCCTGGGATGTGCTGCGCACCATGACCCCGGCGGATTACACGCATTTTCGCGCCGCGCTGGGGCCATCATCGGGGTTCCAGTCAGCGCAATACCGGATGATCGAATATGTGCTGGGCAACCGCAATCCGCATCTGCTGACGCCGCACCAGCATGTGCCCGATGTCCATGCCCAGCTTCGGGCCGAGCTGGCCCGGCCCAGCCTTTATGATGAGGTGATCCGCCATCTGGTCATCACTCTGGAAGGCGAGGACGCCCCGATCCCCGAGCCGCAGCTGGACAGCCCCCATAGCCAATTGCCGCAGGTGCAGGCGCTGTGGAAGCGGGTCTATCAGGATACCGATACGCATTGGCAACTCTATGAGCTGGGCGAGAAGCTGGTCGATCTGGAAGAGTATTTCCGCCGCTGGCGTTTCAACCATGTGACCACTGTCGAACGGGTGATCGGCTTCAAGCGCGGCACTGGCGGCACGTCGGGGGTGCAATATCTGCGCCGGATGCTGTCGGTCGAGCTGTTCCCCGAACTCTGGCATATGCGCGGCGAGTTGTGAGGCAGGCCGATGCAGTTTGAAAAACCCGAGAAAGTGCTGTTTCGCCATTGTGATCCGGCGGGCATCATCTTCTATCCGCGCTATTTCGAGATGGTGAATGATCTGGTCGAGGCGTTTTTCGATGAAGCGCTGGGCTGGCCATTCGAGCAGCTGCTGGCGCAGTCCGGCGTGCCCACGGCAGAAATCCGCCTGCGCTTTACGGCGCCGTCCCGGCATGGCGACCAACTGCGCCTTCGCCTGCGCGTCACGAAGCTGGGCCGCGCCAGCATGGGGCTGGAATTTCACGCGCATTGTGGTGCAGAGCAGCGCTTTGAAGGCAATTCGGTGCTGGTGCATGTTGACGCGGCAGGCAAGCCCTGCCCCTGGCCCGATACAATCCGAAATCTGATACAGACGAGAATGGACATAGACAGATGAGCCTGAAAACCATCCACCCAGAAGGCTGGGCGCCCGCATTGGGTTATGCAAACGGCATGCTGGTCAGCGATGGCACGCTGCATGTCGGCGGCCAGATCGGCTGGGACGATCAGAAGCGTTTTGTCGCCAAGGACTTCATCGGCCAGATGGAACAGGCGCTGCGCAATGTTGTGGCCGTGGTCGAGGCGGCGGGCGGGCGGGCAAGCGACATCGCGCGCATGACCTGGTTCGTGAAGGACAAGGCCGAATACCTGGCCAGCCAGCGCGAGGTCGGACAGGCCTATCGCCGCGTGATGGGCAGGCATTTTCCGGCCATGTCGATGCTGGTCGTGGCCGATCTGATCGAAGATGAGGCCCAGATCGAGATCGAGGCCACCGCTCATCTGCCCCCGCGCGCGTAAGTCGCGCAAGTGGTGTTGCGGTAAAATGGCTGATGCTGCGGCTTTGCCGTGCTGCCGCGACAACGCTGCCGGCACCGATTGGCCCGGTTGCGGCGCGCTTTCGCGGCCGTTGGCAGCAACCGGATTTATTTCAGATGCCGCAAGGCTTGGGACAATTCGTCATGCAGTTGCGCGCGTTCCTCTGGCGACAGGAAGGCACCGAGTTCAACCTCGCGCCCCGCACCTGACAGTGTCAGATAGTTTTCCACTGGCCCGCCCGCTTCCTTCAGCGACAGCTTGATCCAATAGGGGTTGGCGCGAAAATGACGCGCGGGTTTGCGCGGATCATGGCGGGTGATCTCAAGCCTGTCCCTGCTCAGATGCAGGGTTTCGCGCAATGCCGCGCGGTCGCGCCGATTGCGCATCAGCGCATACCATATTGCCCATAATGCCGCCCCGGCAAAGGGCAGCAACCCCCACAGCACGGGCGTGCCCAGAACCGCCATCAAGGGCAGGGCCAGAAACAGCGCGCTGACCCCGATCACCCGCACGAAACCCGGATTGCCCATAGAGATATTGGGCCGCAGATCAAGCCGGTAATGCGCGCCTTCGCCTGCTGGCAACGCAAAGACCCCGGACGGCACGCCCGGGGTCTTCGGTGTTATGGTCCAGATCGCGGGCATGATCAGTGCCGAATCTCACCTATCTGGTACAGGCCTTAATGCGCGGGCTGCTTGTCCCAGTCTTCGCGCTTCGGAAGCTGCTCGAATGTGTGTTCGGGCGGCGGTGAAGGCAGAGTCCATTCCAGCGTGTCGGCATGCTCGTTCCAGTAGTTCTTTTCGGTCACGCGCTTGCCGTGGCGCAGCGTGTAGTAAACCACACCGATGAAGAACAGGAACGATGCGAAGGCGATGAATGCGCCGATCGAGCTGACATAGTTCCACAGCGCATACGCTTCCGGGTAGTCAATATAGCGCCGGGGCATGCCCTGACGGCCAAGGAAGTGCTGCGGGAAGAAGGTCAGGTTGGAGCCGATGAACATTGCCCAGAAATGCAGCTTGCCCGCCCATTCCGGGTATTGCCGCCCCGACATCTTGCCGATCCAGAAATAGATGCCCGCAAACAGCGCGAAGACGGCCCCCAGCGACATCACATAGTGGAAATGCGCGACCACATAATAGGTGTCGTGATAGACGCGGTCGATCGGCGCCTGGCTCAGAACCAGCCCTGTAACCCCGCCCACAGTGAACAGGAACAGGAAGCCGAAGGCCCACAGCATGGGCGTTTCAAAGCTGACCGAGCCGCGCCACATGGTGGCTATCCAACTGAAGATCTTGATGCCTGTTGGCACCGCGATCACCATCGTTGCGGCCATGAAATAGGTCTGCTGGCGCACCGACATGCCGACTGTGTACATGTGGTGTGCCCAGACAATGAAGCCCAGCACCGCAATCGCGATCATCGCCCAGACCATCGGCAGATAGCCAAAGACCGGCTTGCGCGCAAAGGTCGCAATCACATGGCTGATGATGCCGAAGCCGGGGATGATGATGATATACACTTCCGGATGACCAAAGAACCACAGGATGTGCTGATACAGCACCGGGTCGCCCCCGCCTGCCGGGTCAAAGAAGGTGGTGCCGAAATTGCGGTCGGTCAGCAGCATGGTGATGGCCCCGGCCAGAACCGGCAGCGCCAGCAGGATCATCCAGGCGGTGATGAAGATCGACCAGGCGAAGAGCGGCACCTTGAACAATGTCATGCCGGGCGCACGCATGTTCAGGAAGGTGGTGATGATGTTGATCGCCCCAAGGATCGACGACGCACCCGACACATGGACCGCGAAGATCGCCAGATCCATCGAATACCCGGCCTCGTTGGTCGACAGCGGCGGATAGAGCACCCAGCCCACGCCTGACCCCAACTGGCCATTGCCACCGGGCGAGAGCACCGAGGCCACAGCCAACGTCGAGCCTGCGACAAACAGCCAGTAGCTGAGGTTGTTGAGCCGCGGAAATGCCATGTCCGGCGCACCGATATGCAGCGGCATGAAATAGTTGCCGAAACCGCCGAACAGCGCCGGGATCAGCACGAAGAACATCATCAGGATGCCATGCGCGGTGACCAGCACGTTCCAGATATGGCCGTTGGGCGTGCATTCGCCTTCCGGGGCCGCGGTCAGGCGCGCGCCTTCCATGCACATATACTGCACGCCGGGGTCCATAAGCTCCATGCGCATATAGACGGAAAACGCCACTGCGATGAAGCCGACAATGCCGGCGGTGAACAGATAAAGGATACCGATGTCCTTGTGATTGGTGGACATGAACCAGCGGGTGAAGAACGAGCGGTTGTCCTCATGCCCGTGATCATGGGTGGCTGCGTCGGCCATTGTCTACTCCAGTTCCCGGTTCCTGCCGCATTGGCTGCGGCTGATTTCCATTGCGACGCCGTCATGCGGCGCTGCGTCCTCCCTGTCGCGTTGCTTGGGTCCGATGATGGTCCTGTCCGCGAAAGAGTATATTAGCGTTCTAGAATGTGCCTCTGGTTGGGGCAACGACATTATGTCGCACAAAGCGGTTTTTTTGATCTAGATCAATGTGGCTGCGACAGGTTGTCGCAGTGCCGGGCCTGTGCCGTCATGCATTCGCGCCGATATGTGCGGGAATCACCCGTAGGCGGGCATGTCGCAGGGCCGCGCGTCAGCGACATGGTGTCGCTGTCAGCGCGACAGGGGCGCGACTGGCCTCGACAATTGCGCTGAATCGGAAGTGCCTCAGCCCCCGAATACCCGCTCGAAACTGCGTTGCAGGGCGATATCGACATCTTCCATCGTGACCGGCAGGCCCAGATCAACCAGCGAGGTCACGCCATGCTCGCGGATGCCGCAAGGGATGATGCCGTCGAAATGGCCAAGATCGGGTTCGACATTGATCGACAGCCCGTGAAAGCTGACCCAGCGGCGCAGCTTGATCCCGATGGCGGCGATCTTGTCTTCGCGCGGGCTGCCATCGGGTTGGGGGGGCTGTTCGGGGCGCGTGACCCAGACCCCGACGCGGCCCGCGCGCCTTTCGCCGCGAATACCGAATTCCGAAAGGGTGTCGATGACCCATTCTTCCATCTGATGCACGAAGCAGCGCACATCGCGTCCGCGCTGGTTCAGATCGAGCATTGCATAGACCACACGTTGCCCCGGTCCGTGATAGGTATATTGGCCCCCGCGTCCGGCATCGTGAACCGGGAAGCCTGCGGGGTTCATCAGATCGGCAGGGTTGGCGCTGGTGCCCGCCGTGTAAAGGGGCGGGTGCTCCAGCAGCCAGATTTCCTCTGGGGCGGTGCCGAGGGCGATGGCGGCGACATGCGCTTCCATCGCGCGCAGTGTTTCCATGTAGTCCGACAGCCCCGGCAGAACGCGCCAGATCGGGGCGGCTTGCGAGGGCAGAATGTCACCTTGTCCGGGGCAGGCATTGGGCATAGGAGGCAATCCATCACAGTTGCTGCGACCGCGCTTGAGGCGCAGAGTGTAACGTCAAACACGGCAATTGCGCCAGACGCAACCCGCGCGCCGCAGCGGCAATGCAGGCGCGGGCCAGCTTGCCGTTTTTCCCCCTTCACAAGCGCGGACAGAGCGAGTAAGACCCCGCCACCAGTTCAAGTGCGGTCGTGGCGGAATTGGTAGACGCGCAGCGTTGAGGTCGCTGTGGGGTAACTCCCGTGGAAGTTCGAGTCTTCTCGACCGCACCAATGTCCCGACCGGGTCGGGTTCATCCCTGCTTATGCAATTTGCGAGTCGTCACCTGAGCCGTTATCGGCAGGCAAGTTGACTGTCTGTCGGTATGGGATACGCCTGTTGACAGGCAATATACCTGAAAATTCCAAAATGTCAGGACAATTTCCCGCCCTGCGCGCGGTATTCTTGCGTTTCGGGGTAAATTCTTCATGTTTGCTTCATGAAAATAGATATCGGTTGCAATACTCGATTCTGTTGGCTTTACTGAATGTCATGAAAAGAGCGGAATACCGCCAATTACGGGGAGATAGGTGTGGTCGCATCAGCCAATAGCGACGGCTTCGTCGTATTCGATGGTGTCCAGAAGAGCTATGATGGCGAAACTCTGGTCGTCAAGGATCTGAACCTTTCGGTCGGCAAAGGCGAGTTTCTGACGATGCTCGGCCCGTCCGGCTCGGGCAAGACAACCTGCCTGATGATGTTGGCAGGTTTCGAAACAGCCACGCATGGTGAGATACTGCTGGATGGGCGTCCGATCAACTCGGTTCCGCCGCACAAGCGCGGGATCGGCATGGTGTTCCAGAATTACGCATTGTTCCCGCATATGACGGTGGGCGAAAACCTGGCCTTTCCGCTGGAAGTTCGCGGCATGGGCAAGTCGGATCGTGAAAAGGCCGTCAAGCGCGCGCTGGACATGGTGCAGATGGGCAATTTCATCAATCGCCGTCCGGCACAGCTTTCGGGCGGGCAACAGCAGCGTATCGCGCTGGCCCGCGCGCTGGTGTTCGAACCCGAACTGGTCCTGATGGATGAGCCTCTGGGCGCGCTCGACAAGCAGTTGCGTGAACACATGCAGTTCGAAATCACGCGTCTGGCGCATGATCTGGGCATCACCACGGTCTATGTGACCCATGACCAGACCGAGGCGCTGACCATGTCCGACAATGTCGCCGTGTTCGAGGATGGCCGCATCCAGCAGCTTGATCCGCCCGATGTGCTGTATGAAGAGCCGCGCAACAGCTTCGTTGCGCAATTCATCGGCGAAAACAACACGCTGGATGGTGTCGTCAAGGAAATCAAGGGCGATGCCTGCGTGGTCGAGCTTGATGGCGGCGCGCTGATCGATGCCAAGCCTGTCAATGTCTCCAAGGTCGGAGAGCGCACACGCGTCTCGATCCGGCCAGAGCGGGTCGAGGCCAGCAGGGACCGGCTGGGGCCGGATGCGCATCTGATTCAGGCCGAGGTCATGGAATTCATCTATATGGGCGATGTGTTCCGCACCCGGCTGAAGGTTGCCGGGAACGAGAATTTCATCATGAAAACCCGCAACGCGCCGGATCAGACGCGTCACAATGCAGGCGACATGATCGAAATCGGCTGGATGCCGAAAGACTGCCGCGCGCTTGACTTCCCGTCATGATCGCTGCGCGGCACTTTAGAAAACGGTCCGAGGGATAGGGCTAAACCAAAACGCGCAGGCAGTGTGTTTGCGCAACTTTCCAACCAAGGAGGATACGAATGTCATCCAAGATCAAACTAATCGGTCTCAGCTCGGCACTCAGCGTCATGGCGCTGAGTGCTGCGGCACAAGACCCGGTGTCGTTGACCATCGTTTCATGGGGCGGCGCCTATACAGCCAGCCAGCAGCGCGCTTATCACGAGCCCTATATGGAAATGAACCCGCATGTCACCATCATCAATGATGACGGTTCGGCCAATGCACTGGCTGGCCTGCGTGCCCAAGCCCAGGCCGGCAATGTGACCTGGGATCTGGTCGATATGCTGCCCTCGGATGCGCAGCTTGCCTGCGACGAAGGCATCATCCTGCAGATCGATCATGACGAGATGCTGGCAGCCGCGCCCGATGGCACGCCTGCTTCCGAAGACTTCCTGCCCGGCAGCTTGGGCGAGTGCTTCATTCCGCAGATCGTCTATTCGACCGTGCTGACCTATCGCCCGGATGCGTTCCCGGAAGATAACCAGCCTTCCAGCATTGCTGATCTGTTCGATGTCGAGAACTTCCCCGGTCGTCGCGCGCTGCAGGACCGCCCCGGCACCAACCTGGAATGGGCGCTCTATGCCGATGGTGTGGACCCGGACGATATCTATGATGTGCTGGCCACCCCCGAAGGCGTTGACCGTGCCTTTGCGAAACTCGACACGATCAAGGATCATATCGTGTTCTGGACCGAAGGCGCACAGGCACCGCAGCTTCTGGCGGATGGCGAAGTGGCCTTTGCCACCGGCTATAATGGCCGGATGTTCGACGCGATCGAGGTCGAAGGCATGAATGCCGACATCATCTGGGATGGTCAGGTCGTCGAATGGGATGGCTGGGTCGTACCCGCAGATGGTCCGAATCTCGATCTGGTGATGGAGTATCTGTATTTCGCCACCGACACGCAGCGTCTGGCAGATCAGGCCAAGTTCATCAGCTATGGCCCGGCGCGTGCGTCTTCGGCCGCGCTGGTGGGCGAGCATGCCGATCTGGGCATCGACATGGGTCCGCATATGCCGACTGCGCCTGAAAACTACTTCTCGCCGATCGTTCTGGATAATGATTTCTGGGTCGATTACGGCGACGAGCTGCGCGAGCGTTTCGCAAACTGGATGCTGCAATAATTGCAGCTTCGGGTCGAGGCGCGGCTAACGCGCCTCGACCGCCCGTTTCGGGCCAATAATACAAATCACTACCAGACCATCAGGTGCAGGGAGCACATCAATGGCAATGGCGGATGCAACAGATCAGCATGGCGCGCCCACGGATAGCAAGGGCAGGTTGCTGACATCGGATGGCACACCTTTGCGCCGCGCGCTGGAACGCGCCAATCGACGCCGGAAACTGACTGCGCTGGCGCTGGTCGGCCCGCTTCTGGCTTTTATTCTGATATTCTTTGCCTTTCCGATTGCCCAGATGATGTGGCGCTCGGTTGACAACCCGCAGGTCGTCGATGCGCTGCCGCGCACGCTGGAGGCCTTGCAGGCATGGGACGGGCGAGATGTGCCGCCAGAGCCGGTCTTTGCCGCGCTGCATGCCGACATGATGGAAGATCTTGATCGCACGCGCCGCGAGCAGAAGTTCGGGCCGCTGGGCATTCGGCTGAATTATGAACTCAGCGCAGCGCGCAGCGCGATTTCACGCACCGCACGCAGTGTTCCGGGTTTCGAAGCCCCTTACCGGGATGCCTTCACCGATGCGCACCGGCTTTGGGGACAGCCCGAGCTGTGGCGCGTCATCAAGCGCGAGGGGCGACCGCTGACGCTGTCCTATTATGTTGCGGCGCTGGACCGCGAATATGATGAGTTCGGCGATATCGTCAAGCGGGATGAAAACCGGCGCATCTATGTCAATCTGTTCGGGCGCACGCTGGCGCTGTCGCTGGCGATCACCTTCATGACCTTCCTTCTGGGCTTTCCGATTGCCTATTACCTGTCGATCCTGCCGATGCGCCACGCAAATCTGCTGATGATTGCAGTGCTGCTGCCCTTCTGGACATCGCTTCTGGTGCGGACCTCGGCCTGGATCGTGCTGTTGCAGCAACAGGGGGTGATCAACAATACGCTGGTGGCGCTGGGGATCATCGGCGATGATGGCAGGTTCAGTCTGATCTACAACCAGACCGGCACCATCATAGCGATGACGCATATCCTGTTACCTTTCATGGTGCTGCCGCT
The DNA here is from genome assembly GCA_020832655.1 of Paracoccaceae bacterium. Classification (GTDB taxonomy): domain Bacteria; phylum Pseudomonadota; class Alphaproteobacteria; order Rhodobacterales; family Rhodobacteraceae; genus Roseinatronobacter. The sequence goes on from JAFIEF010000007.1 coordinate 63,176, forward strand.
TTACTCGGTGATGCGCACCATCCCGCCCAGCTACATGCGGGCCGCAAAATCGCTGGGGGCCACGCCCTGGACCGCCTTCCGCCGGGTCTATTTCCCGCAGACCCTGCCGGGGATCGGCGCGGGTGGCGTGCTCGTCTTCATCATCTCGATCGGCTATTACATCACGCCTGCGCTGGTTGGGGGGCAGTCCGGTCGGATGATCTCTAACGAAATCGCGCGCCATATCCAGCAATCGCTGAACTGGGGGTTGGCCGCCGCGCTGGGCACGATGCTGCTGGTGGGCGTGCTGGTGCTTTACTGGCTCTATAACCGGCTTGTCGGCGCTGACAGCCTGAAACTCGGGTAAGGGAGAACGCAAATGTCCATGCCCGCCTATTTCACCACCAAGGACAAGATCTGGCATTACACCTTCCGGGTGATCTGCTTTGCGATCTTCTTCTTCCTGCTGGCGCCGATCCTGATCATGATCCCGCTCAGCTTCAATGCGCAGCCGTTTTTCACCTTCACCCGCGAAATGCTGACGCTGAACCCCGAAGGCTATTCGCTGCGGTGGTATCAGGATTTCTTTAGCTCGGATAGCTGGATGCGCTCTATTCGCAACTCGTTTGTGATCGGGATTGCTGCGACTATCGTGTCCACGACGTTGGGAACATTGGCAGCCCTTGGCCTGTCGCGCTCGGAGATGCCGGCCAAGGGGCTGATCATGGGGATCCTGATTTCACCCATGATCGTGCCGCTGATCATCTCGGCGGCCGGGATGTTCTTCTTCTTCTCGTCGATCAACATTGCCCAGACCTATCTGGGGGTGATCCTGGCCCATGCCGCGCTTGGCACGCCCTTTGTGGTGATCACGGTGACGGCGACGCTGGTGGGGTTTGACCAGTCGCTGACCCGCGCGGCTGCCAATCTTGGCGCATCGCCCACGCGGACCTTCTTCAAGATCACCATGCCGCTGATCCTGCCGGGGGTGATTTCAGGCGCGCTGTTTGCCTTCATCACGTCGTTTGACGAGATTGTCGTCGTGCTGTTCGTGGCCGGGGTCGAGCAACGCACCATTCCGCGCGAAATGTGGTCCGGTATCCGCGAAGATATCAGTCCGACCATCCTGGCTGTGGCGACGATTCTGGTGATGATCTCCATCGCGCTTCTGACCGTGGTCGAATTGCTGCGCCGCCGGGGTGAACGTTTGCGCGGCCTGTCGCCACAGTGATTGACGCGCAGTCGCGCGAATGATGAAACCAGTCAAGGGGCGCGTTCTGCGCCCCTTTGTCATGGGTGTCATGCACCGCAAGGCCGCGGCCAGCCTATTTCCGCGTCAATTCGATGGGCAGCAGACCAAGCCTTTGCGCGGTGTCAAGCGTCAGGATCGGGCTGTCAAACCCGCCTGCGCGCTGAAATGCCTGCAGGGCTGCGCGCGTCTTCGGGTCCGCGCGCCCGGTGATCGGCCCGTCATACTGTCCGCGCGCCTGCAATGCCCGTTGCAGGGTGGCGATCAGATCGGGGGTCATCTGTTCGGGGCACGGAACGCGGAACGCGGTCTCGGTGATCACGCCATTGCGGGGTTGCCCGCCATCGGTGCCATAGCGCGCCCAGCATTTGCGCGCATTGGTCTGCACCAGATCAATCTGCGCAGGCGTGATCAGAGCGCGCGATGTTTCGACCTGTTGCGCCATCGCCGCGCCGGGCAGGGTAAGGCAGATCACCAGAGCCGCCGCGCCAATCGCAGTTCTGCGGGCAGCGCGCCGCGCAATCGAAGACAGATGAGATGTGCATCTTGAGTCGCTCATGCCTGCAATCTGCGCTTGGATTCGGGCAGAAAATTGACAGCACCAAGGTTAATTCCGCGCGTAATCGCGGAGAATTCTGGACTGGCCAAATCGTCATTGCTGGCTTATCTGCGCGTGGCAACTCATGATGACAGAGGGCGTTATGGCAAAGATCACCTATGTTGAATTCAATGGGACCGAGCATGTCATCGATGTGCCGACCGGGCTGACAGTCATGGAAGGCGCGCGCGATAATGGCGTGCCGGGCATCGAGGCCGATTGCGGCGGAGCCTGCGCCTGTTCGACCTGTCATGCCTATGTCGCGTCGGACTGGGTCGAAAAGCTGCCCGCCAAAGACGCGATGGAAGAGGATATGCTGGACTTCGCCTATGAGCCGGACCCGGTGCGTTCGCGCCTGACCTGTCAGATCAAGGTCACGGATGACATGGACGGGCTGAAAGTGCATCTGCCCGAACGTCAGATCTGACATCGGGCAGCATGCGCGCCCGCCATGCGGGGATGCGCAACAGGCCGATTCGCTCATTTAACAGATGTTTAACCATTCTCGCCCATCCTGAGGACCATGCGCAAGGCAGGGTCCGGGAGGGCTGCTATGGAACAGGCGTTGATGTTGGGGCTGACCGTTGCCACTGGCTCGGCACTGGCTGTTCTGGGGGTGCTGATGGTGCTAAGCGGGCTTGCGCGCCGCAAATCCCCGCCACTCTTCGTTCAGGACATGGCTGATCAGGCCACAGCTTTCATCTTCCGTGACGAAGCGTTGGTGGACTGCACCGATGCAGGGGCGGCGCTGCTGGCAAGTTTACGCAAGCGTCGCGCTGGCGATATGCCACAGGATAGTGACAGCGCCGCGCCCCCCGATCAGCCGCTGCATCTGCTGCTTGACTATCTTGCGCCCCATTTCCCAAATCTGCGCGCCGAGCTTGCATCGCTGGCGCAGCATGGCCAGTTGCAACTGGATGCGTCCGACGGGTCGGGGCTTCGGCTGGACGCGCAGTTCAGTCGCGGCCTTGCGCAATTGCGACTTGTCGATCTGCGCGACGAAGGGGCGCTGGTGGCAATCGACCGGCTTAGTCTGGATGCGTTGCACGAAGAGTTGCAGTGCCTGCGCGATGTCACACGCGCCGCGCCGGTCCTGATCTGGCAGACGGATGCCTGTGGGCAGGTCTCATGGGCGAATTCCGGCTATCTGCGCGCCTTGCAACAATACGGCCACAACAGCGCTGATCTGGGCTGGCCGCTGCCTGCCCTGTTTGATGCACCGGCACAGGGTGGCCGTGTGTCCTGCATGATGGGGGAACAGAAGAAATGGTTTGCCTACAGCTCAGGGCAGAGCGGCGCGCAGAAGCTGCATTTCGCAACGCCGATTGACGCGACCATACAGTCGGAATTCGCGCGGCGCGAAATGATGCAGATGCTGACGCGCATCTTCGCCACGCTTCCCATCGGACTGGCGCTGTTTGATGCCGAACGTCGTTTGCAGGTATTCAACCCTGCGCTGGTCGACCTGACCGGTCTTGACCCCTATTTCCTGACTGCCCGACCGGATTTCGGGCAGTTCCTGCACGCCTTGCGCGAACAGCGCATGCTGCCAGAGCCGAAGGACTTCGCCAGTTGGCGCGATGCGCTGTTGCGGATGGAACAGGCCGCGGTTTCTGGCACCTATTGCGAGGAATGGCACCTGGATACCGGGCGCGTCTATCATGTCACGACATCACCACAGCCTGACGGGGCGCATGCGCTGTTCATGCGCGACATAACATCTGATGCGACGCTGCTGCGTGGTTACCGCGCCGAGATTGATTCGGCGCAGGCGGTTCTGGATGCCATGCCTGACGCCGTTCTGGCCTTTGACCGCGCGGGTCAGGCGGTGATGACGAATGCCGCCTATGTCGAGTTGTGGGGTGATGATCCTTGCGCCGATCTTGCCCATCGCGGGCTTGCGCAGTCGCTTGCAGACTGGGTGCAGCGCTGCCCGGCGGGCGGGTTCTGGTCAGCGCTGGAACGCTACGCGAAGGAAGGCGCCGATGCGCCAGCCCTGACTGGCAGCGGAACCTTGCCGCAAGGGGTGCCGGTTGCGCTGCGCGCGCAGGGCGTCGCTGGCGGGGGGCTGGTGGTTTCGTTCCGCGCCCTGCTTCGGGCCATTCCGCAGGCGCCGCGCCATGACCCGATGGTCGCCGACAGGCTGATGCGCCCCGACAAGGCCGGGCCTGACCCGGTTGCGCCGTCGGTCTTGACCGGCCTGTTGGCTGATGGGCCGGGCAATCCTTCGCTGTCCGGCGCGGCAGTGGCCCCGCCAAGCGCAATGTCGGGCCAGCAGGCCAAGCCGCGCAAAACCCGCTCGGTGCGCCACAAGGGCAACCGGCTCCGCGTCTGATGCCCGCATCGAAAGTTGCGGTGCCGGACCTGTCCGGGGCTGGCCCGCAAAGGGGCTGGTGCCGCCTGTTGCCGCGTGGCAGAACTGGGGCATGTGCGTTCCCGTTGCCCTGTCGCTTGACAGCCCCAGCCCTGAACATAGCGCCGCCATCGCCCGCAATCTGGCATCCAGCCTGCGCGCGGGGGATGTTGTGCTGCTCTCTGGTCCGGTCGGTGCGGGCAAGAGCCATTTCGCCCGCGCGCTGATTCAGGCGCGGCTGGCGGCCCTGGGGCGGATGGAAGATGTGCCCTCGCCCAGCTTCACGCTGGTCCAGAGCTATGATCTGGGCGATGTCGAATTGTGGCATGCCGATCTTTACCGGCTGCATGACCCGCATGATTGCCTGGAACTGGGGCTGGAAGAGGCGTTCGAGGCTGCGATCTGCCTGATCGAATGGCCCGACCGGCTGGGCCGTTTCACCCCGGCTGACGCGCTGCATCTTCAGTTGCAGCCAGGCGCGGCGGGTGATGACAGCCGCAAGCTGGATTTCCGCGCCACTGCGCCGCGCTGGCAAGCGGTGCTGGACAGCTTGCGCGGGCAGGCGGCGCGATGAGCGCGCTTGTCTTCGCCCCCTCTGACGCCGCGCGCGTCTTTGCCCTGCCGCCGGGGGCGGATTTCCCGCAGCGTCTGGCCGAAGGGCTGCAAACCCGCCTCGCCCCATTGCCGCCAGAGGCGCGCGCGCGCGTCACTGTGCTGGTCAATTCGGGCCGGATGCTGCGGCGGTTGCGCGACTGTCTGGCCGCGCAGGGGGCCGGGCTGTTGCCCCGTTTGCGACTGGTCAGCGACCCGCTGACACTGGCAGGCGCGGCAGCGCTGCCCCCGCCCGTGCCCCCGCTGCGCCGCCGTCTGGAACTGGCGCGGCTGATCGACAAGCTGCTGCGCGCCGATCCTGATCTGGCCCCGCGCAGCGCGATCTATGATCTGTCCGACACTCTGGCGCGGCTCTTTTCCGAAATGCAGGCTGAAGGGGTGGGGTTCGACGCGCTGCACAAGCTGGATATGCGTGCCCATTCGGGCCATTGGCAACGCTCGCTGCGCTTCATCGAACTGGTCGAACAGGTCGTCCATGCCGACGCCCCTGATGCCGAAGGGCGGCTGCGCGCGCAGGCCGAAGCGCTGATATCCGTCTGGGCCGACACCCCGCCGCGCGATCCGATCATCATTGCCGGTTCGACCGGCTCGCGCGGGACCACGGCGCTGCTGATGCAGGCGGTGGCGCGGTTGCCGCAAGGGGCGGTGGTGCTGCCGGGTTTCGATTTTGACCAGCCGCCTGCGATCTGGGCGCGGCTTGATGATGCGCTGAGCGCAGAGGACCACCCCCAATTCCGCGGCGCCCGGCTGATGCAGGCGCTGGGTCTGCGCCCTGACCAGATACTGCCCTGGAATGATGCCCCCGCCCCTGCGCCCGCGCGCAACAGGCTGGTCTCGCTGGCGCTGCGCCCCGCGCCGGTGACCGATCAATGGATGATCGAGGGGCGCAAGCTGGCCGATCTGCGCGAGGCCACCGCGCAGATGACGCTGATCGAGGCGCCCTCGCCGCGCGCTGAAGCGCAGGCGCTGGCGCTGCGGCTGCGCCATGCGCTGGAAGATGGCCAGCGCGCAGCCCTGATCACGCCAGACCGCAACTTGACGCGGATGGTCACGGCGGCGCTGGATCGCTGGCATATCCTGCCCGATGACAGCGCGGGCCGCCCGCTGGCGCTAAGCGCGCCAGGACGGTTCCTGCGCCTGATTGCGGGGCTGATGGCGCGCAGGCTTGATGGCGCGGCGCTGCTGGCGCTGCTGAAACACCCGCTGGCCCATAGCGGGGCCGGGCGCGGCGGGCATCTGCTGCATGCGCGCGATCTGGAACTTCATCTGCGCCGCCATGCCGTGGCATTCCCTGACGCCGCTTTCCTGCGCGAATGGGGGCAGCAGAAGGGCTGCGCCGACTGGGCCGACTGGCTGGCAGCCAGCCTGCCGCCCGCGCCTGATCCACGCCCCCGCCCGCTGGAAGAACTGGTCGCGCGGCATGTTGCGCTGGCAGAGGCGCTGGCCGCGGGGCCAGAGGGCGGCAGCGGTGAATTGTGGTTGCAGGCCGCAGGCAAGCAGGCGCTTGCAGCAACGTCGGAACTTGCGCGCGAGGCCGGGGCAGGAGGAGAGTTCACGCCCGCCGATTACGAGTCGTTCGTGACCGCCTATCTGCACAGCTTCGAGGTGCGCGAGCCGGCCACCCCCGACCCGCGCATCATGATCTGGGGCACGCTGGAAGCGCGCGTGCAAGGCGCGGATCTGGTGATACTGGCAGGGCTGAATGAAGGCGTCTGGCCCAAGGCGCCCGACCCTGACCCGTGGCTGAACCGGCGTATGCGCGCCGATGCGGGGTTGTTGCTGCCAGAACGCCAGATCGGCCTTTCGGCGCATGATTTCCAACAGGCGATTGGCGCGCCACAGGTGGTGTTGTCGCGCGCCATCCGCGATGAGCAGGCGCCGACCGTGCCCTCGCGCTGGCTGAACCGGCTGACCAATCTTCTGGCCGGGCTGCCCGATCAGGGGGGCAGGGCCGCGCTGGACGCGATGCAGAAGCGGGGTGTGCAGTGGGTGGCGATGGCGCAAGCTTTTGACCGCGACCGCGCCGGTCTGCCCGATGACCTGCCCGCGCCGCGCCCTGCACCTGCCCCGCCTGTCGTCGCGCGCCCGCCGGAATTGCCCGTGACCGCGATCAGCCGCCTGATCCGCGACCCTTATGAGATTTACGCGAAATATGTGCTGGGGTTGCGCAAGCTCAATTCCCTGCATCCCAGCCCAGATGCGCTGCTGCGCGGGACGGTCATGCACAAGGTGCTGGAAGAGTTCACCAGCGCCGAATTGCAGGCAGACCCGCTGGCGCAGCTTCTGCAACTGGCCGATGCGCATCTGGCGCAGCATGTGCCCTGGCCTGCCGCACGTGCGCTGATATCCGCGCGGATGCGCCGCGCCGCGCCTGTTTTCCTGTGTTTTCATCTGGATCAGCCGGGGCGCGTGGCGTTGCAGGAAAAGCCGGGGCGTCTGCCCTTCGCCGCCCTTGGCTTTACCCTGACCGCCAAGCCTGACCGCATCGATATCTGGCCTGACGGGCAGGCGCATGTCATTGACTACAAGACCGGCACACCGCCTTCGAAACCGCAGCAGGAAAGTTTTGACAAGCAGCTTTTGCTGCAAGCGGTGATGGTCGAGGACGGGGCGTTCGCGGAACTTGGCCCGCTGCCCGTGGCGCGGATCACCTATCTGGGGCTTGGGGCGACCGCAAAGCTGGAAGTGACACAGATGACCGAGGATCTGTGCAGCCAGACCCGCGACGAGTTTCAAAGCCTGATCACGGCTTACCGACAGCGCAATCAGGGCTATGCCGCCCGCCGGATGCTGTTTCGCGAGAACGAGATTACCGATTACGACCATCTGTCGCGCTATGGCGAGTGGAGCATGCAGGACGAGCCGGTAAGGATCATCGTGGGGGATGATGATGCGCTTTGACGATGCGACACTGGCGCAGAACACGGCGTCGGATCCCACCGCCTCTACCTGGCTGTCGGCCAATGCAGGTTCTGGCAAGACCAAGGTTCTGACCGACCGCGTGGCGCGGTTGTTGCTGCGCGGGGTGGCCCCGCAGCGCATTCTGTGCCTGACCTACACCAAGGCTGCGGCCAGCGAGATGCAGATCAGGCTGTTTCGGCTGCTGGGGGGCTGGGCAATGCTGCCCGATGCCGAACTGGCCGCCGAACTGCACAAGATCGGGGAAGCGGGTGGGGCGCCCGATGATCTGGCGCAGGCGCGCCGCCTGTTTGCCCGCGCGATCGAGGCACCGGGCGGGCTGAAAATCCAGACCATCCATTCCTTTTGCGCGGCATTGCTGCGTCGGTTTCCGCTGGAAGCGGGCCTCACGCCCGCTTTTGCCGAAATGGATGACCGCTCGGCCCATGCGCTGCGCGCGCAGGTGCTGGATGACTTGGCTGATGGGCCGGATAACGCCGTGATGGCGGGGCTGGCGGAACGCTTCACGGGCGCGGAAATCGACGATCTGCTGCGCGAACTTTGCGCCCATGCCGATGGCTTTGCAGGGCCAGTGCCGGAAGCGGCGCTGCGCGCAGTGTTTGATTTGCCCGATGGCTATGACGAAGCGCGGCTGCTGGGCGATGTGTTTCTGGGCAGCGAGGCTGCGCTGGTGAATGATCTGTTGCCGGTGCTGGAAGCGGGCGGCAAGCCCGATGGCACCGCGGCACGAAAGCTGCGCGCGGCCCTGCCGATTGTGCCGGATATGGACACTTTGGAGGTGTTTGAGGATGCTTTCCTGACTGGGGCGGGTGCGAAACTGCCCTTCAGCGCAAAGATCGGCAGCTTCCCGACCAAGGCCGCGCAGGCCAGCTTGGGCGCGGCGCTGGAGCCGCTGAATGATCTGATGGGCCGGGTGGAAACTGCCCGCCCGCGCCGCCTGGCGCTGGACAGCGTGGCGCGCAGCCTAGCGCTGCATCGCTTCGCCCGCGCATTCCTGCCCGCCTATGCGCAGGCCAAGGCGGCGCGTGGTTGGCTTGATTTCGATGATCTGATTACCCGCACCGGGCAATTGCTGACCGACCCTTCGGTGGCGCAATGGGTGCTGTTCAAGCTTGATGGCGGGGTGGACCATATTCTGGTCGATGAGGCGCAGGATACCAGCCCTGGCCAATGGCGCGTGATCGAGTTGCTGGCGCAGGAATTCACCGCCGGGATCGGCGCGCGCGATGCCAGCCGCACCCTGTTCGTGGTGGGCGACAAGAAGCAGTCGATCTATTCCTTTCAGGGTGCGGATTTGCAGGTTTTCGACCAGATGCAGGCGCAGTTCCGGTCCAGGCTGGCCGATGTCGGAGTGCGGCTGAACGAAGCGCTGCTGGCGCATAGTTTCCGGTCTTCGGATGCGGTGCTGCGTAGTGTCGACCAGACCTTCCGCCCGCCCCATGATCGCGGCCTTGGCGGTGTGCCCGATCACGTCGCGTTTTTCGACCATATGCCGGGGCGGGTTGATCTGTGGCCGGTGATTGAAAAACCCGAAAAGCCCAAAGACCCGCCTTGGTATGAGCCTGTCGATATTCGCTCAGAGGAACATCATACCCGTCGGCTTGCCCGCACCATCGCCGCCGAATTGCGCCGCATGATCGATGCGCGCGTGCTGATCCCGGTGAAGGGTGGCGCGCGGCCCGTGCATGAAGGCGATATGCTGATCCTGGTGCGCAGGCGCGGGCCGCTGTTTCACGAAATCATCAGCGCCTGCAAGGCTGAAGGGCTGGAAATGGCCGGGGCCGACCGGCTGCGGCTGGGGGGCGAAATGGCGGTGCGCGACCTGACCGCGCTTCTGTCCTTTCTGGCGCTGCCAGAGGATGATCTGTCGCTGGCGGCCTGTTTGCGCTCGCCGCTGTTCGGCTGGTCGGAAGATCAGCTTTTTCGCCAGGCGCATGGGCGCGGGCGCGACTTCCTGTGGACCCGCCTGCGTGATCAGCCGCAAGGGCCGGGGCTGAAGGTGCTGCGCGACATGCTCGATCAGGCCGATTTCCAGCGCCCCTATGAATTGCTGGAACGGATGCTGACGCGCCATGATGGCCGCCGGCGCCTGCTGGCGCGGCTGGGACCAGAGGCCGAGGACGGCATTGACGCGCTGCTGACCCAGGCGCTGACCTATGAGCAGACTGAAACCCCGTCACTGACCGGCTTTCTGGGCTGGCTGGAACATGGCGATGTCCAGATCAAGCGCGAACTTGACAGCGCGGGCAACCGGCTGCGTGTGATGACCGTGCATGGCGCCAAGGGGCTGGAAGCGCCGCTGGTGATCCTGCCCGACACGGGCGATCTGCGCGCGAATGAACGCAGGCAGATCTTCGATCTGGACGGCATGGCCTGCTGGCGCGGGGCGTCAGCCGATACGCCCGCACCCTTGCAGCAGGTGGTTGATGAGGCGGCAGAATTGCGCGCGCAGGAAGACGCGCGGCTTCTTTATGTGGCGATGACGCGGGCGGAAAGCTGGCTGATCGTGGCAGGGGCGGGCAGCGCGAAAAAACCCGATTGCTGGCATAATCTGGTGGCAGAGGGGCTTTCGCATGTGGGCGCCGTGCCCCATGAGATGCCCACGGGGCCGGGGCTGCGCCACCAGCATCAGAGCTGGCCCGAAGCCGTGGCAGGCGATGCGCAGGGCAGCGATAGTGCCATAAGCGATCTTCCGGCCTTGCTGCGCGCCATGCCCGACCCGGCCCCGGCACAGATGCGCGGCCTGTCGCCCTCTGGCCTTGGCGGGGCGAAGATTGTCGCAGGCGCGCAAGAGGGGCTGGACGAAGAGGCCGCAATGCGGCGCGGTCGGCAGCTGCATCTGCTGCTCGAACATCTGCCGCTCTGGCCGCGCGATGGGTGGCAGGCGTGCGCTGCTGACCTGCTGGCAGGCACAGAACATGGCGTGCCGCCCGACCTGCCCGCGCTGCTGGCCGAAGCCCGCGCGGTGCTGCACGCGCCTGATCTGCAATTGCTGTTTGGCCCGGACAGTTTGGCAGAGGTCGATATCACGGCCGATTTGTTCGACCAGCCCCTGCTGGGCACAATCGACCGGCTGGTCATCCGCCCCGATGAAGTGCTGGCGGTGGATTACAAATCAAACGCCGTGGTGCCGCAATCGGTGCAAGACGTGCCCGAAGGTTTGCTGCGCCAGATGGGGGCGTATGCCCATGCACTGGAACAGGTATTTGCGGGCCGCGCCATCCGCACTGGCCTTTTGTGGACCACCACCGCGCAGTTGATGTGGCTGCCCGATGATCTGACCCGCACCGCGCTGGGGCGCGCAGCGCTTGAAACCCGGCCCGTGCGGGCATAGTTAGGGCAGGATCGAAACCCTATCAAAACCGGAGGGGCCAATGCCCACTATAGCCGTTACCGATTCCAGCTTTGACGCCGAAGTGCGTCAGTCGGATATTCCTGTCATCGTCGATTTCTGGGCTGAATGGTGTGGTCCCTGCAAGCAGATCGGCCCCGCGCTGGAAGAACTGTCCGAAGAATATCAGGGACGGGTGAAAATCGCCAAGGTCAATGTTGATGAAAACCCCAACACGGCTGCGCAGATGGGGATTCGCGGTATCCCTGCGCTGTTCATGTTCAAGGATGGTCAGCCAGTGTCGAACAAGGTCGGCGCGGCACCGAAATCGGCGCTGAAAAGCTGGATCGACGAAGCTGTCTGAGTGAAAGCGGGGCGCGGCATGGGCCGCGCCCTTTTTCCGCTGGCGGGGTGCGCGCGGCAGCGTGCCTCCGGCGGGAGTATTTTGCGGCAAGATGAAGAGGCGGGGATGAGCGATTTTCCGGGCTGGCACGGCACCACCATCATTGCCGTGCGTCGCGGCGGGCAGGTGGTGGTCGCAGGCGACGGGCAGGTCAGCCTTGGCCAGACCGTGATCAAGGGGCGCGCGCGCAAGGTGCGCAGGCTCTCGCCCGGCGGGCATGAGGTGGTGGCGGGGTTTGCAGGCTCGACCGCCGATGCCTTCACCCTGCTGGAGCGACTGGAAGCCAAGCTGGAGGCCACGCCGGGGCAGTTGCAGCGCGCCTGTGTCGATCTGGCCAAGGATTGGCGCACCGACAAATATCTGCAAAAGCTGGAAGCCATGCTGATCGTGTCGGATGGGCGCGATCTATACGTCATCACCGGCGCGGGCGATGTGCTGGAACCCGAACATGATGTGACGGCCATAGGCTCGGGCGGGAATTTCGCGCTGGCGGCTGCGCGCGGGCTGATGGAAACCGACCTGAGCGCAGAAGAGATCGCGCGCCGCGCAATGGCGATTGCTGCCGATATCTGCGTGTATACCAATGGCAATCTGACGGTGGAGAAGATTAGTGGGTGACATTTCGACATGGCAAGTGCTGCTATCATTTGCCACCGGTAGTTTCTTCGGCACCCTACTGGGTCCGATTCTGTTAGACGAAATACGCCATTGGCTTAAAGAGCGCCGATGGAAAAAGCCAAGGAAAGACTTGCTCCGGGCTAAACTACAAGGTGCCAAAGGGCAGGGTTGGGTTTCTATCGACCGGCTGACAGTTCTTACTGGCCTTAAGAATGATGCTTGCCGAACTCTTTTAATTGAGATCGATGCGCGTGGAGGCAGATTGCGATCTGGTAAGGAAGGCTGGGCGCTAATTGAACGCCAACCCCTTAGCAGTCCAATTGATGACGCTGAGGAATACCCATGACCGACCTGACCCCGCGCGAGATCGTCAGCGAACTTGACCGTTTCATCATCGGCCAGAAGGACGCCAAGCGCGCCGTGGCGGTGGCGTTGCGCAACCGCTGGCGGCGCAAGCAACTGCCCGCCGATCTGCGCGAAGAAGTCTATCCCAAGAATATCCTGATGATTGGTCCCACCGGCGTCGGCAAGACCGAGATCAGTCGCCGTCTGGCGAAGCTCGCGCGCGCGCCCTTCATCAAGGTCGAGGCCACGAAATTCACCGAAGTGGGCTATGTCGGGCGCGATGTCGAGCAGATCATCCGCGACCTTGTCGATAGTGCGATTGCCATGATCCGTGATCATATGCGCGAAGAGGTCAAGGCGCGCGCCCACAAGGCGGCCGAGGATCGCGTCATCGAGGCGCTGGCGGGCGAGAATGCGCGCGAGGGCACGCGCGAGATGTTCCGCCGCAAGCTTCTGTCCGGTGAACTGGACGATACCGAAATCGAAATCGAGCTGGCCGACACGTCGAACCCGATGGGCGGCATGTTCGAAATCCCCGGCCAGCCCGGCGCACAGATGATGAATCTGGGCGAGATCTTCGGCAAGGCGCTGGGCGGGCGCACCACCCGCAAGCGTGTCACGGTGGCCGAGAGCCATGAGCTTCTGATCGCGGAAGAGGCTGACAAGCTGCTCGATGATGAAACCGTCAAGACCCGCGCGCTGGAAGCGGTGGAACAGAACGGCATCGTGTTTCTGGATGAGATCGACAAGGTCTGCGCGCGGGCAGAGGCGCGCGGCGGCGATGTCAGCCGCGAAGGCGTGCAGCGCGACCTGCTTCCACTGATCGAAGGCACCACCGTCAGCACCAAGCATGGGCCAGTGAAGACCGATCATATCCTGTTCATCGCCTCGGGCGCGTTTCATATTGCCAAGCCCTCTGACCTGCTGCCCGAATTGCAGGGCCGCCTGCCGATACGGGTCGAATTGCGCGCGCTGACCGAAGGTGATTTCGTGCGCATCCTGACCGAAACCGACAATGCGCTGACGCGCCAATACAGCGCGTTGATGGCGACCGAGGAGGTCGCGGTCAGCTTCACCGAGGACGGGATCGCCGCGCTTGCGAAAATCGCCGCCGATGTGAACCGTTCGGTCGAGAATATCGGCGCGCGCAGGCTCTATACGGTGATGGAGCGCGTGTTCGAGGAGTTGTCCTTTCATGCGCCCGACCGTTCAGGCCATTCTGTCACAGTCGATGCAGATTTCGTTGAAACCAATATCGGCGATCTGGCGCGGTCGGCCGATCTGAGCCGCTATGTGTTGTAGCTCTCAGTGCGTGTGAACGGACGCACTGGACGCGGGGCATTCTTTTCCTATATGAATGGTCGGGAATAGCGGGGCTGACCCGCAACAGCCAAAAAGGGGCGCGCATGAGCACAGAGCAAGGCGAAGGCGATCTGCTGATCAAGCCCTCAACCACCGACCACGCGCTGTACGAACCGATTGTCGAGGCTTGCAAGACAGTCTATGACCCAGAGATCCCGGTCAATATCTATGATCTGGGGCTGATCTACACCATCACCATTTCTGACGCGGGCGAGGTGGGCGTGATCATGACCCTGACTGCCCCCGGTTGCCCGGTGGCAGGTGAAATGCCCGGATGGGTTGCGGATGCGGTCAGCGCCGTTCCGGGGGTGCAGTCGGTCGATGTCGAAATGACTTTTGACCCGCAATGGGGCATGGACATGATGTCGGACGAGGCACGGCTGGAACTGGGGTTCATGTGATGGATGCACGCTTGTCCGAATGTGACAAGATGCTGTCAGGCGCGCCCTATGACCCCGCCTGCCCCGAACTGGTCGCGCTGCGTCGGCGCGCGCAGGGGCTGATGCGCGCCTATAACCAGACCATTGACGGGGACGCGGCGCGCGCCTGTCTTCTGCCCCAACTGCTGGGCACATGGAATGATGCGGTAATCCGCGCGCCGTTTCATGTCGATTACGGCTGCCATATCCATTTCGGCCCTGGCTGCTTTGTCAATTTCAATGCCGTGATCCTGGATGTCTGCGAAGTGCGGATCGGGGCGCGCACCCAGATCGGGCCGAATGTGCAGATCCTGACCGCCGATCACCCGCGCGATGGCGCTTCGCGCGCGGCCGGGCTGGAATGGGGCAAACCTGTTGGTATCGGCGCGGATGTCTGGATCGGCGGTGGTGCGATCATACTGCCCGGCGTCAGCATTGGCGACGGGGCCATCATTGGCGCGGGCGCAGTGGTCACGCGCGATGTGGCACCGGGCGCGACAGTTGTCGGTAACCCCGCGCGCAGACCAGAAAACACGCAAGGATAAGATGATGTTCGCGATCCCTGGAAAATCCCCGGTCACCTTGACCCCTGCCGCAGTGCGCCAGATCCGCCGCCTGATGGATCGAGAGGGTGCCAGCGGGCTGCGCGTGGGCGTCAAGAAGGGCGGCTGTGCAGGCATGGAATACACGTTGGAAGCCGCGCAGGGCGTCGAACCGCATGAAGAGGTCGTCGAACAGGATGGCGCGCGGGTGATCATCGCCCCGATGGCGCAGATGTTCCTGTTCGGCACCGAGATCGATTATGAAACCGGGCTGATCGAAAGCGCCTTTCGCTTCCGCAACCCCAATGTCACCGAAGCCTGCGGCTGTGGCGAATCGATCAAGTTCGACGATGTCGAGACCTTGAGCGAACGCATGAAACAGGCCCGCGGCTGATTGCATTGCCCTGCCATGCGGCGTATCCCTGACGCAAAACAGGGGATACGCCAATGACAAAAGCCTGCAAACTTGCCGCCGGAAACTGGAAGATGAACGGGCTGCATGCCGATCTGGATCAGGCGCGCGCGCTGGCGCAGGCATTCCCTGACCCGGCTTGCGGGGTGTTGCTGTGCCCGCCCGCCACGCTGATTGCGGCAATGGCACAGACGGTCGAAGGCAGCGCGGTCATGGTCGGCGGGCAGGATTGCCATGCACAGGCCAGCGGCGCGCATACTGGCGACATCTCGGCGCAGATGCTGGCTGATAGCGGCGCGCGCCATGTCATTCTGGGCCATTCCGAACGCCGCGCCGATCATGGCGAAAGCTCTGGCCTGGTGGCCGCCAAGGCGGCGCAGGCCCATGCGGCAGGGCTGGTCGCGATCATTTGTGTGGGCGAAACCGGGGCAGAGCGCGATGCAGGCCAGACGCTGGGTGTGGTGCTGGGGCAGTTGGCGGCATCCCTGCCAGACGGGGCGGATGCGGCCAATACAGTCGTTGCCTATGAACCTGTCTGGGCCATCGGCACAGGGCGCACGCCGACATTGCCGCAGATCGCCGAAGTTCATGACGCACTGCGCGCGCATCTGCCCGATGGCGCGATTTCGCTGCTTTATGGCGGGTCGGTGAAGCCTGGCAATGCCGCCGAGATCTTTGCCATCGCCAATGTCGATGGCGCGCTGGTGGGCGGGGCATCGCTGAAGGCTGCGGATTTCGGGCAGATCATCTCGGCGCTGGAACGCGCCTGATCAGATCTGCCTTCTGGCCGTCAGGCGATTTCGAAAATGCCGTCGATTTCGACCGCAACCCCCAGCGGCAGCGAGGGCGCGCCGACCGCGACGCGGGCATGGCGGCCTGCCTCGCCAAAGACGGCGACCATCAGATCAGAGGCACCATTCACCACTTTGGGCTGATCGGTGAAATCCGCGGTGCAGTTGACAAAGCCGGTCAGCTTGACCACGCGCTTGAGCCGCGACAGATCCCCCCCGCAGGCCTGGCGCAACTGCGCGATCAGCGCCAGCGCGCAGCTTTCGGCGGCCTTGGTCCCGGCGGCCACATCCATATCTGCCCCCAATCGACCACAGATCAGTCCATCCGCCCCGGCGCTGATCTGGCCGGAGACGAAAACCAGCGATCCGCTTTGCACATAGGGCACATAATTCGCCGCTGGGGCAGGGGCGTCAGGCAGGTTCAGGCCAAGCTCTGACAGACGCGCTTCGATGGGGTTTGGCATGGGGTGTCCTTCATCCTTTGGTGTTTGACGCAGTATGCCCGCGTCGCAGGCAAGGTGAAAGCGGCTTTGCGGCACTGCGTCGCGATGCAGCGCCGTGGGCGGTGTTCAGGCGCGCAGCCTTGCCCCGTCATGGCCGGTGATGCGCGCCTCGATGATCTGGCCGGGGGGGTGCGGGGTGTCCAGGGCCACTTCAGTGAATTGCTCGGTCCGGCCCAGATCGGGGGCTTCCATCAGGATGCGATGGCGCGTGCCGGTCTGCGCCTGAAGATGCGCCGACAGCGCTTGTGCCCCTGCTGCGCGCAGCTTTGCTGCGCGCGCGCGGATCACGCCGCCGTCAAGCTGGGGCATGCGCGCGGCGGGGGTGCCCTGACGCGCGCTGAAGGGAAAGACATGCAGGAAGGTCAGCCCGCATTCCTGCACCAGCTTGATGGAGTTTTCGAACATTTCATCGGTTTCCGTGGGGAAACCCGCGATGATATCCGCACCAAACACGATATCGGGGCGCAGGCGGCGGGCTTGCTGGCAAAATGCGATGGCATCATCGCGCAGATGGCGGCGCTTCATGCGTTTCAGGATCATGTCATCGCCAGCTTGCAGCGACAGATGCAGATGCGGCATCAGCCGGGGCTCAGAGGCGATGGCCTCCATCAGCGCATCATCAGCTTCGATCGAATCGATCGATGAAATCCGCAGCCGCGCCAGATCCGGCACCAGCGTCAGGATCCGCCGCACCAGATCGCCCAGCCGTGGGCTGGCCGGCAGATCCGCCCCCCAGCTTGTCAGATCGACGCCGGTCAGCACCACCTCGGGATAGCCCTGATCCACCAGCCGCTTGATCTGATCGACCACCACCCCCGCCGGGACCGAGCGCGAATTGCCGCGCCCGTAAGGAATGATGCAGAAGGTGCAGCGATGATCGCAGCCATTCTGGACCTGAACATAGGCCCGCGCGCGGGTGCCGAAGCCGTCAATCAGATGGCTGGCCGTTTCGCGCACCGACATGATGTCATCGACCTGCACGCGCTCGGTCGCGCCGATCAGATCCGGGGTCAGACCCGCCCATGTCTGGGCTTGCATCTTTTCATGATTGCCGATTACGCGGGTGACTTCGGGCATGGCGGCAAAGCTGTCAGGGTCGGTCTGCGCCGCGCAGCCGGTGACGATGATCGGCGCATCGGGATTGTCGCGGCGCAGGCGGCGGATTTCCTGGCGCGCCTTGCGCACGGCTTCGGCGGTAACGGCGCAGGTATTGACCACCAGCGCATCGGTGACACCGGCCTGTTCGGCCAGCGCCTTCATCGCTTCGGTTTCATAGGCGTTGAGCCGACAGCCCAGCGTGGTAAAGCGTGGCGCGGTCATGCCCGCACCTGCGCCAGAAACCCCGCCGACAGGGTCGCGTCAAACACATGCGCAACCGGCCCCGTCAGCCAGACCCCGTCTTCGCGCCAGTCTACCTGCAACACCCCGCCATCGGCGCTGATTGTCACGTTTGGCCCGGTCAGCCCGCGCTGACAGGCAGCAACAGCCGTGGCGCACGCGCCCGACCCGCAGGCCAGGGTGATCCCGGTGCCGCGTTCCCACACGCGCAGGCGCAGATGATCAGGGGCCATCAGGCTGGCGAATTCGACATTGGTGGCGGCGGGAAAAAGCGGGTGGTGTTCGATCTCTGGTCCCAAGGTGCCAACCGGCGCGGCCTCGGCATCATCCACGAAGAAGACACAATGCGGATTGCCCATGCCCACGCCTGCCGGGTCGCCGTCAATCGGCAGATGTGCGGTGTCGCAATCCCTGGCCAGCGGAATTCCCCGCCAGTCAAGGATCGGCGCGCCCATATTCACCCATATCTGGCCCTCGCGGTTCTCGGCCAGCAACAGCCCGCGCGCGGTGCGAATGCGCAAGCGGTCCAGCCCGCGTGCGGCCATCACGGTTGCGGCCACGCAGCGCGTGGCATTGCCGCATGCGCCCGCCTGCGAGCCATCGGCATTCCAGAATTCCAGATCGATATCGGCGCTGTCCGAGGGGCGTATCTCTGCCAACTGGTCAAACCCCACACCGCGATGGCGATCGCCAAGCGCTGCGGCCAGCGCAGCATTCATCACGCGGGTCTGCGCCCGGCCCGAGTCGATGATGACGAAATCATTGCCCGCGCCATGCATCTTGGCGAAGCGTATGCAGTGCTGTTCCATGCTGCGCGATATAAGGATGCAAAGCGCGTCTGGCCAGCGGTCAATTCTGCGCGCCGCCAGATTCCCGTCAGATTGCCGAATTTCACCCTTGACCCCGCCCAAGGGCTTTTCTAAGTAGCGCTCTAGATGTGGGCCCGTAGCTCAGTTGGTAGAGCAACTGACTTTTAATCAGTGGGTCACAGGTTCGAATCCTGTCGGGCTCACCATTTTTCGGAAAACACGCCGCAGAATCAGTTGCTTGCTGCGTTGCGCGTTCAAATGCGAGCACGAATGCCGGCTATGCGCAGCGGCGTCAGTTGCGTGGCGGGCGGCTTTTATAGACCGGCAGGCACCAGCCGAACAGCATTGAGCCTGCGCGCAGCGCGAAGGTGATCACCGCGCAGATCAAGAGCGCCAGCAGCGTTGATGCCCCCAGCGCATCGGCCAGTGTCGCGGCCAGCGCACCGCTGAAGGCGGCGGTGGCGTAAAGCTCTCCCTTCTTCAGGATCAGCGGAACTTCGTTGCAGACCACATCGCGCATCAGCCCGCCAAAGCTGCCGGTGGCCACCCCCATGATCAGCACCACGGGCCAGCTTTGCCCCATCCCCAGCGCGACGCCCACCCCTGCGGGGACCGCCACGCTAAGCGCCAGCGCGTCCAGCCATTCCAGCGCGCGCAGCCGCGATTCGAGCAGATGGGCAGTCAGGAAAACCAGCGCGGCGGCGATACAGGCTGACAGGATCATGCCGGGATCGGCGACCCAGAACACCTGATCGCGGTTCAGCATCACATCGCGCAGCGTGCCGCCCCCCACCGCCGTCAGACAGGCCAGAAACACAAAGCCCACAATATCAAGCTGTGCGCGGCTGGCTGCCAGCGCGCCGGTCAGGCCGAAAATGAACACGGCGGCATAATCAAGACCCTGCACAATGGTCATGTCGGCTCTGCCCCGGTCTTGAAGGGGGCCATGCCAGCGCGCGCCAGCTCATCGGCGCGTTCGTTTTCGGGGTGTCCGGCATGGCCCTTGACCCATTCCCAGCTTACCTGATGGGGCGCTTGTGCGGCGTCGAGTCTTTGCCACAGCTCGACATTCTTGACCGGCTTCTTGTTAGAGGTGCGCCAGCCATTGCGTTTCCAGCCATGTATCCAGCCTGTCACCCCGTTCTTCACATAGGCGCTGTCGGTGACGATGGTGATGGAACTGGGCTGGCGCAGGGTTTCCAGCGCCATGATCGCGGCCATCAGTTCCATGCGGTTATTGGTGGTGTCAGCCTCTCCGCCCGACAATTCGCGTTCCTTCAGGATCCGATCGCCGCGCATCGCGCGCAGCAGCACGCCCCAGCCACCGGGGCCGGGATTGCCGGAACAGGCCCCATCGGTATAGGCGACAAGATCGGGCATGATATCTCCGTAAGCGCGCGTGCAATTATTCGTGGCGGATGCTTAGCCCAGCATCAGCCCCAAGGCCAGACACAGAACCACGCCGCTGGTCAGCATCACGCGAAGCCGCATCCACCAGCGCGGGGTCAGCCCGCGGCGGCTGAATTCCCAGTCTATCGCCAGCAACCCGACAAAGCCCGCAATCAGCGCCCAAGTCGCGCCGACCGCGCCGCCACCGACCATGAAGAAGGCCCAGAGCGCGGGGATCACCGACAGGCTGTAGCCTGCCCATGACTGTTCGGCCCCACGCGCCGCAAAGCCCCATAGCACGCCTGACATGAAGGCCAGAATCACGGTGCCATAGCCCACAAGCACCGGCTGGCCCGCAAAGGGCGGCCCGATCAGACCCAGTGTCAGGCTGTGCAGGGCTGGCAGCAGCAATGTCGCCACGCCCCAGATGAAGGGCAGCAGCCCCGCCAGCCCCAGAAGCAGCGCCGGGCGCGGGATCATGCGCTTTCGCGCAGAACGCGCGGCACCTTGAATTCCACCCGCTCTTTCGCGGTTTCGACCAGTTCCATTGTCACAACATAGCGCGCCTTGAAGGCGGCGATGACCTCTTCCACCAGTTCTTCGGGGGCCGATGCGCCTGCGGTTATGCCCACTGCGCGCACCCCGTCCAGCGCGCGCCAGTCGATGTCAGTCGCGCGCTGGACAAGCTGGGCATAGGCGCAGCCCTTGGCGCGCCCGACTTCGACCAGACGTTGCGAATTCGACGAGTTCGGCGCGCCGATCACCAACAGCGCATCGATCAGCGGGGCCATCGCCTTGACGGCTTCCTGCCGGTTGGTGGTGGCATAGCAGATGTCTTCCTTATGCGGCCCGACAATCGCCGGAAACCGTGCCTTCAGCGCTGCCACAATCTCTGCGGTGTCGTCGATGGACAGGGTGGTCTGGGTGATGAAGGCCAGCTTTTTCGGGTCGCGCACTTGCAGTTTTTCGACATCGGCGGGGGTTTCGACCAGCAGCACCTCGCCTTCGGGAAGCTGGCCCATCGTGCCGATGGTTTCGGGGTGACCGGCGTGACCGATCATCGCCATCTGCAATCCGTTCTGGTGGTGACGCTCGGCCTCGATATGCACCTTGCTGACCAGCGGGCAGGTGGCATCGACAAACAGCATCTCGCGCCGCGCGGCCTCGGCGGGGATGGATTTTGGCACGCCATGCGCCGAAAAGATCACCGGGCGGTCATCGGGGCAGTCATCGAGTTCCTCGACAAAGACCGCGCCTTTTTCGCGCAGCCCGTCCACGACGAATTTGTTATGGACGATTTCATGGCGCACATAGACCGGCGCGCCGTATTTCTGCAATGCCAGCTCGACAATCTTGATGGCGCGGTCGACGCCTGCACAAAAGCCGCGCGGCGCAGCAAGGTAGAGGGAGATCTCGGTCTTGTCGGTCATGGTCTGGCCCTGATGTTGCTGGGCCAGACCTAGCCCCGGACGCGCCCTGCGTCCAGAGGCGTGGGCCAATTTGCCTATTGGGTGACGCAATCGGCTATGGCGCTTGCCATGTTGCGCATCAGCGCCGGATAGAGGCCGGCACCGGGTTCCAGCAAGACGCCTTCGGGGTCAAGCTCTGCGCCCACATGCACGCCGGTCCCTTCGACCACCACATCGACATAGCGCGAGGAATGGTTGACCTCGGGGAAGATGCAGACCGCCCCGTCATCTTGAAGCTGGGCACGCAGTTCCGACAGGCGCTGCGCGCCGGGGCTGGCGGCATCCCCCAATGCGATGGTGCCCGCGACATTCACACCAAAACCATGTTGCAGATAGCCATAGGCGTCATGGAACATGACCAGCGGCGCGGTGCCGACAGGGCCAAGGATTTCGGCAATCTCTGTGCGCAGCTGGGCGATCTGGTCTTTTGCCGCAGCGGCATTGTCGATGTAACGCTGGGCATGGTCGGGGTCATGCGCGGCCAGGGATTCGGCGACCACATCCAGCCAGATCTTGGCATTGGCTGGATACATCCAGGCATGGGGGTCAATCCCGTCATGGCTGTGGCCGTGATCGTCATGCGAGTGGCCATGATCGTCATGGCTGTGGCCGTGATCGTCATGCGAATGGCCATGATCGTCATGGCTGTGGCCGTGGTCATCGTCATGCGCGTGACCGTGATCGTCATGGCTGTGGCCGTGATCATCATCATGCGCGTGACCGTGATCATCGTGGCTGTGGCCGTGGTCATCGTCATGCGCGTGACCGTGATCGTCATGGCTGTGGC
>JAFIEF010000051.1 GCA_020832655.1 Paracoccaceae bacterium
CCCCCCCCCCCCCCCCCCCCCCCCCCCCCCCCCCCCCCCCCCCCCCCCCGCGCCCGCACCCTGTCACAGCTACCCCAGAAAATCCTTGTATTCATCCTCGGTCATGAAGCTGTCCAGCACGCCCGGATCATCGAGCTTCAGCTTGAAGAACCACGCCTCGCCCAAGGGGTCGTCATTGACCAGACCGGGATTGTCGACCAGCGCTTCATTAACCTCGACAATCTCGCCATCCAGCGGGGCAAGAATGTCGCTGGCGGCCTTGACCGATTCGATCACGCAGACCTCGTCGCCCTTGGCGACCTGGGTCTCGATCTCGGGCAGTTCCACGAAGACCACATCACCCAGCTGTTCGGCAGCGTGCTCGGTGATGCCCACAACGACAAGCTCGCCCTCAAGACGCAGCCATTCATGTTCTTCGGTATATTTCATCTGACACGCTCCTCAGCGCTTGTAGGTGGATGGACGAAACGGCAATTTTGAAACCGTAACCGGCAGGCGCTTGCCGCGCAATTCCCCCCAGATGCGGGTGCCGGGGCTGGCCTGCGCGAAAGGCAGATACCCCATTGCGATGGGGGCGCCGACGGACGGGCCAAACCCGCCCGATGTAACATGGCCCAGCACCACGCCGCCCTCGGGCGCATCCCACAGCACTGTCCCTTCGCGCATCGGTGCGCGGGTTTCGGGGCGCAGCCCGACACGGCACGTTTTCGGGCCGGTTTCGATTTCGGCCAATATCACATCCGCCCCGGCAAAGCCCCCTGCCCGCGCCCCGCCTGCGCGCCGCGCCTTCTGGATCGCCCAGCCCAGCCCTGCGGCAATCGGGGTGGTGGTCTGATCGATATCATGACCAAAAAGGCACAAGCCCGCTTCCAGGCGCAGCGAATCACGCGCGCCCAGCCCGATCGGCGCGACGTCCGGCTGCGCCAGAAGCGCGCGGGCGAAAGCTTCAGCAGCATCTGCAGGCACCGAAATCTCGAACCCGTCCTCGCCGGTATAGCCCGAGCGCGAAATCCACAGCGCGCCGAAATCCGACGGGTGGATCGCGATATCCATGAAGCGCATTTCCCTGACGGCCGGAACAAAACCGGCCAGAACCCCTTCCGCCATCGGTCCCTGAAGCGCCAGCAATGCGCGGTCGGTTACAGCTTCGATCTGTGCGACATCGGCCAGATGGTGGCGCAGATGGGCGATGTCGTGATCCTTGCGCGCAGCATTAACCACCACAAACAGGTGATCAGCGCGATTGGCAAACATCAGATCATCAAGGATGCCACCCTGCGCATTGGTCAGCAGCCCGTAACGCTGCCGCCCTTCGGCCAGCCCGCGCACCGAAACCGGCATCAGCGCTTCCAGCCCCGCTTCCAGCGCCGCCATATCGCCCAGAGGCCGCAGGATCACCTGCCCCATATGGCTGACATCGAACAGCCCGGCCTGCGCGCGGGTGTGCAGATGTTCCTTCATCACCCCCATCGGATACTGCACCGGCATCGCATAGCCGGCAAAGGGCACCATTCGCCCGCCCAGTTCCAGATGCAGGTCATGAAGCACAATGCGCTTCAAGTCACTGTTTGGCTGTGTCATTGCGTGCCCCGCCTGTCGTGCCCGTGACCGGGCTGGATCATGAATGCGCGGGATTGCCCACGCGCCATGCCCCCTCTGTCCCTTGCGCCTGAGATCGCTATCCCTTCGGCGGGCGCGACTGGCGCGCCACTCTCCAGAGTGTGTGCGGCGGAACGGTCCTTTTGCCTGAGAGTTTACCGGGGCGGTTGCTCCTTCGGCCCTGACATTTGTGCCAGCGTCTCCCGTATCCGTCGGGGATGGTGTTACGAAGTTCTGCGCGCCGTGACAAGAGTGTTGTCACCGCACCCCCGGCGGCGTTCAGCCGCTCTGGTCCAGACGCGCTTCCAGCGCCGCGATGCGCGCCCTCAGCGCCTCATTCTCCTCGCGGGCCTTTTGGGCCATTGCGCGGGTGGCGTCGAATTCCTCGCGGGTAACAAAATCGCGATCCGCCAGCCATCGATCCAGAAGACCCTTCATCGCGGTTTCGGCCTCGCTGCGCGCGCCCTGTGCCACACCCATCGCATTGGTCATCAATTGCGACATATCATCAAGAAAACGGTTCCGGCTTTGCATCTGGCGCACCTCTGGCATTTCTCTTTGCCCCTATATGTGCCGCCTTGCGCGAAATCTCAAGGTTGACTTCCCCTGCCCGCCCGCGCCAGACAGTCGCAACCATTCCCAAGGCAGGCCACCCCATGATCACGCCGCTGGCTCTCGCATTCCCCGATATCTCGCCCATCATCTTCCAGATCGATCTGGGCGGGTTCAGCTTTGCCCTGCGCTGGTATGCGCTGGCCTATATCACGGGCTTCCTGCTGGGCTGGTATATCATCCAGCGGCTGATGAAGCGGTCCGCTTTATGGCCTGCCAATACTGCCCCGATGGAACCGGCCAGGGTCGAAGGGCTGCTGACATGGGTCATCATCGGGGTGATTCTGGGCGGGCGTCTGGGCTTCGTGCTGCTCTATCAGGCCGAATATTACCTGCGCTACCCGGCAGAGATATTGCGCGTATGGGAAGGCGGCATGTCCTTTCATGGTGGGCTGGCAGGCGTCATCATCGCCGGGCTGCTCTATTGTCGCCGCCATTCCGTGCCGCCCCTGCAACTGGGCGATGCGATGGCGCTGGTCGCGCCCATCGGCATAGGGCTGGGGCGGGTGGCGAATTTCATCAATGCCGAGCTGTGGGGCCGCCCCACCACCATGCCCTGGGGCGTGGTCTTCCCCGGCGAACATGCGCAAGCCTGCCCGTGGGACTGGCCGATGGATGTCTGCGCGCGCCACCCCACCCAGCTTTACGAGGCCACGCTGGAAGGGCTGGTACTGTTTGCCGTGCTGGGCTGGCTGGTCTGGCGCAAGGGCTGGCTGAAGACCCCTGGCGCGATCACCGGCGTCTTTGTCGCGGGCTACGGGCTGGCGCGTTTCATTGTCGAGTTCTGGCGCCAGGCGGATGCGCAATTCATCACCCCCGACAACCCGCTGGGCCATGTGCTGGCGCTGGGGCCGGTGGGTATCAGCATGGGGCAGGTGTTGTCGCTGCCAATGATCGTGATCGGGCTGTTGCTGCTATGGCGGGCGCGGCGCGCGCCATGACGCCGCTGGGCCGGATATTGCTGCGCCAGATCTGCGCGCAAGGCCCGATCAGCGTGGCGGAATACATGACCGCCTGCCTGCTGCATCCGCAGTATGGCTATTACACCAGCCGCGACCCGCTGGGCGTGCAGGGGGATTTCACCACTGCGCCCGAAATCAGCCAGATGTTCGGCGAGATGCTTGGCCTGCTGCTTGCGCAGCTTTGGGTGGATCAGGGCGCGCCCCGCCCCTTCACACTGGCAGAGCTTGGGCCGGGGCGCGGCACGCTGATGGCCGATATGCTGCGCGCCACGGCCCGCGTGGCGGGGTTTCACGATGCCGCCCGCCTGCATCTGATTGAGGCCTCGCCCGTGCTGCGCGCGGCTCAGGCCGAAAAACTGGGGGCGGCGCAATGGCATGACTGCGTGGACACATTGCCCGCTGACCAGCCGCTGTTTCTGATCGCGAATGAATTTTTCGACGCGCTGCCGATCCGCCAGTTCCTGCGCCGGGGCGAAGGCTGGGCCGAACGCATGGTCGGGGCGCAGGACGGGCGGCTGGTTTTCGGGCTTGGCCCGGTGGCGCGGCTGGCGGCGCTGGAGCATCGCCTGCAGGACAGAATTGAAGGGCAGATGGTCGAAATCTGCGCCCCGGCGCAGCCGATCATGCAGGCCATTGCCGCGCGTATCGCTGGGCAAGGCGGATTTGCGCTGATCATCGATTATGGCGACTGGCGCAGCCGCGGCGACACCTTGCAGGCGCTGCGCAACCACTGCCCTTGCGACCCGCTGGACTGCCCCGGCGAGGCCGATCTTACCGCGCATGTGGATTTTCAGGCGCTGGCGCTGGCGGCAAAGCCCTTGCGCGCCACAGCCATGACCCCGCAAGGCGTGCTGCTGGAACGGCTGGGCATCACCGCGCGCGCACAAGCACTTGCCGAAGGACTGAGCGGGGCCGCGCTTGACGCCCATATCGCTGCGCATCGCCGCTTGACGCACCCGCAGGAAATGGGTCACCTGTTCAAGATGATCGGGTTCACCCCAGACTCTGCCCGCCCGCCACCGGGATTCGACCCATGACGCTGGAGATTCTGACCTCTGACGCGCTGTCACCGCTGCGCCACGGGTTCTTTACCCGGCGCGGGGGCGCGTCTTCGGGCATTTTCGCGGGGCTGAATTGCGGCCCCGGTTCCTCGGATCAGCGCGAAAGCGTCAAGATGAACCGCACCCGCGTGGCCGGGGCGATGCAGGTCGCGCCCGAAGCGCTGGTCAGCCTGCACCAGACCCATTCGGCCGATGTGGTACAGATCAGCGTACCCTTGCCCGCATCAAGCCCGCCACCAAAGGGCGATGCGATGGTGACGGCCACACCGGGGCTGGCACTGGCGATTCTGACGGCCGATTGTCAGCCTGTGCTGTTTGCCGACCCGCAAGCTGGCGTGATCGGGGCGGCACATGCGGGGTGGCGCGGCGCCTTGGGCGGCATTCTGGAAAACACTGTCGAGGCGATGGAAGGGCTGGGCGCGACCCGCGCGCGCATCCGCGCCGTGATCGGCCCGAGCATCAGCCAGCGCGCCTATGAAGTGACCGAGGAGTTTCTGGAAGACTTCATGGCCGAAGACCCCGACTATCTGCGCTTCTTTGCCAATGGGGCGAACGGGCGCTATCAGTTCGACCTGATCGGGTTTGGCCTGATGCGGCTGCGCGCGGCAGGCGTGGCAGAGGCCATCTGGACCGGGCATTGCACCTATTCGCAGCCCGACATGTTCTATTCCTATCGCCGCGCCACGCATGAGGGGCAGGCCGATTACGGGCGGTTGATCTCGGTGATCCGGCTATAGGGCATGGCCCCCCCTCAAAACGCCTTGCGCGCGCGCAGTGCCGCACCGATGGTGCCATCATCCAGATAATCCAACTCGCCCCCCATCGGCACGCCCTGCGCCAGCGCGGTGACGCTGACATCGCGGCCTGCCAGCGCATCGGCGATGTAATGCGCCGTGGTCTGGCCATCGACCGTGGCCCCCAGCGCCAGGATCACCTCGCGCGCATCCTCGGTCTGCACGCGGTCCAGCAGCGCGGGGATGCCCAGCTCCTCTGGCCCCATCGCATCCAGCGCCGAAAGCGTGCCGCCCAGTACATGATAGCGGCCCGCAAACGCGCCGCCGCGTTCCATCGCCCACAGCGCCGCGACGTCCTCGACCACGCAGATCTCGCCGGTCGCGCGGCGCGGATCCGTGCAGATATCGCAAACCGGCGCGGTAGAGATATTGCCGCAGCGCTGGCAGTTCTGCGCGCTGCTGGCCAGCCGCGTCAGCCCCGCCAGCAGCGGGTGCAGCGCCTGTTCGCGCTTTTGCAGCAAATGCAGCACCATCCGGCGCGCTGAACGCGGCCCCAGCCCCGGCAGCCGCGCCAGATGCGCGATCAGCGCGTCAATCTCGTCAGTGGCGCGGGACATATCAACCCGTCACATCGGCAGATTCATGTCGCGCGGCAGCCCCATGCTTTCGGCGATCCTGCCCATTTCTTCCTTGGCCCGCACCTCGGCGCGCGATTGCGCATCCTTGATCGCGGCAAGGATCAGATCCTCGACCACTTCCTTGTCATCAGCGTTGAAGATCGACGGATCGATATCCAGCGCGGTCAACTCGCCCTTCGCCGTGGCCGTGGCCTTGACCAGCCCGGCCCCGGATTCGCCTGTCACCGTGATCGATTTCAGATCTTCCTGAAGCTGGGTCATCTTGGTCTGCATTTCCTGCGCGGCCTTCATCATCTTGGCCATATCGCCCATGCCGCCCAATCCCTTGAACATTGCCGCCTATCCTTTCCTGATCAGTCGTCAAACGGATCCCAATCGGGATCGATCTCATCCTCGACCGGGGCCAGCGCGTCCTGCGCCGCCTCTGCCTGCGCCTGGCCCAGATCGCGGATATCGGCAATCCGGGCATTGGGGAAGGCCGCGAACACCGCCGCGACCACATCATTGTCATGCGCCTCTGCCGCGGCCGCGTCATGCGCGCGCGCGCGCGCTTCGGCGATGGTGGCCCCGCCGCCGGACGTGACCGACACCGCCCACCGCGCCCCGGTCCAGCCTTGCAGTTTTGACG
The DNA here is from genome assembly GCA_020832655.1 of Paracoccaceae bacterium. Classification (GTDB taxonomy): domain Bacteria; phylum Pseudomonadota; class Alphaproteobacteria; order Rhodobacterales; family Rhodobacteraceae; genus Roseinatronobacter. The sequence continues at coordinate 6,235 of JAFIEF010000051.1, forward strand.
ACAGGCGCTGCGCCAGATCAGACGCGGCTTCCGCTGTCGGTTCGAACTCGATCCGGCCGGGGCGGTAATTGACCAGCCGAAGGCAGGTCTCGACCTCCAGCAGCAGCGCCATGTCGCGCCGCGCGCGGATCAGCGCGACAACATCGTCGAATCGCGGATATTCGGCAAAGGCCGGCACTGCCCCCGCCAGCGCGGCCTGCGCGCCATTGCCCGAGGGCGAAGGGGAAGGCGCGCGGCCCTGCACATGCGCCCCCGGCCGTTGCGGCGCGGGGCTGCGCGGTCCGTTTCCACCCCCTTGCGGCGGGGACTGGTCGTGCCATTTGCGCACCAGCTCTTCGGGGCTGGGCAGATCGGCAACATGGGTCAGGCGGATGATCGCCATTTCTGCCGCCATCATCGCATTAGGGGCGCTGGCCACTTCTTCCAGCGCCTTCAGCAACATCTGCCAAGCGCGCGTCAGAACCCGCATCGGCAGCGCACCCGCCATCTGCGCACCGCGATCGCGTTCCTCTGGGCTGAGGGTGGGGTCCTGCCCCGCTTGCGGGGTTATCTTCACCACGCTTAGCCAATGGGTGATTTCGGCCAGATCACGCAGCACGGCCATCGGGTCGGCACCATCGGCATATTGCGCCGCCAGTTCGGCCAGCGCGCCCGCCGCATCGCCACGCATGATCTGGTCGAACAGATCAAGCACCCGTGCGCGGTCGGCCAGCCCCAGCATGGCGCGCACCTGATCGGCGCTGGTTTCACCCGCGCCGTGGCTGATCGCCTGATCCAGCAGCGACATCGCATCGCGCACCGAACCTTCAGCCGCGCGCGTGATCAGCGCCAGCGCATCGCGGCTGACCTGCCCGCCCTCGGCCTGCGCGATCTTTTCAAGATGCGCCATCATCACCTCTGGCTCGATCCGGCGCAGATCAAAACGCTGGCAGCGCGACAGCACGGTGACCGGCACCTTGCGGATCTCGGTTGTGGCGAAGATGAATTTCACATGCGCGGGCGGTTCTTCCAGCGTTTTCAGAAGCGCATTGAAGGCGCTGTTCGATAGCATATGGACTTCGTCGATGATGTAGATCTTGTAGCGCGCCGAGGCCGCGCGATAGGCCACGCTGTCGATGATCTCTCGGATATCGCCGACACCTGTGCGCGAGGCCGCATCCATTTCCAGAACATCGACATGACGGCCATCGGTGATCGCGCGGCAATGCTCGCAGACGCCACAAGGTTCTGTGGTCGGGCCGCCCTGCCCGTCCGCCCCGATGCAGTTCAGCCCCTTGGCGATGATGCGCGCGGTGGTGGTCTTGCCAGTGCCGCGAATGCCGGTCATGACAAAGGCATGATGGATGCGGTCGGCGGCAAAGGCATTGCGCAGCGTGCGCACCATCGCGTCCTGCCCGATCAGATCGGCAAAGCTTTCGGGGCGATATTTGCGCGCCAGAACCTGATAGGGGGAGTGCGTGTTGCTCATGGGTCTTAGTCTAGCGTGGCGCGGCAGTGATGGGAAACGGGTTTTCGCCCCTTGCGGCGTTGCGCGGGGTCGCGGCGTTGCAATTTGAGTATTTTGGGCAAGATGAAACCACGGATCATTGCAACACCTTCTGTTCGCAGAAGAACTCACGCAGAATCCGGGCATAGTCTTGCGGTTGTTCGACATGGGGCAGATGGCCCGCGCGGCGGATCAGGGCGAATTGCGCGCCGGGCACCAGTTCAGTGGTTTCGCGCACCAGATCGGGCGGGGTGGAGCCATCGCGATCGGCCCCGATGCCCAGTACGGGCAGGGTCAACCCAGCGGTCGAGGTGTAGAAATCCGTCCCCGCAATCGCCTGCGCACAGCCGACCCAGCCTTGCGCCGGGGTGGTCAGAAACATGTTGCGCCAGAAATGAAACTCGGGCGTGGCGCGAAAGGCGGCGGTGAACCAGCGTTCCATTGTTGCGTCGACCAGCGCGCCCAGCCCCTGCGTCTGGGCGCGTGCGGCGCGTGCGGCCCAGATCTCGGCGGTGGCGATGCGCGCGGCAGTGTTCGACAGCACCAGCGCGCGGATCAGATCGGGGCGCTTGACCGCCAGCCCCTGCGCCACCATCCCCCCCAGCGACAGGCCCAGAAAGACGCAGCCGCGGAACTGCAGATGATCAAGCAGCGCTTCGGTGTCGCGCACAAGCTGGCCCATACGGTAGGGGCCGGGGGGCGCGTCGCTTGCCCCATGCCCGCGCCGGTCATAGCGCAGGATACGCAGATCGCGCGACAGATGCGGCAGCAGGGGATCCCACATCCGCAGATTGGTCCCCAGCGCGTTTGACAGCACCAGCACCGGGCCATCGGGCGGCCCCGACAGGCGGTAATGCATGTGAAACCCGTCAAGTTCCGCAATCGGCATGGATGTCCCCCTGATCCAGCGCGCGCCTGAACACAGCACGATCCACATTCCCGCCAGAGGCAGTGACAATTACGGCCTCGCCCGCGATATGATCGGGGCAGAACAGCGCGGCGGCCAGCGCCACCGCGCCCCCCGGTTCCAGCACCAGCTTCAGGCGCTCATGGGCCAGCGCCATCGCGGCCAGCGCCTGCGCATCGCTGACCACCAGCCCCGGCCCGCAAAGGCGTTGCAGAATGGGCCAGGTCAGCCGCCCCGGACGCGGCGTGACAATCGCATCGCACAGCCCCGCGCGCAGCGGCAATTCGACCACCTGCCCTATGGCCAGCGATTGCGCGACATCGTCAAAGCCTTCGGGTTCAACCGTGCGCGGGCGCATGTCGGGGGCGTCGGCCTGCAAGGCCAGCGCGATGCCCGCACTTAGCCCGCCACCGCCGCAGCAGATCAGCACCTGCGCGCTGGTGATCCCCATCGCACACGCCTGCTCGGCGATTTCCAGCCCGACTGTGCCCTGGCCTGCAATGACATCAGGGTGATCGAAGGGCGGGATCAGCGCCAGCCCGCGTTCGCGGGCCAGGGCGCCCCCAAGCGCGTCGCGATCTTCGGCTGTGCGGTCATAAAGCACGACCTCTGCGCCAAGCGCGCGCGTATTGGCGATCTTGATCGCAGGCGCGTCGCGCGGCATCATGATCACGGCGGTCAGGCCACGCAGCGCTGCAGCATAGGCCACGCCTTGCGCATGATTGCCCGAGGAAAACGCCAGCACCCCGCGCGCATCCGCGCCCAATGCCGTCAGCGCCGACCAAGCGCCGCGAAACTTGAAGCTGCCGGTATGTTGCAGGCATTCGGCCTTGACCAGCACCCGCCGCCCCGCGAGCCGGTCCAGAAAGGGCGAGGACAGAAGCGGGGTGCGCCGCGCATGGCCCTGCAGCCGCTGTGCCGCCGCGCGAATATCACCGATGGTTACAGACACATGCCCAGCCATTCATGGATCGCACGCAGCGCCTCGGCTTCATCAAGGAAGGGGATATGCCCGCGCCCCGGCACCTCGGCAACGACCATATCGGGGCGGCGGCGCTGCATTTCTTCGGCCGTTGCGGCACTAAGCAGGTTGGATTCGGCCCCACGGATCAGCGCCAGCGGGATACCCGCGCAGGCATCAAACATCGGCCACAGATCGCCGCCGCCGCCATCCATCGCTGCCAGAAAAGCCTGTCGCAGCGCGGGGTCATAGTTCAGATCCAGCCCCTGATCGGTCTGGATGAAATGCTTGCGCGCCTCTGCCAGCCAGCGCCCCGGCGGCATATCGGTGAATTCGGGAAAGGCGCGTTCCAGCGCCAGCGCGGCCTCGGCATGGCTGCGCGCCGAGGGGATGCGCCCGATAAAGTCGGAAATCCGCGCCAGCCCTTGCGCGTCAATTTCCGGGCCGACATCATTAAGGCACAGCCCGCGCAGCCGGTCAGGCGCGGTGGCGCCCAGATACATGCCGATAATCCCCCCGCGCGACGTGCCCAGGATCGCCGCCTGATCCAGCCCCAGATGATCGAGCAGGGCCAGCGCATCGGCGGCTTCCTGCGGCACAGTATAACTGTCTGCCCCGGTCCATTGCGATTTGCCGCGCCCGCGATAGTCCAGCCGGATCATCCGCAAAGGGGGCAGATGCGGGGCCAGATAGTCGAAATCCGAGCCATTGCGCGTCAGCCCCGCCAGACACAGAAGCGCGCGGCCATGTCCGTCATCGGTGTAATGAAGCTGTGCCCCGTCAGGGGTGGTGAAATAGGGCATGGCTGCACCTTTGTGCTGTTGGTGATGCAGATGTGGCATGGCGCGTCGCGCAGGAAAACCCCTTGCGGCACCGGATCGGTGAAATTACGTCATCACCTGCCACAAGCAAGGCTCAGGGCCGCGCGAAATGATGCACGAAATTGGCAAGGATGCGGCCCGAATGCTCGGTCGCGGCCCCGGCGCTGCGCGCGATCAGCGCCTCTGCCTCGTCGGGGTGAAAATAGCCCTTGTTGCGATAGATGCGGATGCGCAGCGCGAAGCTGTCGCCGGTGGCTTCGGGGTGAAACTGCGTGGCATAGACGCGGTCGCCCGCGCGCAGCATCTGGATCGGACAGCGCGCCCCTTCAAGCAGATGTACCGCGCCACGCGGCAATTCATCCAGCGCTTCCTTATGGCCCACAAGTGCCGTGAAATGCTCGGGCAGGCCGCGCAACAGCGGATCATCGGTGGCCTCGGGGCGGCGGGTGCAGATGATCGGGCCGATCGGTTCGCCGTAATGCGCTTTCGACACCCGCGCGCCCAGTGTACGCCCCAATATGCCGATCCCGTAGCAACAGCCCAGAAACGGCACATTGGCGTCCAGAATGCGCGGCATCATGCCAAGGATATCGGCCTCGATGCGCGCCTCCAGCGGGTCCTTCGTGTCGGGCGGGTCGCTGACACAGCCCGGCCCGCCCCCCACGATCACCCCGCTGAAGCGCGCAGGGTCAAGCTGCGGGTCAAGCCTGGTCTGATCCAGCCTGATGCGGGTGACATGCTCTGGCGACAATTCAGCGCGGTTCATGATCGCGCAGAATTCTTCATCAGCCGCTTCATCTTCCGGGCGCAATTGCAGGATCAGAAAGGGTTTCATGGCCAACTCGTTTGCGCCGGGAACTGACGCGCTTCTATTCCGGCAGGGCTGTGCAATCAACCCCGCCAGAAGCGCGGCTGCAACAGCACCAGCACCGCCAGAACTTCCAGCCGGCCCAGATACATGCCCCCGATCATCAGCCATTTTGCGGTGTCGGGAAAGCCATCCACCGCGCCTGTCGCCCCGACTTCAGGGCCGAAAACCGGCCCTACATTGCAAATCGCGGTCCAGGCCGCCGTGATCGCCGTGCGGGTGGGCAGGCCGGTCAGGGTCAGGCCGAAGGCCAGCAGCACGAAACCAGCGAAAAACACCGTAAACAGCACGATGACAGAGGAAATCACATCCTCGCTCAGCCTTTTGCCACCCAGCTTGACCGCCAGCACCTGGTTGGGGCTGCGCAGTTGGCGGATACGGGTCTTGATCGCCTCGAACAGCACAAGGAAGCGAAACACCTTGAGCGCACAGCCGGTCGAGGCCGTGGCCGCGCCGATGAAACCCACCAGAATCACCACAATCAGCGGGAAATCGCCCCAACCCTCGACATCTTCGCTGCCATAGCCGGTGCCGGTAAAGAGCGTCACCACATTGAACGCCGTGCCGCGCAGCACATCCCATTGCGTGGCCTCTGACGTCATCAGACGATAGACCACCACCACCGCGATGGCATAGCCAACCCAGCGCAGAAAGGCGCGCACCTGCACATCTTGCCAGAGCGCGCCGAATGAACCGCCGACAAGCTGAATGTAGCGAATGAAGGGTAACCCGGCCAGAATCATGAAAACCACGGCGACATATTCCAGCGGGCCGGTAAAATCCCCGAATGATCCGTCGCGCGTGGAAAACCCGCCTGTGGCAATGGTGGTCAGCCCGTGATTGAGCGCATCGAAACCGGGCATGCCGAAGGCCATATAAGCCAGAATTGCCAGCAAGGTCAGCCCGACATAGACTTGCAGCAGCGCCGAAGAGATATCATAGACGCGCGGCATCACCTTGCCCATCGTGTCAAAGGCTTCGGACTGGAAGTGCTGCATCCCGCCCACGCGCAGCACCGGCAGGAAGACCAGCGCCACGATGATGATCCCCAAGCCCCCCAGCCATTGCAGGATCGAGCGCCACAGCAGCACGCCCGGCGGCATGTCATCAAGGCCCACAAAGACCGTGGTGCCTGTAGTGGTCAGGCCCGACATGGCCTCGAAATAGGCATGTGTCCAGTTTGCGTTCGGCGCGCCAAGCACGAAAGGCAGCGCGCCAAAGGCGGGCAGAACCGCCCAGACACCTGCGGTCAGCAGAAAGGATTGCCGCCGCCCCAGACCGCGCGCCAGCGCCTGCCGCGTGCTCAGGGCCGCCACGCCGCCTGCGATACATGTGATGAAGCTTGCCGAGGCGAAGCCCTGCGCATTGCCTGTGGCTGCGGCCAGATCCAGCGCCAGCGGCAGCAGCATGAGCGCGCCCAGAGCCAGGGTCAACAAGCCGATCAGATGAATGACAGGGCGCGGGTCAAGCATGGCGCAAAGCCTTTGCCCTGCATCGCGCCAGTGTCAAGCGTGTAGCGGGGTCACGCGGCATTGTGGTACCAGCCGCGCGAAATCTTCGCGCCGACACAGCGCGGTGCCTTCGGTCACTACCGCTGCTGCTGCCGCCGCCGTGCCCCATTGCAGCGCAACCGCCATATCCTGTCCCTGCGCCAGCGCAAGGGTGAAGGCACCGGTGAAGCTGTCCCCGGCCCCGACCTTGCTTTTGACCGCGACCTTTGGCGGGCGGCAATGCAGCGCCAGCCCGTCTGGCCCTGCCAGAACCGAGCCATTTGCCCCTTGCGCAATGCAGACATGTTCGGCCACACCGCGCGCTACCAACGCTGCGGCAAAATCCGCCGCTGCCACGATACCCGGCAGGGCGTGGCCTGCCTGCGCCTCGCTTTCGGCCTGATCCATCCGCAGCAGATACGGGCGCGCTTGCGCATCGGGCTGATCCAGAGTTTGGCGCAAGGCATCGCCCGAGATATCAACGATCAGACGCCCCGCCCCCAGCTTGCGCGCCAGCACCTGCGGGAAGTCGGCGGCGATACCGGGCGGTTGCGAGCCTGACAGCACCACCAGAGCTGCGGCCTGCGCGGCGATATCCTCCAGCGCGGCCTGTTCTGCCTGCGCGCTCCACTCTGGTCCGGGCAATTGCAGGCGGTATTGCGCCCCTTGCGCATCGGTCACGGCCCAACTGCTGCGGGTTTCGCCCGGCGCCGTAAAGGCATGCACATCAACGCCCTGGCCACGCAACAATGCGCCATGCTGTGCCCCGGTGCTGCCCGACAGCGCCACCCAAGCCGTGACCGCCCCACCCAGTTCATGGATCGCGCGCGCCACATTCACGCCCCCGCCACCCGGTTCTGTCAGCGGGTCGGTCATGCGCAGCTTTGGCCCGGCCAGCATCCGGTCCACCCGCGCCGAGAGATCAAGCGCGGGGTTCAGGGTGGCGGTCAGGATCGGTGTTTGCGCTGACATGCTTCGATGATTGTCACCCGCGCAGGCCGCATGCAAGCCCTTTCCTAGCCCACATGCACCAGCGAGGCGAACAGCTTCGGATCAAGGCTGTCAGTGGCAAAACTGTCGCCGCGTGTCAGCACGCTGACCGCATCATGGCTGTGCAGGCTTTCCTGATGGCTGGCGACAATGCGGAAATCTCCAATGCGCGCATCGCGGTCAAACTGGGCGCAGAAACTGCGCGCCGCATCCTCGACAAAGATCGGGTTGGCAGCATTCAGTTCGGCAAATGCCTGTTCATCCTCGCGTTTGACCATGACTTGAGTTTCGGTGGGCACGCCCGCGCGGCACAGCTCGATCAGATCCTCGAACCACAGCCTCTGCCCCGGCACGACCTGCACCGACACCCGCGCGACCGAGCGCTGCGAATGCGGGGTGGCCAGTTGCCCGCGCGTGGCGCGCGCATGTTCGCTCAGTTCCAGCGAACAGGGGCAGGTCGAGGAATAGACATAATCCAGATGCATGAAGACCTGCCGCACACCGCCCTTGTCCACCAGTTCCAGCGCAATATCGTAATACTGATACCCGCTTAACCCCGAACGCAGGCTTTCGACCTTCATCGGAAATGAAAACCGCATCATGATGCGCGCGTCAAAGCTTTCCAGATCGGCCTTGTAATCATCCAGCGCGGCGCGGATCACATCGATACTGAAGGTGCGTTCGGCATGGGCATAGAAGCTGCGCATGATGCGCGACATGTTGATGCCCTTCTTCTCTGCCTCCAGGCTGACCGTACCGGTGACAGAGGTTTCCAGCGTCAGATCGCCATTATCGCGGGTGCGATAGCGGATCGGCAGGCGGAAATTCGAAATCCCCACATGCTGGATCGGCGCTTTCGCCCCCACGATCAGGCTTGCAGGGCCGTTCTGCAGATCGGGCAGACCGGCCTTGTAGCCTTCAGTCGCCTTGAACTCTGCCGGATAGTCGCGTGAAAATTCCGGGTAATCGGCGCCGGGCAACATACCGGTGACGGCACTGTCCAGCGTTGCGCGCTCTTGCGCGGACGCACCCTTGGCAAAACGGCGCAATACATCAAGCGCGGCTTCGGCCTCATCGCGCGATGGGGTGGGGTTCAGATCCGGCACATGCAGGTTCATTGTGGGATTTCCTTCCTGACTGCCCAAGTACAGATAGGCAGTGGCTTTTGCTTTTCCACAAGTAATACGCCACTGGCGCGTGATCAGATCATATCAAGTGCCGCGCGAATGTCTGCAACCAAATCCGCCGCATCTTCCAGCCCGACCGACAGCCGGATCAGCCCCGGCGTGATGCCAAGCGCGATTTTCTGATCATCAGGCAGACGTTGATGGGTGGTGGTGGCCGGATGGGTGGCGATGGATCGCGCATCCCCCAGATTATTCGAGATGACGATAACCTTCAGCGCATTCAGAAACCGGAACGCCGCCTCCTTGCCCGCGGCCAGATCAAGTGCCAGCACGGTGCCGAAACCATCCATCTGCGCCTGTGCCAGCTTGTGCTGGGGATGTCCGGGCAGGCCAGGATAGATCACGCGGGCCAACCGCGCATCACCTTGCAACGCCTCGGCAATGGCCTGCGCGCTTGCGGCCTGCGCGCGCACGCGCAGATCCAGCGTGGTCAGACCATTCAGCATCACCCAGGCATTGAACGGGCTGAGCGCGCCGCCGGTGTGCTTCATATAGGGTTCCAGCGTGCCGCGAATGAAATCGCGCGTACCGCAGACCACGCCCCCCAGACAGCGCCCCTGCCCGTCAATATGCTTGGTCGCCGAATAGACGATGACATCCGCGCCAAGACTTGCCGCGCGGCTGAATACGGGCGTGGCAAAGACATTGTCCACCACCACCAGCGCGCCCGCCGCATGCGCCAGATCAGTCACGGATTTCAGGTCGATCACTTCCAGTGTCGGGTTCGACACGGTTTCCAGAAACACGACTTTCGTGTCGGGCCGGATCGCTGCGCGCCATTGCGCCAGATCGGTGCCATCGACGAAACTGACCGCGACCCCGTAACGGGACAGCACCTCTTCGAGCACGTAAAGGCACGACCCGAACAGCGCGCGCGACGACACCACATGATCACCCGCACGCAGCAATGATGTCAGCGCGCCCGACACCGCCGCCATGCCAGAGGCGGTGGCAAAGGCATCCTCGGTGCCTTCCAGCGCGGCGATGCGGTCCTCGAAGGCGGCAACTGTCGGGTTGCCGTAACGGGCATAGATGAACTCATCCGCGCCTGCCTCCAGAAACCGCGCCTCGGCGGCCTCGGCGCTGGGGTAGACAAAACCCTGCGTCAGATAGATCGCCTCGGCCACCTCGGCATATTGGCTACGCCGCGCGCCATGATGCACCAGCTTTGTGCGCTTGCCTGTCTGTGTCATGTCTGCCGGACCCCTCTGGCCAAAGAAAACCCCCGAACCCGAAAGGGCCGGGGGCACTGCCCGGACCACTTTAGCAGCTTGTTTAACGTGGCCCGCAATCGGGTAACAAATCGCCACGGGGCCGAAGCCAATAGCAGTTGCGCTAAGCAGTTTTGCGTGCCGCGTCAAGTACGAAAGCCCTAATTTGCCGACCCTGCATGCCCGATGCCATCAGCATCGGGCAGCGCCCGCGAAGCGCCAGGGATGGGCGGGCGGGGCGCTGAGCAGGCGCTTATCTGCGTCCAGGGGCAGGGCGATATCAGGCCACGTTTTCCAGCGTGACCTGCGGCTGCACCCCCAGCGCATGGCAGACATCGCGGGTCAGATGCGCGCGGTTGAGGGTGTAGAAATGCAGATCCTCCACCCCTTCGCGGATCAGCCGGTCGCACATTTCAGTGCAAAGCGCCGTGGCCAGCAAATCCTCGCGCCCGTCGCGCGCGGCCTTTTCAAACGCCTCATCCAGCCAGGTCGGCACGCTTGCACCCGTGGCCAGCGCGAATTTGCGAATGCCGGTCCAGTTCTCGATCGGGATGATGCCGGGGATGATCGGCGCGGTGATCCCGGCAGCTGTGCAGGCATCGCGAAAGCGCAGAAAGGTTTCGGGTTCAAAGAAGAACTGCGTGATCGCCGAATGCGCGCCGGCCTGAAACTTGCGCTTCAGCCACATCACATCGGCGCGGTGGTCGGGCGCGTCGGGGTGGCGCTCGGGATAGGCGCCCACGCGGATGGTGAACTTGCCGGTGATGGCCAGCGCCTCGATCAGTTCGATGGATGATCCGAACCCGTCAGCATGGGGCACAAAGCCCCCCTGCCCCTTTGGCGGGTCGCCGCGCAGCGCCACAATCTGCTGTACACCGGCATCGGCATAATCCTCGACAATCTGCATGGTTTCCGCGCGAGTGGCATCGACGCAGGTCAGATGCGCGGCCACATTCAGCCCGTATTGGCGCCCGATGGTGGTCACTGCCTCATGCGTCAATTGCCGCGTGGTCCCGCCCGCGCCATAGGTGACAGAGACGAATTGCGGCCCCAGCGGCGCCAGCATGCGCACCGTGTCCCACAGCCGGAAGCTGGCTTCCAGCGATTTGGGCGGGAAGAATTCGAATGACACGCGCGGTGTGGGCATTGGGGGCACTCCAGAACTGGTTTTGGCTCTTGTGCCACAGCGGCCAATGTGAAACCACTGCATTATCTTCAACACCTTTATGAGCAGGATTGAAGGATGCATATCGAATTTCGGCATCTGCGCACGATCAAGGCCATCCATGATGCGGGCGGGCTGGCGCGCGCGGCGGATCTGTTGAACATGACCCAGTCGGCGCTGTCGCATCAGGTCAAGGGTCTGGAAGATCAGGCCGGGGTGGAGCTGTTCGTGCGCCGCTCCAAGCCGCTGAAGCTGTCGGCGGCGGGCCAGAAGATGCTGCGCGCGGCGGAAGACATCCTGCCCCGCATCGCCCAGCTGGAAGAGGAATTTTCCGGGCTGGTCAAAGGCTCATCAGGGCGGCTGCATATCGCCATCGAATGCCATGCCTGTTTCGACTGGCTGTTCCCGGTGCTGGAGCAGTTCCGCCATGCCTGGCCTGATGTCGATGTCGATATCCGCCCCGGCCTGGCCTTTGACGCGCTGCCTGCGCTGCGGCGCGAAGAGGTCGATCTGGTCATCTCTTCCGACCCGGAAGAGATCGAGGGCGTGCAGTTCCTGCCGCTGTTTGACTATGAGCCGGTCTTTGTCGCCGCCGCATCCAGCCCGCTGGCCGGGCGTGACTTCATCGAAGCCGGGGATTTCCGCGATCAGGTGCTGATCACCTATCCGGTCGAACGCACGCGGCTGGATGTGTTCACGCAACTCCTGACCCCCGCCAAGGTCGAACCCCGCGCAATCCGGCAGGTGGAGCTGACAGCGGTGATATTGCTTCTGGTGGCCTCTGGGCGCGGGGTGTCGGTGCTGCCCGACTGGGTGCTGCGCGAGGTGCGTTATCATTCGGATTATGTGACCAAACGGCTGACGGCGGACGGGCTGACAAGGCGGCTATATGCGGCGGTGCGCAGCGAGGATTCGGCGCGGCCCTTCATGGCGCATGTGCTGCGGCTGGCGCGGACGGAGCCGGTGAAGTTGCAAAGGGGGTGAGCGGTGCCCGTTAGTTCATCCTGAACAATCTATTTTGCCTGCTCAAGCGGCTTGTGGCTCGATCTGA
>JAFIEF010000052.1 GCA_020832655.1 Paracoccaceae bacterium
AACAAAAGGTTAAAGCATTGAAGGCGATTCAACGAAAAGCCGAAACGCTTTAAGCCGGTGATGGCATGGGCTATCATGCCTGCCCAAGAAGTTCTTCGGCGCGCAAGATATCCTCTGGCGTGTTGATGTTGAAGAACGGGTCAAAGGGCTGGCTGTCGAACACCGCCATGCCGGGCTGATGCTGATCAGCCCACAGCGCCACCTTGCGCAGCCCTGATTGCAGCGCGGCGCGCAGATCATCACGCAAGGCAACCGGCCACAACCCGAACGTGGGATGACGGTAAAGCCTATCTGTCGGATCCAGACTTGCGGCCAGACATACCCCTTTGGGGCCAGCATTGGCCTGAAGCCGTATCACCAGATCGCGCGGGAAGAACGGCGTATCCGCTGCGGCCGTGACGATGGCTTCCGCGCCGTTTGCCACCGCCCAGTCCAGACCTGCCAGCACCCCGGCCAACGGGCCGGGACGGTCGGGCAGGCTGTCGGGCAAGACCGGCAGGGCGAACGCGTCAAAGCGGGAAGGGTCGCCATTGGCATTCAGCGCAAGCTTTGCGCATTGCGGGGCCAGCCGGTCGATCACATGCGCCAGCACTGGCCCGCCCCCAAGCAGCCGCAAGCCCTTGTCACCCCCGCCCATGCGCGTGGCACAGCCCCCGGCCAGAATGACACCCGGCGGCGCGCTCATCTGCGTATCTGCCCGATCAGCGCCCGATCAGCGCCAGCGCAATGGGTCGGTAGCGGAAAGTCAGGCGTCATTGCGCCACATCCGGCTGCGCGTGGCATTGGTCCAGACACCAGCGCGTGACTTCGTCAACATCGCAGGTAAGTTCTGTTTCCATGCCTTGCGCAAAATCGCGAAACCCCGGCATCTGGGCGCGCGACACTGTCGTCAACACAGCAATGTCCCGCGCCAGCGCCGTGCCGATGGCATGACGAAAACCTTCGCCCTCTGATTCCTGCTTGCCGAATTTGTTGATGATCAGCAGCGACACCCGCCTGCGCTGAAGCGCAGCTTCGACATGATGCACGGCAAGCGCAAGCTGGCCCGAATCCAGCCGGCAGCCCAGCGCGTATTTGCCGCGCTCTTGTGAAATGCGGATGATATCGGGCTGGCCAAGGATTTGCAGATCCATATGGCAGCGGCGCTCGGGGTCATGTTCAAGATTGCGCTGCACGACGCCGGTCATGGCCACGCTCTGCGCGTCAAGCCGCCGCGCGATCTGTTGCAGCATGATATCACCCTGCCCGCACCCCAAGGGGATGAAGAATCCCAGCATGTTGCATCCCTTCGCTCGACTGCCCCCGCCGCGCCACGGATATCACGCTGCGCGCACGGGCCACAAGAACAGCTTCAGCACCACCCCGATGTCAAGCCGCGCTTGCGCCGGATGAAAGCTTCATCGGCATCGGGCTTCATCTTGCCCAAAATACTCTCGCCAAAGGCAGCGGGCCGCAAGGCCCGCTTCCCTGCGCAAGCAGGGTCAGGGCGGGGGTCAGACCAGGCGCGACACCTCTACCGCGGCGCGTACGAAATCGGCGAAAAGCGGATGCGGGTCGAAGGGTTTGGATTTCAGTTCCGGGTGGAACTGCACGCCGATGAACCAAGGGTGGTCTTCATGTTCGACAATCTCTGGCAGCTTGCCATCGGGCGACATGCCGGAAAACACCAGCCCCTTGCCTTCCAGCGCCTCGCGGTAGCGGGTGTCAACTTCGTAGCGGTGGCGATGGCGTTCCTCTATCTGGGTCGCGCCGTAGATCCGCGCCACATTAGACCCTTCCTTCAGCCGCGCCGAATATGCCCCCAGCCGCATGGTACCGCCCTTGTCGTCATCGGCGCGGCGTTCGACCTTATGGTTACCCTGCACCCATTCCTTCAGGTGATAGACCACGGGCGTAAAACGCCTGCGGCCTGCCTCATGGTCAAATTCCTCTGACCCGGCATCTTCTATGCCAGCCAGATTGCGCGCGGCCTCGATCACCGCCATCTGCATGCCCAGACAGATGCCGAAATAGGGGATCTTCTTTTCGCGCGCATAGCTGGCGGCGCGGATCTTGCCTTCGGTGCCGCGCTCGCCAAAACCACCGGGCACCAGAATGGCATGAAAGCGTTCCAGCGCGGGGCCGGGGTCAGTGCGGTCGAACACTTCCGCATCGATCCATTCGACATGGACCTTCACGCGATTGGCAATGCCGCCATGCACCAGCGCTTCCTTGATCGATTTATAGGCGTCCTCAAGCTGCACATATTTGCCGACAATGGCGATGCGCACCTCGCCTTCGGGGTTGGCGAGCCGGTCCATGACATCTTCCCAGCGATCCATCACCGGGCGCGGCGCAGGGGTAATGCCGAAGGCGTCGAGCACCGCCTGATCAAGCCCCGCCGCGTGATAGGCCAGCGGGGCCTGATAGATCGAGGACAGATCATAGGCCGGGATCACGGCCTCGCGCCGCACATTGCAAAACAGCGCGATCTTCTGGCGTTCCTTTTCCGGGATCGGCTGTTCGGAGCGGCACACCAGCACATCGGGGGCAATCCCGATCGATTGCAACTCCTTGACCGAATGCTGGGTGGGCTTGGTCTTCAACTCTCCGCTTGCGGCCAGATAGGGCAGAAGCGTCAGATGCATGAAGATGCACTGCCCGCGCGGGCGTTCATGGCCGAACTGGCGGATCGCCTCGAAAAACGGCAAGCCTTCGATATCGCCCACTGTGCCGCCGATTTCGCACAGCATGAAATCGACCTCATCCTCGCCAATGGCAAGGAATTCCTTGATTTCATTGGTGACATGGGGAACCACCTGGATGGTCTTGCCCAGATAATCGCCGCGGCGCTCTTTCTCCAGCACATTCATGTAAATCCGGCCCGAGGAAATCGAATCGGTCTTGCGCGCGGGGACACCGGTGAAGCGTTCGTAATGGCCCAGATCCAGATCGGTCTCGGCCCCGTCATCGGTGACGAACACCTCGCCATGCTCAAATGGCGACATGGTGCCGGGATCGACATTCAGATAGGGGTCGAGCTTGCGCAGCCGCACAGTGAAGCCGCGCGCCTGCAACAGCGCGCCCAGCGCGGCAGAGGCCAGACCCTTGCCAAGGCTGGACACGACACCGCCGGTAATGAAGATGTAACGCGCCATTGTCGGGACGCCCCTTTCCGTGATTATCAGTGTGTTGGTTGACGCCAAAGGTGCACAAACACCACCGCAACCACGGGGCTTAGGCTTTATCCCAATTCCCGGCAAATCGCAATATGGCCTGCTAAATAATGACGCCTCGGAAGCTTGTGCCGCAACAGATTGTAGGCGCCGCCTTAATCGGCTGGCGGTGGCGCCAGCGAGTCATCCAGCACGCTTGGCGGCAACAGGCTGTCGCCATCCGGCAGCGCCGGGGCTTGTGGGCTGGCAGGTGTGGGCGTGCCCAGACGGTCCAGAACCGAGGTCGTGGCCGATTGCTGCGCAGCAATGACGGTCAGCGTCAACGAAGTCGCGATGAAGGCAATCGCCAGCGCCCAGGTCAGCTTGGCCATCGCCGTCAGCGGCGGGCGTCCGGCCTGCGGGCTGCCATCGCCCCCGCCAATGCCCAGACCACCCCCTTCAGAGCGCTGCACCAGCACAACGCCAATAAGCGACAGCGCCAGCAACAGATGGACGATCAGCACGACATTTTGCATGAAGCTTACCTGCTAGTTCCGTTCGCGCCTACTTAGGCGCTTGGGGCGCGTGCCGCAACCCCTGTTTGCCCCTGCGCGCCATGCAGGCGCGGCGTTATTTCGGGTTTCACAGCGCGGCACTTGGCGTTATGACGGGCGGCGGTTCCGGGTCAGGCTGAAGGGAAGCATTCATGGCCAATGTCGTCGTTGTCGGCGCCCAATGGGGTGACGAAGGGAAAGGCAAGCTGGTGGACTGGTTGTCCGAGCGCGCCGATGTGGTGGCGCGCTTCCAGGGCGGCCATAATGCGGGTCACACGCTGGTCATTGACGGCAAGGTCTACAAGCTGCATGCGCTGCCTTCGGGGGTAGTGCGCGGCGGCAAGCTGTCGGTCATCGGCAATGGCGTGGTGCTGGACCCCTGGCACCTGCTGGCCGAGATCGACACGATCCGCGCCCAAGGCGTCGAGATCACGCCCGAAACGCTGATGATTGCCGAAAACACGCCCCTGATCCTGCCCTTTCATGGCGAGCTTGATCGCGCCCGCGAGGCCGCAGTGGGCGTTGCCAAGATCGGCACCACAGGGCGCGGCATTGGCCCAACCTATGAAGACAAGGTCGGTCGGCGTGCCATTCGCGTGGCCGATCTGGCCGATGCGCGCACGCTGGAACACCGTGTCGACCGGGCGCTTGCCCATCATGATGCGCTGCGCCGCGGGCTGGGGATGGAACCGATCGACCGCGCGGCCTTGCTGGCGCAGCTTCACGACGTCGCGCCGAAGATCCTGCAATTCGCGGCCCCGGTCTGGAAGGTGCTGAACGAAAAACGCAAGGCCGGAAAGCGCATCTTGTTTGAAGGCGCGCAAGGGGCGCTGCTGGATATCGATTTCGGCACCTATCCCTTCGTGACCTCTTCGAATGTGATCGCCGGTCAGGCCGCGACCGGGGTGGGCATTGGCCCCGGCGCGATTGATTTCGTGCTGGGGATCGTCAAGGCCTACACCACCCGCGTCGGCGAAGGTCCGTTCCCGACCGAATTGCATGATGACGACGGCCAGCGCCTGGGCGAACGCGGGCATGAATTCGGCACCACCACCGGGCGCAAGCGGCGCTGCGGCTGGTTCGATGCCTGTCTGGTGCGCCAGACCTGCGCCACATCGGGCATCAACGGCATTGCGCTGACCAAGCTGGATGTGCTTGACGGGTTCGAGACGCTGAAAATATGCGTGGGCTATGATCTGGACGGGCAGCGGCTGGATTACCTGCCCACCGCCGCCGATGAACAAGCCCGCTGCACGCCCATCTATGAAGAATTGCCCGGCTGGTCGGAATCGACAGAAGGTGCGCGGCGCTGGGCAGACCTGCCCGCCAACGCCATCAAATATGTCCGCCGCGTGGAAGAATTGATCGACTGCCCTGTCGCGCTACTTTCCACCTCGCCAGAGCGCGATGACACCATCCTTGTCAGGGACCCGTTTGCAGATTGATGAAACTTTCGTGGAAAGCCAGACGCCGCTGGGCGTTGATCGCCCTTCTGGTGGCCTTGCCGCTCTATATCATTGTCGCAGTCAATGTGATTGCGCTGTTTGACCGCCCGTCCTTCATGCTGGAGCTGGGCATTTATGTCGGTCTGGGCATCGTGTGGGCGATCCCGCTGAAGCCCATCTTCAAGGGGATTTCCCAACCCGACCCGGACACGCCGCAAGACAAGCGCTGATGCGCAAACGCCCGAATGTGCCTGCCCGCTGCTGATCATCCGGCCCCGGCGCGGCTGTCGGGCGCGCCCTTCTCGCCCTTGCGCAACAGCCCGGCATCCAGCGACACGCCGCGCTGGGCTGCGTTTTCCAGCACCGCCTGACGCAGCGCCTTGTTGCGCGAAAGCAGGCGGCGGAAGCGGGCTTCATCCAGCGTCAGCAACGTGCAATGGGTGATCGCGCTGACCATCGCGCTGCGCGGCTCGCGCGTCAGCAGGCCCAAATGGCCGAAATACTCGCCCCGCCCCATACGCCGCTTCTGGCCCTTGCGTTCGATCTCGACAGCGCCAGAGGCGATGAAATAGACGCAGCTCGGAACCTCGCCCATGCGGATCAGCACAGTGCCGGGGTCAACATAGCGCGTGGTCAGCGCGCGCGACAACTTGCGGCGCTGCTCGTCTCCCATCCCTTCAAATAGCGGGAAGCTACGCACAAAAGCGTCCTTCTGCAGTGCGAAATCCAGATGCGGGTGCGCTTCCAGCTTGGCGCGGGCCTGATCGGCGCGGTTCAGCAGCGTGGTATATAATTCGCGGCTGATCAGCCCGTCCTGAAACAGATGCTCATATTCGCGCTCTTCCAGCCGCAGCGCGGTGCGGCGGATGAAGCGGCGCTCCAACTCTTCGGCATAGCCGGGATATTGCAGCCGCAGCCCTTCGATGGTGCTTTCGATCTCTTCCTCGCGCCGGCGCAGCGATTCATGCAGCAGATCGGCCACGCGGCGGCCATGAATGCGCCGGATCTTGCTTTCCAGAAACTCGTGCAACTGGCCCAGCACCAGCCGCTGATTCAGCAATATCTCGAACCGGTCCACGGTCATGCTTTCCAGCATCCATGACCAGCCAAGGCGGCTGTGCAGCCACACTGCCAGCCGATACCATGCGCCATAGCCCAGCGCCTGCCGCCCGGCGGCGCGGTATTCATAGCGCCCGCCCTGCCTTGTGCGTTCGATCAGCCGGTCGACATCGGACAGCATCTGTTCGACCAGCCGCGCGGAAAAAAGCTGCTGGCGAAAATTCTCGATGATCAGGTCGCGCTCGCGCCCGGCCAGCGCCACCAGCCCCAGCGTGATGCGTTCACGGTCGGGGATGGCCTGGGCCTGCTCGGCCAGATCAACCGCGATATCCAGGCGGGTGGCGAAGCGCTTCGCTTCCGAGCGGATCACCGATTGCGGCAGGCGGTAGCTGCGGGTGGTCTCTGCCACCTCCTCGCGCACATTCTGCAGCGCGACCGCAATCACCTGATTGGAAAGCGCGCGGTCCAGCGCGGGCAGCCGGTCCAGCCCCAGCCTGCCAATCACCCAGCGCAGCGTGGTGCCTTGCACCAGCAGCGTAAACAGGGCAAAGCCAGTGGCAAGGATGCCCACCTCGCGCTTGATCGCCTGCGGCACCAGCGCGCTTTCAGTCACCGCCAGCGCCAGCGCCAGCGTCACCGCGCCGCGCAACCCCCCCCACAATATGGCCACGCGATAGGGCTGTTCCACCTTTGGCGACAGTCTCAGCATCGCCAGGATCGGCAACATGCCATACAGAATCAGCGCGCGCGCAGCAAAGGCGGCAAGAATGATCACCCCGATCAGCATCAGGTCACTGGGCCGCAGATCGCCCATCAGCCGCGGGATCAGCAGTGCCGCCAAAATGAAGATCAGCGCCCCCGCCCAATAGGCCAGCACATCCCAGACCTCGCGCAGATATTGCCAGCTTGTGGGAATCAACCTTGCTGGCCCCAGCAGATTCAGCGTCAATCCGGCGACGACAACAGCAATCACGCCAGAGGTAGAGGCCACCTGCTCTGCCACGACATATGTCAGATAAGGCAATGCCACGCTGATCGAGACCTGCGCGCGCGGAAAGGTGGGGATCAGCGCCATCAATGCCACGGTCACACGCGCAAACACCCAGCCGATCGCCACGCCCCCGGCAATCAGCCAGGGAAAGGCCAGCGCGGCTTCCTGCAAGGTGGGGTTGGGCACGCCCAGCATCACGAAGGTCAGAAAGAAGCCGAACAGCGCGATGGCAGCGGCATCATTTAGCAGGCTCTCGCCCTCGACAATCCGGGTCAGTCGCTGTGGGGCTGCGATGTTGCGGAAGATGCTGACCACAGCAGAAGGGTCGGTGGTCGACACTATCGCCCCGATCAGCAGGCAGGCCACCAGCGGCAGGGTGGTGAAGGGCTTGAGCGCATATCCGATGATCACGGTCGAAACGATCACCGCCATCACCGCCATCACCAGAATAGGCACCCAGTCATCGGCCATGCGCCGTGCATTGACCATCAGCGCAACCTGAAACAACAGCGTGGGCAGCAACACATAAAGGAACACATTGGCGCGGATCGGCTGGTCCAGCAGCCGCCGGATATTGGGGTGCAGCGCGGTGCCGATCTCGGCATTCAGCAGATACAACGCCAGCGCCCCCAGCACCGCGCCGACCACAGCCAGAATGACCGTGAAGGGCAGGCGCAGGCGCTCTGCCAGCGGCTCTGAAATGCCGATTACGATGAACAGGATCGCCAGCGCGGCGACCAGAGTGACGATATCCATACTGGATTCTTAGCCTGAAGCTGGCGCAAAACGAATGCCCCAACTGCCTGAAATTGCATTTTTCATGTGTTGCAGCGAAATCTTTCGTCAGCGCTGGCCGGGTGCCGACGGCGCCTGCGCCTTTCGCGCTTGCACATCAGGGCATGCGGGACATATGGTCAGGCGAAATCTGGCGGCAGGGATGGGCGCATCATGGAAATCAACTCGGTCGGGATTGTCGGCGCTGGGCAGATGGGCAATGGCATCGCGCATGTCTTCGCGCTGGCAGGCTATCAGATCTTGCTCAACGACATCTCGGAAGAGGCATTGTCAAAGGCGGTTGCACTTATCGACCGCAACATGACCCGGCAGGTCAGCAAGGGCAAGCTGGATCAGGCGGAAAAGGACGCGGCGCTGGCGCGTATCCGCACCACCACGCAATTGTCGGATCTGGGACCATCTGATCTGATCATCGAGGCCGCGACCGAGCGCGAAACCGTCAAGCAGGCGATCTTCGAGGATCTGCTGCCGCATATCCAGCCGCATACGATCCTGACCTCGAACACCTCTTCAATCTCTATCACGCGGCTGGCCAGCCGCACCGACCGGCCGGAAAAGTTCATGGGCTTTCATTTCATGAACCCGGTGCCGGTGATGCAACTGGTCGAACTGATTCGCGGCATCGCCACGGACGAAGCCACCTACAAGACCTTGCTGGGGGTGGTCGAAAAGCTGGGCAAGACCGCTGCCAGCGCCGAGGATTTCCCCGCCTTCATCGTCAACCGCATCCTGATGCCGATGATCAATGAAGCGGTCTATACGCTTTATGAAGGGGTGGGGTCGGTCCGCTCGATCGACGAGTCGCTGAAGCTGGGGGCCAACCACCCGATGGGGCCGCTGGAACTGGCCGATTTCATCGGGCTGGATACCTGCCTTGCAATCATGAATGTGCTGCATGACGGGCTGGCGGATACAAAATACCGCCCCTGCCCGCTGCTGACCAAATATGTCGAGGCCGGCTGGCTGGGTCGCAAGACACAACGCGGCTTCTATGATTACCGCGGCGAGGAACCAGTGCCGACACGTTAAGGGCATAGCCGCGCAACCCAGCCGCCACCGGCGGGTTTATGAGGCTACGCTCTGAACACCATCAGGCCCGCCAGCATCAGCCAAGCATCCAACCCGAGCAATCCTGCGCGGGGCGCGCGTCGCGACATTTTCTTGACATGGCGCAATGGGCAGGCGTCATAATCATGTTACACTTGGGCTTGCCTAGGAGGAGGGTTTGGCATGATCAATGAGAATGACATTCTGGACATGACTTGTCTGACGCGCGCCCAGATCGACGCGATTTCAGAGCATGAGCATGTCAGCGCAGTCACCGCCGCCGAGATGGGCGAATATCTGATGCATATCCATCACGGGCCACAACAGGTGCAGAAGATGATCTGCGAAGATATCGCCGACGCGCTGCATCACGATGACCTGCCAAAGGCGCGCGCGCTTTACGCCGCGCTGAAGCAGTTTCTGGCCGAACACCCCGAAGCGCTGCGCGGGAACACATAAGGGCGGCGCGCGGAACTGCGACGATGCCTGTTCCCCCCCTGTCGGCTGACCACCAGCAAAGGTGGCACCTTGGCACAAGGGCCGCTTGGCGCATTCGGCGCAAGTCGGGGTGTTACTCTGCGGCCTCTGCGGTTGCAGCCTCTATCTCGGCGGCGCGGCGTTCGACCTGTTCGACGATATGTTCGATCATCTGGTCATTGCCCAGTTTGTGGCTTTGCTTGCCAGCCAGATAGACCATGCCCGATCCGGCCCCGCCGCCGGTGAAGCCCACATCGGTCATCAGCGCTTCACCCGGACCATTGACAACACAACCGATGATCGACAGCGACATCGGCGTCTTGATATGCGCCAGCCGCTCTTCCAGAAGGCTGACGGTCCTGATCACATCGAAGCCCTGCCGCGCGCAAGACGGGCAAGAGATGATGTTCACGCCCCGGTGCCGCAACCCCAGAGATTTCAGGATTTCATAGCCGATCTTCACCTCTTCCACCGGGTCGGCCGAAAGCGACACACGGATGGTGTCGCCGATCCCCATCCACAACAGATTGCCCAGCCCGATGGCGGATTTCACTGTGCCAGAGATCATGCCACCGGCTTCCGTAATACCCAGATGGATCGGCGCGTCGGTGGCCTCTGCCAGACCGATATAGGCAGCAGAGGCCATGAACACATCCGACGCCTTCACGCTGATCTTGAATTCGTGGAAATCATGATCCTGAAGGATGCGGATATGGTCCAGTCCGCTCTCGATCATCGCATCCGGGCAGGGTTCGCCATATTTTTCCAGCAGATGCTTTTCCAGCGAGCCCGCATTCACCCCGATGCGGATCGAACAGCCATTGTCGCGCGCGGCCTTGATCACCTCTGCCACGCGGGCGGCGTCGCCGATATTGCCGGGATTGATGCGCAGGCAGGCGGCACCGGCCTCGGCGGCCTCGATCCCACGCTTGTAGTGGAAATGGATGTCGGCCACGATCGGCACCGGGCTTTCGCGCACCACCTCGTGCAGCGCGCGGCTGGCGGCCTGATCGGGTACCGAAACACGCACGATATCGGCACCCGCTTCGGCGCAGGCCAGAACCTGGGCGATGGTGGCCGGGGCGTCCGATGAATCGGTGTTGGTCATGGTCTGCACGCTGATCGGGGCATCGCCCCCGACCGGCACCGATCCGACCATGATCTGGCGCGATTTGCGCCTTGCGATGTTGCGCCAGGGGCGGATGTGGTTGTGGTCCATGACAATATGCCCATCTGTGGCGGGGGCGGGGTTCAGCCTTGGGCGGTAGATAATGCAGGCAGCCGGTCAGGACAACCGCGCGGCCCCGCGCAAATTGAAAAGGGCCGCAATTGCGGCCCTGATGGGTGGCAGGTTGCGCCGCGCCTAATCCGCAGCTTCGGCGTAGTCGATGAAGCTCTGCAAATCGCGGTCGCCGCTTAGATCCGCCGTGGCGAAACGCTCTGTCACTGCCTCTGGCGACAGGCTGACCTGATCGACCACCTGCGCGCCGGGCGCGGTGGGGCCGAAAGGTGCGCCATCTACCAGAAGATAGACCGAACCGGAATTGCCCGCGCGCAGCGTGGCCGCTTCTTCGGCCTGTGGAACTGCATAGCGTTCACCGGCATCGAGGATCTTTTCGAACAGCACCGTGCCATCGGCGGCGCGCACGCGAATCCAGCTTGGACGCACAGCCAGAACTTCGACCTTGGGCGGCCCGGCGCTGGTGACGCGAACCTCGCCGGGGGCAAGGGCGTCCTCTTCCGACAAGCCTGCCAGCGCATGGTCAATCGCCGCGCGGGTCGGGTCAACATCATCCAAACCCGTATCGCGGCGCGGGTTGATCGCGGCAATCGGCCCGTCGCGCGAAACCATCGCGGGCACATCCAGCGCCTCGGGGCGGTAGTCGCGTACAATCCCTTCGGCCCGTACCAGATTGCCATCAGTGCGCGCATCGGTCTGACCGGTCTGACCCACGCGCAATGTGCCGGCCTCGTCACGCTCTGCACGCGGGGCTGTGCCGGACATCACCGGGTCCAGCTCTGCCATGACCTCGGGGGGATGATCTGCGGGCACCAGATTGACGCGCTGCACTTCCTGCAACACGGTCCAGCCACCATAACCCAGCCCGGCAATCAGCGCCAGCAACACGGCCAGCGACCCCAGCGCCGCCGGGTCAACCCGACGCCATAGCGGGTCAGGCTCGATCGCAAGCCGGGTTCTGGACAAAAGCCCCGGTTCCAGATCGCGCTGCGCAACCTTCACCGGCTTCGGGGCCGAACGCTCGGTCCGCATGAGTTCGGGATTGACCGAGAAATTGGTCTCGGCACAGAATTTCGCATAGCACCAATCCGGGTCCATCCCCAGATAGCGCGCATATGAGCGCACATAGCCCGCCACGAAGCTAGGGGCTTCGAATGCCGAAAGATCGCCCGCCTCGATCGCGGAAATATAGGTTGCGCGGATATGAAGCTCGCGCTGAACATCCAGAAGCGACTTGCCCATCGTCGCGCGTTCGCCGCGCATCAGATCGCCAAGCCGCACTTCGAAATCGTCAAACCCCACCGCCGTAGAGGTCTGAGCTTCCTCTGTCTGCCCTGGTTTGTTCACAAACCACATAACAACCCGCCCCTTGATGCCGATAACCTTGCCATCTGCCAATAATCCGATGCGGTTTTCTGAAGACACGCTGTCAGATAGGCGTGACTATACCGGATTTCACGACGATTTGAAGGGCAATCGCGAATCAGGCAGAGATTTCAGCACGATTCAGCTCACAATGCGACCACAGCCCATCCATCGCGCGCACCAGATCATCGATCATGCGCGGGTTATGCACCGGCGAAGGGGTGAAACGCAACCGCTCGGTTCCGCGCGGCACTGTGGGGAAGTTGATCGGCTGCACGTAAATCCCGCTTTGCGACAGCAGCATGTCCGAAATTGCCTTGCAATGCACCGGGTTGCCGACATGCACCGGCACGATATGGCTGCCATGATCGATGATCGGCAGGCCCAGACCGCGCAGGCGCATCTTCAGGATGCGGGCATGTTCCTGCTGCTTGTCGCGCAGATGCTGCGCGGTTTTCAGATATTCGACAGAGGCCGCAGCCCCGGCAGCAACGGCCGGCGGCAGCGATGTGGTAAAGATGAAGCCCGGCGCATAGGAACGCACGGCATCGCACATCCTGGCGCTGGCGGCGATATAGCCGCCCATCACACCATAAGCCTTGGCAAGGGTGCCATTGATGATGTCGATGCGGTGCATCAGCCCGTCACGTTCGCACACCCCGGCCCCGCGCGGGCCATACATGCCCACAGCATGAACTTCGTCGATATAGGTCAGCGCGCCGAATTCATCGGCCAGATCGCAGATTTCCCTGATCGGGCCGAAATCACCATCCATCGAATAGATCGATTCGAACGCAATCAGCTTGGGCGCCTTCGGGTCATCGGCTTCCAGAAGCGCGCGCAGATGGGCGACATCGTTGTGGCGGAAGATGCGCTTGGCACCACCATTGCGGCGAACGCCTTCGATCATCGAGGCGTGGTTCAGCGCATCAGAATAAATGATCAGCCCCGGAAACAGCTTGGGCAGGGTCGAAAGCGTGGCGTCATTGGCGATATAGGCCGAGGTGAAGATCAGCGCCGCTTCCTTCTGGTGCAGGTCAGCCAGCGAGGCTTCCAGCCGCTTGTGATAGACCGTGGTGCCGGAAATGTTGCGCGTGCCGCCTGATCCGGCGCCGGTTGCGTCCAGCGCTTCATGCATTGCATTCAGCACAACCGGCTGCTGGCCCATGCCCAGATAGTCATTGCCACACCAGACCACGATATCCTGCTGCGTGCCATCCGGCCTGGTCCAGACAGCGTGGGGGAAATGACCCTGACGCCGCTCTATATCGATGAAGGTGCGGTAGCGGCCTTCCTCGTGAAGTCGGTTGATGGCGGCATCCAGCGCAGTGTTATAGTCCAAGACTCTCTCCCTCGCGGTCAAGCTGGGTATATTCAACTATATCGATCTTGCCACGGCTTGCAAGCACGCGCCTCGGCGCAAGACTGCTACCATAGTGCTGCCTTGAATAGCGCAGCGATCCTGTTTGCCCTTTGACTTAGATCAAATTCAACTTTTTGGCCATCGGATTCCCGCGCGGCCAATCGTCGCTGTTGTGCGTCTGGTCAATTGTGGATCAGCGCGGAATGATTTCCAGTGCGATCTGGCAGGCTGGCCCGCCGCTGCGCGTTGCATTGCATTGCGCCAGCGCGGAACTGCGCGCCGCGCCCAGATCGGGCAGATCCGACACTGCCGTGGCCGAGTCGGCAGGCATTCCACCGCGAATGAAGCCATCCGCCGGGGCCACGGCCATCGCACCGAACTGCACGCCGCCGGACAGGAACAGGGCCAGCGCTTCCTCGTTCTGGCCAACCAGCCTTAGCGTTTCCAGCTCTTCATCCGACAGGAAGGGCAGCTCATGCACCACAACCTCGACCTGTGGCAACTCAAAACGGACTGTCGCGCCCTGCTGTGCGCCCGCTATTGTTGCACCCGCCGCGACAAGCATTGCCGCCGTCAACGCTGCCCTGATCACTGATCTGCACATACGCCACCTCTGGTCCGAATCACTTTGCATCCCTATCCGTTGTAGCGCGCGCGGCAGTGCTGGACAGCCCTTCGCGCTCTGATAAGCTGCGGCAGATAATAACAATTCGGAGATGGCGATGACATCGGATATGTCCACTGTGCTGGACCGGATCGATCAGGACTTGCCCGGCGCGCTGGGGCGTCTGACAGACCTCCTGCGCATCCCTTCAATCTCTACCGACCCGGCGCATAACGCCGATGTCGCACATGCAGCGGACTGGCTGGTGGACGAGTTGCGCGGCCTTGGCTTTGACGCGCGCAAGGATGAAACGCCCGGCCATCCGATGGTAGTGGCGCATGGCGGGGCAGAGGACGGACCGCATCTGCTGTTTTACGGCCATTATGATGTTCAGCCAGTTGACCCGCTGGAGTTATGGGACAGCCCGCCCTTTGAACCGCGGATCGAGGACACGCCCGACGGAAAGGTGATTCGCGCGCGCGGCGCATCCGACGACAAGGGCCAGCTCATGACCTTTATTGAGGCCTGCCGGGCGTGGCTGGCTGCGCATGGCAGCCTCCCGGTGAAGCTGACCTTCTGCCTGGAAGGCGAGGAAGAAAGCGGCTCGCCCTCGCTGGTGCCTTACTTGCAGGCCAATCGCGACAAATTGCGCGCCGATATCGCGCTGATCTGCGACACCACCCGCTATGACGCCGATACACCCGCAATCACCACCATGCTGCGCGGGCTGCTGGGCGAGGAAATCATCATCCACGGCCCATCGCGCGATCTGCATTCGGGCATGTTCGGCGGGGCTGCGATCAACCCCGCGCGGGTTCTGGCGCGCATTCTGGCCGATCTGCATGATGATCAGGGCCGCGTCACCCTGCCGGGCTTCTATGACGATGTGCCCGAACTGCCCGAGGATATCCGCGCGCAATGGGAGGGGTTGGGTTTTGACGCCGACGCCTTTCTGGGCAGTGTCGGGCTGAAACACCCGGCGGGCGAACAGGATCGCAGCGCGCTGGAAATGATCTGGGCGCGTCCGACCTGTGAAATCAACGGCATGATTGCGGGCTATACCGGCGCGGGTTTCAAGACCGTGCTGCCCGCGCAGGCCAGCGCCAAGATCAGCTTCCGGCTGGTGGGCCGTCAGAACCCGCTGAAGCTGCGCGCGGCGTTGCGCGAATTTGTCCGCGCGCGCCTGCCCGCCGATTGCCGGGTGGAATTTGTCGAACATGGCGCCTCGCCCGCATCGGTGATGCAAACCAGCCACCCGGCATTCGAGGCCGCGCGCCGCGCCCTTTCCGATGAATGGCCGCGCCCGGCGGCGTTTATCGGGTCTGGCGGGTCGATCCCGATTGCAGGCTATTTCCGCGAGGTGCTGGGCATGGATTCGATGCTGATCGGCTTTGCCCGCGATGATGACCAGATCCATTCACCCAATGAGAAATATGATCTGGACAGTTTCCATCGCGGCATCCGGTCCTGGGCGCGGATCATCGCGGCGATTGCCGAAACCCCGAAATGACAGCGTGGTGAGGGCCGTGTGAAGGGGGCATTTTTCGCCCCTTTCCCTTGCACCTTCGCAGGATATGTTCCACAGACAGCACGATGCGCGGGCATCGCGCAAGCAGACAGGTTTCAGGCGGGACAGACAGCATGACGGCACCAGCAAAACCGACCGAGGATATCAGCGTCCGCGATGTGTTCGGCATTGACAGCGACATGACGGTCAGGGGCTTTGCCGAACCGACCGACCGCGTGCCGGCCCTTGACCCGACCTACAAATTCGACCCCGACACCACGCTCGCGATCCTTGCAGGCTTTGCCTATAATCGCCGCGTGATGATCCAGGGCTATCACGGCACCGGCAAATCCACGCATATCGAACAGGTGGCGGCGCGGCTGAACTGGCCTGCGGTGCGCGTCAATCTGGACAGCCATATCAGCCGCATCGACCTGATCGGCAAGGATGCGATCAAGCTGAAGGACGGGGTGCAGGTCACAGAGTTTCAGGAAGGCATCCTGCCCTGGGCGCTGCGCAACCCGGTGGCGATTGTGTTTGACGAATATGATGCAGGCCGCCCCGATGTGATGTTCGTGATCCAGCGGGTGCTGGAACATGACGGCAAGCTGACGCTGCTGGACCAGAATGAAATCATCACCCCGCACCCGTCTTTCCGGCTGTTTGCCACCGCCAACACGGTTGGCCTGGGCGACACGACAGGGCTTTATCACGGGGTGCAGCAGATCAACCAGGCGCAGATGGACCGCTGGTCGCTGGTGGCGACGCTGAATTATCTGAGCCATGACGCCGAAACCGCCATCGTTCTGGCCAAGAACCCGACCTACAACACCGCCAGAGGGCGTCAGGAAATCAGCCAGATGGTGACAGTGGCCGACATGACGCGCACCGCCTTCATGAATGGCGATCTTTCCACCGTGATGTCACCGCGCACCGTGATCAACTGGGCCGAGAATGCGCGCATCTTCCGGTCAGTGGGCTATGCGTTCCGGCTGAGTTTCCTGAACAAATGCGACGAGCTGGAGCGCCAGACCGTGGCCGAGTTCTATCAGCGCTGCTTTGACGAGGAATTGCCCGAGTCAGCCGTCAGCATGGCGCTGGGGTGACTTACGTTCATGGGTGGGTTCACAGAGTTAGTCGCGGCATTGATTGGGGCGCTCAGTGCGCTCGCCGGACACATGGCATCAGGGTATTGGCAACAGCGCAAGCTGAATGAACAACTAAAGCTCGAACGTCTGCGTCTAGCGCTAGACGCAGAAAAGTACTATCTTAGTCGTAAGCTGGATGCACTTGTTTCAGTGCGTGATAATATCCAGCAGCTTTCTGATGGCGACATTAGCGCACTCGACTGCTACTTTAAAGTTCGTCCGTACTTTATTTTCCTTACATCCCGGTTGAGAGAATTGGTTGAGGATGCTATAAGTGCATGCACAGAAGGTGATACCGAAAGCCCAAGCAAAGAAGAGGAAGACCGCAAAGCTGATTGCATTAGTTCTGCACTAAAGGCGACCGAGAAAGAAGCAAAATGTATATTGGAAAAATACAATGAACAAACATCCAAGTTCACTTAGAAAAAGCATTGAAGAATCCTACTATCAGGAGGCATCTCCTCCGGAAATTACGGCTGAGCGCGCAACCGTTAGAATAAATATTGCGCCTGCAGCGCTTCCTACGCAGGTACTTGCGTTCGTCGATGTTGAGAAAATAATTTTTGATACCTTTAGATCAACCCTAAATAGATCGCGCGTCTCACTACCGCCTGAGGCGGCAAATGTTAATAATAAAGCCATCGTCCAATATTTGATACAGAATGACAAGCCAGTTGTTTTCTCCGGTGGCTTTGATGATCGTGGCGAAACCGGGTTTGTTAACATTGTCGAGTTAGGCTTTGGATCACAAAGTATATTCGCAAGGGTTTATGGCACTACCGGTCAAGCTGAAGTCGTTTGCAAGCAGCTGTTAGAAAAACTTTGGTCAGCGACGGGACTCGAAAGGAAATGGCGAGAATTAGTTGAGTATGTCAATCTTGTCGCCTATGAAAGCTCCACGAAAGTTGACTTTGGCTTCCCAATGAAAGACTTTCTTTCTAAAGTTCTGAACGGTTTCTTGTCAGACGAAATTGAAAGAAAAGAAGGCTTTGGCGCACGCATGGGAAATATTGGGCAACAACCTGATCGTTCAGATGATTCATTCTTGATAGTGACTTCATGCAGGAAGTTATCATTGGACGTAGATGTAATTGATACGCTGACAGGGAAAAGTGAGACTTCTAACATTGAGATAATCCCACATACCGTTTTTGATCATAACAGAAACTTGTGCAAAGTTCAATCAGAGCTTCCTTTTGAAGATCATGTCGAAATGCTCCAGAAGCTTATATCAAAGTATAAGCGCGCCAAGAGTGTATCAGACAGTTCGTGACCTTAGTGACCAACAAATCCAATGGCGCAGAGGCCTCAGAAGTTTTGCTATAAGCGCGCAACTGAAGCCCTTGCCTGGCGCACCCAAGTTCGGCAAAATCGGCCGATATTTTGCTCGATCGGCGTGACCGCCTGAGT
>JAFIEF010000053.1 GCA_020832655.1 Paracoccaceae bacterium
GCGCGTCCGTCTGGGGGACGGAAGGTCGCAGGTTCAAGTCCTGCTAGCCCGACCAAATTCAGTTTTTTCCTGCTTCGTTCCGACAGTAGCACCCCAACCGCCAGATGCGCTTCGGGCAACATGATCCGGCCCGGTTCAGCGTTTCATCGCGCTGTCAAAGGCTTTCGCCATTCTGTCCCATGCCTGTTCCATGCCTTCGCGAATATCTTCCCATGCCTTTTCATTAGCCGTGCGGGCCTCGTGCATCTTCTGCGCGAACGCATCGCGCTGGGTCTTCATCTCGGCCAGTTGCGCTTCATATCTGATCTTCGCGTCCGCCTGCGCCTCTTTCACCTTGGCCTCGAATTTGGCGATCTCCGCATTCCACGCATCCATTGTGGCTTTCATCTTTTCAATATAGGCGTCGCGATCCATGATCTCCTCCGATGTGAATTTCCGATATTGTTGAATGTGGGAATTATGGCATGGAGTTGCAACCGCGCTGCCTTTTGGGCATTAGGTATTACTGCCCCTGACACCAGTGGCGCATGATCCCTAGTTCCAAGCCGGAGGCAGCGCATGTCCCCTGATACCCCTGCCCCGATGCGCGGCGTGCTGCCTGCGCAGATGCTGCGCCAGATGATTGCGCGCGCCGAGATTCGCGCAGCATCCAGTCCCGTCGAGGACGCGCAAATCCAGCCTGCCAGCCTTGATCTGCGTCTGGGCAACAAGGCGTGGCGGGTGCGGGCTTCTTTTCTGTCCGGCTCGGGGCGCAGCGTGGCAGACAGGCTGTCCGATCTGGAAATGCACCAGATGGATCTGTCCGCAGGTGCCGTGCTGGAAAAGGGCTGCGTCTATGTTGTGCCGCTGATGGAATCGCTGGCGCTGCCCCACGGTATTCAGGCCGTGACCAATGCCAAATCCTCGACCGGGCGGCTGGATCTGCTGACCCGCGTCATCACCGATCAGGGCACCGAGTTTGACCGCGTGGCCGAGGGTTATTGCGGCCCGCTTTATGCAGAAATCTGCCCGCGCTCCTTTTCGGTGCTGGTGCGCCCCGGCATGCGGCTGAACCAGATACGCTTTCGCGCCGGACATGCGGTGCTGGATGATGCCGAACTGGCCGCGCTGCACGAGCGCGAAACCCTGGTCACAGGCACGCCCCTGATTTCTGAAGGCTTGGGCTTTTCGGTCGATCTGCGCCCCGATGGCGGCGCGCTGGTGGGTTACCGTGCCAAGCCCCATGCGGGTGTGATCGATCTGGACCGGATCGGCGCTTATGATCCGGGCGAATACTGGGAAGAACTGCGCAGCACCACAGGCCAGATCATTCTCGACCCCGGTGCCTTCTATATACTGGTCAGCCGCGAAGCGGTGCATATCCCGCCTGACTACGCCGCCGAAATGGCCCCTTATCTGGCGATGGTGGGCGAGTTCCGCGTGCATTATGCGGGCTTTTTCGACCCCGGCTTCGGCCATCACGCGGCGGGCGGCACCGGCTCGCGCGGGGTGCTGGAGGTGCGCTGCCACGAAGCACCCTTTCTGCTGGAACATGGGCAGGTGGTGGGGCGGCTGGTCTATGAACGCATGGCCGCACGGCCTGATCAGCTTTATGGAGCGGGGATCAAATCGAATTATCAGGGCCAGGGCTTGAAGCTGGCCAAGCATTTCAGGACGGCGTGAGCATGCTGGAAGTGGCCTTCCTGATCACGGCCTTTGTCACGCTGTTCGTGGTGATCGACCCGATCGGCACCGCGCCGATCTTTCTGGCGCTGACCCAGGGGATGAGTGCCGCGCGCAGGCGCGCCATCGGCATTCGCGCCTGCATCATTTCGGCCTTTCTGCTGGCGCTGTTCGGGCTTGCGGGAGAGGAATTCCTGCGCGCCATCGGCATTTCCATGCCCGCCTTCCAGATCGCAGGCGGGATATTGTTGTTCCTGACCGCGCTCGACATGCTGTTTGACCGGCGCACGCGGCGCAGGCAGGACCATGCCGATGAGGGCGGCGGCGTTCCTGCTGATGACCCATCCGTGTTTCCACTGGCCATGCCGCTGATTGCCGGTCCCGGCGCGATGGCAACAATGGTGCTGCTGATCAATGAGTCGGGCGGCGATGTGGAAAGCATCGCCGTGATCATCGGGGTAATGCTGGCGGTGCTGGGGCTGGTGCTGCTGGCCTTTATGTCGGCGGGGCTGCTGGAACGGCTGCTGCGCCGTACCGGAACAATGGTGATGACGCGGCTGTTTGGCCTGCTGCTGGCGGCGCTGTCGGTGCAGTTCGTGCTGAACGGGGCATCTGCCATCGGCATCCTGCCTGTGACCGCACCGGCCATGTAACGGGCCGGGAAACAGGCAGCGTTTCATCTGTCCCCCTGCACCCCTGACCAATACGACAAAAGCCCGCGCTTTTCGCGCGGGCTTTGCTGTTCGTGTCTGGCTGTCTGCTCAGACCGCAGCGGCAAGCGCCTTGCGGCGGCTGACCAGTTCCTCGGCCACCAGATAGGCCAGTTCCAGCGACTGGCTGGCATTCAGCCGCGGGTCACAGGCGGTATGATAGCGGTCTGACAAATCCTCATCCGTGATCGCGCGCAACCCGCCAGTGCATTCGGTGACATCCTTGCCCGTCATCTCGAAATGCACGCCACCGGGGATGCTGCCTTCGGCGTTATGCACGGCAAAGAATTCACGCACCTCGCGCAGCACTGACTCGAAAGGCCGGGTCTTGTAGCCGCTGGAGGATTTGATCGTGTTGCCATGCATCGGATCACAGGTCCAAAGCACATTGGCACCTTCTTCCTGCACCGCGCGGATCAGGCGCGGCAGATGGTCGCCCACAGACCCTGCCCCGAAACGCGCGATCAGGGTCAGGCGGCCGGACTCGTTTTTCGGGTTCAGACGCGCGATCAGGCGCTTGAGATCGTCGCTGGTGATCGAGGGGCCGCATTTCAGCCCGATCGGGTTCTGCACACCCGCGCAGAATTCCACATGCGCCCCATCGGGCTGGCGGGTGCGGTCGCCGATCCAGATCAGATGCCCCGACCCGGCCACTGGCAGGCCGGTGGTGGAATCGATCCTGCAAAGCGCCTCTTCATATTCCAGCAGCAATGCCTCATGGCTGGTGAAGAAATCCACCTGCGCCAGATCCTTGCTGGTATCAGAGGTGATCCCCGCCGCGGTCAGAAAGTCCAGCGTGTCGGAAATGCGGTCGGTCATTTCGCGGTAGCGTTCGGCCTTGTCGCCCTCGGCAAAACCGAGTGTCCAGCTATGGACGCGATGCATATCGGCATAGCCGCCCTTCGAAAACGCGCGCAGCAGGTTCAGGCTGGCCGCGGCCTGAGTATAGGCCTGCAACATGCGGTCAGGGTCGGGCACGCGCGCATCAGGCGTGAAATCGAACCCGTTGATGATGTCGCCACGATAGCTGGGCAGTTCCATATCGCCGATCTTCTCGGTCGGGGCCGAGCGCGGCTTGGCGAACTGTCCCGCCATACGTCCGACCTTGACCACCGGCACCTTGGCACCATAGGTCAGCACGATCGCCATCTGCAACAGCACCTTGAAAGTGTCGCGGATGCTGTCGGCGGTGAATTCGGCAAAGCTTTCGGCGCAGTCGCCCCCTTGCAGCAGGAACGCCTCGCCCTGCGCCGCCTCGCCCAGCTTGCGTTTCAGCGCACGCACCTCGCCGGCAAAGACCAGCGGGGGGTATTTCGACAATTGCCCCTCGACGCGGTTCAGCGCGGCGTTGTCGGGATAATCCGGCATCTGGATGCGCGGCTTGTTGCGCCAGCTTGATTTCGTCCAGCTATCGGTCATCTTGTTCCCCCTTCGGGCAGTTCTGGCTATCGCGTGCAAGCGGTCTGCCACCTGCGCCCCCCCTCTTACAAAAGCCTGCTAGCGCTTGCAAACATCATTGCTCTTGTCTCGGCCAGACAAACCTGATTGTGTCCCGGCAATATCCAGCCAAGATGCAGTTTCGACATGGCCAGCCTGCCCTCGACCTCAGCTACCAGCAAGATGCCCCGGCACTTTGCTTTTCTATTGCTTGATCGATTCACGCTTAGCGCGTTTTCTGCCGCGATAGAACCGTTGCGGCTGGCCAATCGTGTGACCGGGTATACGCATTACACCTGGCAGCTTGTCAGCGAAACCGGCCAGGCCGTCACCTGCTCTAACGGCACGCAGATCAGCGTGCATTCGGGGATGGAAGACCTGCACAAGGAATCGGTTGTAATCGTTTGTGGCGGGGTTGATGCCAACCGCGCCACAAGCCCGGCCATCATGGCCTGGCTGCGCAAGCGCGCACGCTATGGCAATACGATTGGCGGGATCTGCACAGGGTCCTGGGCGCTGGCTCGGGCCGGGCTGCTGGATGGGCGCCGCGCCACCATTCACTGGGAAAACCACAATGGCTTTGCCGAGGAATTCCCCGAGGTCGATCTGACGCGCTCGGTCTTCGTGCTGGATGGAAACCGCATCAGCGCTGCCGGGGGGATGGCGGCGCTGGACATGATTCTGGCGATGCTGGCGCAGGAGCATGGCAGCGAAACCGCGAATGCCGTGGCCGATCAGTTGATCTATTCCGCGATCAGGACCAATCGCGACACGCAGCGCCTGTCGATCCCGGCCCGGATCGGCGTGCGCCACCCCAAGCTGGCGCGGGTGATCGAGATCATGGAAAGCCATATCGAAGACCCGATCAGCCCGTCCGATCTGGCCCAACAGGTCGGCATGTCCACGCGCCAGCTTGAACGCCTGTTTCGCCGCTATCTGAACCGCAGCCCCAAGCGCTATTACACCGAATTGCGGCTGGAACGCGCGCGCAACCTGTTGATGCAGACCGATATGAGCGTGATCAATGTCGCGCTGGCATCAGGCTTCACCTCGCCCTCGCATTTCTCGAAATGCTACCGCGCGCATTACAACACCACCCCTTACCGCGAACGCGGGGCGCATGCCGCCGATACCGATGCCACCGGCCATGAACATATTGCGTCCGAGGATACGGAAGACTGAACAGGTGGCGCGGGCTGCCCCTGCTTCAGCGCAGGGGCACTGGCGCGAAGGCCTGGCACCGATCAGTAGTCGCGGATATCAGCATCCGCAATCAGCCCTTCCAGCCTGACCCGCGCCAGGCCTTCGATCCGCCGGTCAAACAGCAGGTTGTCGATCATCGCATCCGAGGGGCGCTCGTCATATTGCAACTCGCGCGCGCACAGCATCAGCACCACAAGGTTATTGCCTTCAATCGTGTTGGCGGAAACTTCGTTGCGATCCAGCCGGGCAAGTTCCAGCGCATCGGATTGCGCGATATTGCGCTGCAATTCAGTCCGTTCGACAAGTGCCGTGTCGGGCAGATCGCGGGCAAAGCGGCCAAGCTCTGCACAGTCGCGCACTTCGGCGCGGATGCGCGCGACCCGCGCCAGATTGGCCTCGGTGCGTGCACCCGGCAAGAGCAGACGCTTATATGTCAACTCGATCCTGTCGGCGGGAATGTCGCGCGTGCTGTCGGTTCCGCGAAGCTGGAAATAGGCAACTGCGCCGCTGACCTCGATCGGTCCGATGACCTCGCCGGTTCGTGCAACCGAAATCGGCTCTGCGATCTGACCGGGCAGATTGTCCAGCGGCATCCACTCCAGCCGCCCGCCCTGGTCGCGCGACCCCGCCAGAGAGAACTCGCGCGCAAGCTCTGAAAACTCTTCAATGCTGCGCGCGGCCTCGATCATCTGGCTGATCTGCGCCACCGCTTCGGCGAATTCCGGGTCGGTCGGCAGAAAGATCTCGGATATCAGAACACGCTGCGTGCCGCGAATGGCCGCAACATCGCGCGCACGCGCAACGTCACTCTCGCTGACATGCACCAGACCGGGAACTTCACGCTCCACCACGCGGCGCCATTTCAGACCCGCCCTGATGAATTGCTCGAACCCTTCGCGCGCGATTCCGTTCTCGGCCAGAATGCTCAACACTTCTTCGGTTGTCAGTTCGACCCGGCTGGCAAATTCGGCCATGCCATCCGCGATATCGCTGCGCGACAGCCTGATGCCCTTGCGCGCCGCATATTGCATCTGCACGACTTCCTCGGTCAGACGGTCAATCGCCTCGCGGCGTAAATCGGCAGCACCGACATTCATAAGCTCCAGAAATTCCATGCGCTGCGCGACATCATAATTCGTGATGATGCGGTCATTGACCTTGCGCGCGGGCGAAAACATGCCCTGTGCCTGAACCGCATCCGCAGCCCAAAGCGAAAGGGCCGCAGCCAGCATCATGATGCCAGTGCAGCGCGCGAGGATGTTGGAAATCAAGTGTCGCATCATCAGGTCAGATCCGTTCCATTCGATTGCTCAGCCGCCAGAGTCAGCGCGCTGATGTCGGCATACAGCACAATAGCGCAGTTGTCATCCACGCCCGCGCAGTATGAAGCGCACGCCCTTCAAGCACAACCGCGAACACTCATCCCTCCGAACAGCTGCGCCGTGACCGTGACGGATTGCCGCCAATGCCCAGCACATCCATGTTCAGCGCGAAACTGGTCGAGGACCGCGCCGTCGTCGCCGAAGAGAATTGCCGCTGCAAGCCGACATCCACGCGCAGACATTCGTTTTCGTAATTCAGCCCTGCGCCGAATTGCGCAGCACGCCCCGCCGACACGTCATAGCGCCAGTTGACGCGGGCGGTCCAGAACTCGTCCAGCGCGCGGCGGCCCTCCAAACTCCACTCTGCGGACCGGGTCAGGCGGTTTTCCGCCGGGTCGGGGCGAATATGGACATAGCTGCTGGTGATGCCGTAATCAGGCGTGCTCCAATCCACTTCCAATGCGTTGCGCGATACGCGCAGCCCCGAATCGAACAATGCGCGGTTCGACAGGGTCAGGCCCATATCGGTGTCGAGGCTGGTCACCATCAGCCAGTCAGAGCGCGCACCCGACAAGGGCGATTGGGCCGAGAATTGCCCCAGATCGCGCGACCGCCAGACCCGGCCCAGCATCATGTGGCTGGACCAGCCATCGGGGTCATGCATGGTCCAGCCAATGCCCAGATTCGCGCGCCGCCCCGCTTCGCGCTGCTCGCGTCCGGCAAAGCGGTCAAAAGTGAACAGATTGCCTTCATCCAGTTCAGGCATGCGGCTGATGTCATTGGGCAGTACCGACACCCGGTCACGCGCCCAGACAAGCTGCGCCACGGGTTCGACAACATGCGTGGCACCCCGATCCGTGCTACGCATCAACGGCCAGCGCAATTCGGCCATTGCATTGGGGGTCGCACGGGTATGCGAGCGTGAAAAAGCCGTGGCGGCCGGCGCGACGCGAAAATGGTCAACGCCCAGTTGCAGCGCCACCGCCCCCAGCACCCCTGCGGGCAGCACTGCATCGCGCCGCCAGTCCAGATCAAGGCTGAAGCGCGAAACGCCCCTGACATCCACTGCCAGCGGTGCGCGACGGCTGTAATCATGCGCTTCCAGCCGCAGACCGCCCGTTCCGCCAAGCCCCGGCATGTCGAAACGGCGTTCATACACGGCCTGCCCGACCCGGTTGGGAAGCTGGCGGTTCACATCTGCCAGCCGCAGCGACCGGAAATGCAGCGCCTGCACGCGAAACCGCTCGTTACGGCGCACGCGCTGAAGCGTTATGTCCGATGTGACCTGAGCCTCGGCGCGGTTATAGTCTTCCAGCAGGCGCCGGTCACTTAGCTTGACCAGGTTGAAGGACAACTCTACCCCGCGGCCCAACGCAAACTCACCCTCGGTATAAGCCATCGCGCGCGTCGATCCCGGACGCAGCTTGTCGCGCGCCACGATCCCGCCCAGTTCCAGCGTGCCGCTGGCAAAGGCCTGACGATAGCGCAGATCAAGCGCGCGGGTGCCCTTGCTGGCGACAAAGGGGGTCAGCGTCAGATCCTTGTCGCGGGCCAGCACAATGAAATAGGGCGCGCGCAACCCCACCCCATGCCCGGTATTGACCGAAAAGCGCGGGCTGAGCCAGCCAGTCGCGCGTTCCAGCCGCGGATCTGGCACACGCAGCCGCGGCAAATACGCCACCGGGACACCGAACAGGCGGAATTGCGCATTCTCGAAATGGATTTGCTGGGCTTCGTCATCATGAATCACCCGTGACGCCCGCACTTCCCAAAGCGGGATCTGGCGCCGCGCACAGATTTCACAGGCCGAGGCAATAACCGAAGACATCTCGGTAAAGCGGGCATCATGGCGCTCGACCTGATGCGCCGCGATCTGAAGCTGCTGATCCAGCACCACCCGCGCTGAGCGGATAAGCCCGCTGCGCATCCCCGATTGCAGTTCGGCAGCATCAGCGAGAATCACCACTGCGTCGCCATCAGACAAGGTCAGCGGCCCGGTGATCGTCAGCGCGCCGGAACGCCGGTCATAAACAATCCGGGTCGCGCGCAGCCGGGTGCGGCCCGAAAGCGCCTCGACATTGCCTTCGGCAATCAGCCGGTCCGGCCCGTCCAGAAATACCCGGTCCGCCACCAGCGTGGTAAAGCCTGTCTCTGCCCGCGCGGGCGCATCCGGCCACAGCACCGCCAGCAGGACCAGCAGCCCCGCCAGCGCAGCCCTGACGCTTGACGCACCAGCGCGCAGAAGCACCGATGATGGCAGCAAGGCCATCGGCATCAGCCTTCCTCCAGGTTCAGCAGCAGTCCGACTGCAAGCAGCAATGTGGCGACAGGCGGCCCCCATGCCGCCAGCATGACAGGCACCTGCCCGGTTTCCCCCAAAACCTGTGCAAAGTTACGCAGAAAGAACAGGGTGAATCCAGCCAGAATCGTGACCAGCGCGCGGATTCCGCCCCCCCCTGCACGCGCATGATGCGTGCAAAGCGCCAGTGCCAGCAGCGCCATGCCGGTCATCAGCACCGGAAGCGCAAGTTCCATATGCAAACGCATCCGGTGTTCCAGCGCCGCGAATCCGGCCCGTTCCAGCGCAGCAATGAAACCCGGAAGTTGCGCCAGCGCCACAGTGCGCGCCTGTGCGAAGCTGTCGCGAATCTGTTCGGGGCTGAGATCGCTTGCAACCAGAAGCGACTCCATCCTCTGGGCCTGCGCCTCTGGGTTCAGGTCGGACAGACGCCACTGCTTGACATCACGCAGATGCCACGCCCCCGGTTGCAGATCGGCGCGGGCGGCGCGCAGCCGCACCGACAACCCTTCTTCGGCATGATAGATCAGGAAGGTCGGGTCATGCAGAACCGTGCCGGTTTCTTCGGCGCGCGGGGCATGTATCACGGTCTGGCCGATCGGATCGGCCTGACGCAGCCATATTTCGGCACCGCTGACCACGATGGCACTGCCCTGTTCGTGGCGGATCTCGGCCTGGGCGCGGGCATATTCGCGCGCGGTCGCCGCAACCAGCGGGTTCATGACGGCAACAAATCCGATGCTCAGCGCCAGCACCGCCATGCCGGGCAGTGCCACCAGACGCGGGAGCGACCAGCCAGAGGCACGGATGATCACGGCTTCCGAGCTGCGCGACCATGCCAGCGCCACCCAGATCGCCGAAAGCAACACCACCAGTGGCGCGATTTCATAAAGCGCTTCAGGGGTGTTGAGGGCGGACAGCCGCAGGATCTGGCCCAGACCTGGCGACTCGCTGCTGAAGCGGCGCATCTGTTCGACCATGTCCAAGAGCAACAGCATGCCCAGAAACACCCCCAGCACCATTGCGAATGCGACGACAAGGCGACGCAGCAGATAAAGGCGCAGCGTCATGTCCTGCCCCCCGCGCCCGACCGGGATGCCGCACGCGCGGTCCAGCCACTGCCCCGGCTGCGTCCGGCCCAGAACAGCATCGCCCCCCCCACCACTGCGCCCAACGCTACCGGCACAAGGGCAAGCCAGGCCAGCGCGGCATCGCGCAGCGCCGCCCCGGCGGCGGCATTGCCGACAAGCTGGATAACCGCCAGCGCAGCGATTGCCCCCAACACCTGCCGCCACGCCCCAAGCCGGCTGAACTGACCCAGAAGGATGGCGGCAAAGCCGATCACCGACGTCACCACCGCCAGTACCGGCTGCGCATAGCGGCTGGCCAGTTCAAAGCCGATTTCGGGCAAGGTGATACCCAAAGCCGCCATTTCCGCCATATCCGGGTTGCGCAGGCTATGGGTCGGCAATTCGCGCACATCCATCCGCCGCCCCGCAGGCCCGACCAGCCCGCCCAGATCATAGGTCAGTTCATCAAAGGTGATCGTGGTCAGCCGCCCCGGCGCTTCGCGATAGACCAGCGCGACCCCGTCCAGCATGACCAGCATCGGCCCTTGTTCGCCCGGCACCAGCAGCGCCGAGGCGGCATTGTAATCGACCCGCGTGCCGGGGCTGCGCGCATCCGAAATGAACACATCAATCAACTGGCCATCGGCGGCAACCTCTCGCAGGAACACCATGACCCCGTCCGAAACGCGCAGAAACTCGCCCGCGCGCAGCAGGCGCGCAGTGATGTCCTCGGCGATCTGGACCTGACGTTCGGCCAGATGCATGCGTGACATCGGCATCAGCACATGCATCAGCACCGACAGCAGCGCCGCCACCACCAGCCCGAACACGACCACAGGCAGACAGAGGCGGAAAAAGGACATGCCCGTGCCCTGCAACACAACCATTTCATTGTCGCGCGTCATGCGCATTGCGACATAGACCGAAGCGGCAAAAGCCGACAGCGGCAACACCACCCGGATCACATTGGGCAGGGTAAGGGCCGAAAGCTCCAGAAACACCCAAAAGCTCTGGCCATCGCCGACGATGGTATCAAACAGCCTTGCCGCCCGGTTGACCCAGTAGACCGAGATCAGAACCAACGAAAAGAACGCGAAAACCGTCAGAAGCTGGACCAGAATGTAGCTGTCCGTCCTGCGCATCCAGGCCAAACCCCCAAGGCTGAAACTGTCCGCGAACTTAGGCGGGGGGGGCGGCAATTGAAAGCGATTCGGCCCTTGCCCAGGCCCGCAAGCCTGCGCAAACTGCACCCAGCACGAGGAGGAGCCATGCCCGATATCGACATCACCGGGTTCGACCTGTCGCAACCATCTGCGGATTTCCGCGCCGACCCCTTTCCCTTTTACGCCGCATTCTTGCGCGAAGCGCCGGTGTTGCGCCAGCCCGATGGCTCGGTGCTGCTGTCGCGCCATGCCGATCTGGACCGCATCTATCGCGATACAAACCTGTTCCGCTCTGACAAATCCGAGGTTTTCGCGCCGAAATTCGGGCGCGGCACCCCGCTTTATGAGCATCACACCACCTCGTTGGTGTTCAGTGACCCGCCGCTGCACACAAGGGTGCGCAAGATCATGACCTCGGCGCTGACCCCGCGCGCGATTGCGCGGATGGAACCGGGGCTGGTGGCGGCTGTGGATGCACTGCTTGATCAGATGGAAGCGCACGCGCAGGTCGATCTGATCGAGGATTACGCCGCCGCGATCCCGATCCAGATCATCGGCAATCTGCTTGATGTGCCCCATGAGGAACGCGCGCCCCTGCGCGACTGGTCGCTGGCGATTCTGGGCGCGCTGGAACCAGATCTGAGCGCGGAAGAGATGGCGCGCGGCAACCGCGCGGTCGAGGCGTTTCTGACCTATCTGCGCGATCTGGTCGCGCGCCGCCGCGCGCGCCCCGGCAACCCCGAAACCGATGTGCTGACGCGGCTGATCAATGGCACGCCCGAAGGCGAGCAGCTTTCCGAAATCGAGCTGTTGCAGAACTGCATCTTCATCCTGAATGCAGGCCATGAAACCACCACCAACCTGATCGGGAACGCGCTGGCGTTGCTGCATGACCACCCTGACCAATTGGCGCGGCTGATGGATGATCCCGCGCTTGTCACACCCATGATCGAGGAAGCGCTGCGCTATCTCTCGCCCAACCAGCTTGGCAACCGCGAGACCACTGCGACCGTCGAGATCGGCGGGGTCGAGATCGGACCGGGCACCAATCTGCATCTGTGCATCGGTGCGGCCAATCGCGACCCGGAAGTGTTCGCCGACCCGGACCGCTTCGACGTTGCGCGCAAGCCCAACCGGCATCTGGCCTTTGCCGGGGGGCCGCATATCTGTGTCGGGCTGACCCTGGCGCGGCTGGAAGGGCGCATCGCTGTGGCGCGCTTTCTGGAACGCTTCCCCGAATACCATCTGCTGGACG
Organism: Paracoccaceae bacterium; assembly: GCA_020832655.1. Lineage (GTDB taxonomy): Bacteria > Pseudomonadota > Alphaproteobacteria > Rhodobacterales > Rhodobacteraceae > Roseinatronobacter. The sequence continues at coordinate 12,122 of JAFIEF010000053.1, forward strand.
GGCGCGCCGCAGGCGGACGCATCCGGTTTCGCGGCTATGCCGCACTGCCCGCAAGGCTGGGCAAAGGCTGAGCGCGGAGATCGGGGGCGCTGCCCCCCGCGCGCTGGCGCGCGCGTCCCCCGGGATATTTCTTGCAAGGATGAAAGGGGCAGGTCAGAGCAGGAATTCAGCGTAATCCGTCAGCGGCAGGCTGCGCGCGCGAATGCCCGTCAGGTCGTGCAACGCATTGGCCAGCGCGGGCATGGCCGGCGGGGTGCCGGGTTCGCCCACCCCGCCCATATGCGGGTTGTCTTGCAGGATCGTGACGGTGATCTGTGGGGTGTTGAACATGCGCAGCGCGTCATAATCAGGGAAATTGCCCTGATCGGCGCGGCCATCGCTGAAGGTGATCTGCCCCATCAGCGCCGCCGACAGCCCGTAGATCAACCCCGATTCCATCTGGGCGCGCACAATGGCAGGGTCCAGCACCTGCCCCGGATCGCAGGCAATCCAGGCCCGCGCGATACGGATGGAACGGTCCTGCTGATCGAGCTTGATGACAATCGCGGTCGGTGTGCCAAAGGACCATGTGAACGCCACGCCTTTGCCGGTCCCTGCGGGCATCTGATCCCAGTCCGAGATATCACGTACCGCGCGCAACACCCCTGCGGCAGTGGCGTTTTCCGGTGCGACATGGTCAAGGCGGAACTGCAGCGGGTCGGCCCCGGCGGCATGGGCCAGCTCGTCAATGAAGCTTTCATGAAAGAAGCCGTTGAAACTGCTGCCAACAGCGCGCCAGAAGCCGATGGGCACATCGAGATCGGCCAGATTCCCGGCCACGCGGTAATTCGCTATCGCATAGGGCTGGTCGAACGCGCCTTCGACATGGCCCCGATCCGGCCCGCCCATGCTGCGCCCGGTCAGCCGCTTGACCGCCGCGCGTGTGACCGAAGGCGCGGCGATGCGGGCATCGAACAGGCTGGCGCGGCCATCTTCAACCGCACCGCGCATGCGCGCAATCGCGCCGGGGCGATAGAAATCATGGCGCATGTCTTCGTCGCGCGACCATGTCAGGCGTATGGGCGTGCCGGGCAGTTTGGCCGCGATTTGCGCGGCCTGCCGGGTGATGTCGGTTTCCACCCGTCGCCCGAAACCGCCGCCCATGAAGGTGGTGTGCAGCGTGACCTGCGCCATATCCAGCCCCGCCGCCGCTGCCGCCACCTTCTGATGCTCGCGCGGCGCCTGATTGCCGACCCAGAGCGTCAGATGCCCGTCTTGCAGCCAGGCTGTGGCGCTCATCGGTTCCATCGTCGAATGGGCAAGGAAGGGAACGCGATACTCGACCTGCAGCATGGCCGCGATCTCATCGGGGCGGCCCTGATTGCGCGCGCGCGAATTGGGGCGGTCGTCAAAAGCGCGCGCGATCTGGTCGAACATGGCGTCAGAACTGGCAGGCAGGGGCGAGGGTTGCCAGTCGATCTGCACAGCCTCGGCGCCTTGCATCGCTGCCCATGTATTGCGCGCAACCACGGCAACACCATCGCCCAGATCAAGCACATGCTCGACCCCGTCGATTTCCAGCGCAGGCGCAGGGTCAAAACGGCGCATCCCCCCGCCCAGATAGGGGCAGATGCGCACGGTGGCGCATTTCAGCCCCGGCAGCGGAATATCGGTCGCGAATTGCGCTTGTCCGGTGATCTTGGCACGCATGTCGCTGCGCGGCAACGGTTTGCCCAGAAGCGTCCATTCAGAGGCCGGACGTAATTTCGGCTGCGGCACCGGGCGGGTGGCGGCCTCGGCGGCCAGATCGGCATAGGCAATCGCACTCCCGTCCGGGGCGATGACTTGCGCGGCTTCGGTGCGCAGTTGGGCAACGGGCACGCCCAGCCTGTCTGCCGCGACAGATTTCAGCGCCTCGCGCGCGCTGGCCCCGGCCTGGCGCATCCGCTCAAACGCATCCACGGTCGAGGTGGACCCGCCCGTGACCTGAAGCCCCAGCAGCTTTGTGGCCGCGCCAATCCCCGCTGTCAGGTTGCGGTGCCAGTCCTTTCTGGCGTAGTCGGGCACCGGCAAGGCACCATGCGCCAATGCGCCATTGTAATAGGCCGCGGAAGGCGGGCCATGTTCGACGCGGATCTGGTCCCAATCAGCGTCAAGCTCCTCTGCCACCAGCGCGGCCAGAGTGGTATGCACACCCTGCCCCATCTCGGCGCGCGGAGCGATCACGGTGATGCCGTCCTGCGCGATGATCAGATAGGGGTTGAGCGTCGCGCCGCTTTCAGGATCAAGCGGGTTCTCGGCCGGACGGCGGATCTGCCAATAGCCGAATGCCGCGCCACCTGCGAGTGCAACCGCGCTCACCAGCAAGGTGCGGCGGGTGATCCTGCCCAGCCTGCTCATCCCTGTCGCCCGTCATCTTCGGCATCGCGCAAGCTGGCGGCGGCCTTATGGATGGCGGCACGCAAAGCCATATAGGTGCCGCAGCGACACAGATTACCCGCCATCGCGTCATCGATTTCCGCGTCGGTCGGGGCGGGGTTATGGGCCAGAAGGTCGCCGGCCTGCATGATCTGGCCGGGCTGGCAATAGCCGCATTGCGCCACCTGTTGGCTTTGCCATGCCTGCTGCAAGGCGCTCAGCAGCCGGTCGCTTTCTGCGCCCTCGATCGTCGTGACCTCCCCCCACAGATCGCCCACCGGGGTCTGGCAGGCGCGCACGGCCTGCCCACCGACATGCACCGTGCACGCCCCGCAAGCCGAGACCCCGCAGCCATATTTGGTGCCGGTCAGCCCAAGTTCGTCACGCAGCACCCACAAAAGCGGGGTGCCTGCCGGAACGTCAGTTTCGAAATCACGCCCATTGACGCGCAGCTGCAAGGCCATGTTCCACCACTTGATTATGCCACATCCATACTCTGGCGGATAATCGCGCGATGTCCAGCCCTGAGGCGAAACTGATCGCCGGTTCATGCAGTATGATCTGGGATATACCGACCTGGAACAGAGAACCTTGCAAACCATCGACAACCCGTTCGGCACGAGGTTGTCACCCATGTCTTAGGTACAGTCTGTTACCTATGTCTCCGGGCTGTACAGAAGGCGGATGGCAGGGGCAGAGGGACTCGAACCCACGACCCTCGGTTTTGGAGACCGATGCTCTACCAACTGAGCTATACCCCTATCCGTGGGCGCAGGGTTATGTCAGCATTCTTGCAAGATCAAGAGGGAAATCTGCCCGCCCCGCCTATGCCTTGCCCGACAGATCCGCTGCCGCCCGCTCCAGCCTGAAGATATCGGCACCGCAAATCGCCGCTTCGTGGCGCAGGACATGATCTATCGGCCAGTCCCACCAGCGCAGCGCCACCAGACGCGCCACGACATCGGGCGCGAAACGCGTGCGCACTACACGCGCCGGATTGCCCGCAATGATCTGATAGGGCGCGACAATGCCGCTGACGACCGCGCCCGCGCCGATGATGACCCCATCGCCAATATGTGCCCCCGGCAGAATGCGCGCGCCCGCGCCGATCCAGACATCATTGCCGATCACCGTGTCCGGGCCGGGGGCCGGAAGCGAAGGCGCGTCCGCAATGCGGCGATGGAACACGGCAAAAGGAAATGACGAAAACCCGTCATATCGGTGATTGGCCGAGGCGGTGATGAACTGCACGCCATCGGCAATCTGGCAAAACCGCCCCAGCACCAGTTTCTCGGGCGAAAACGCATAGAGATAGGGCGCCAGATGCTGCGCCCAGTCCTGTGGCGGGGTGTGGGCGCTGGCATAGCTGTAATCGCCGACCTGCCAGCGCGGATGATCAATCACGGCGCGCAGGAACACTGTACCCTGATGCGCCACGCCACCCGTCAGGGTAATCGGGTTGCGCGTATCGGGGTCGGGAAAACCGGTCATTCTGCCTGCTCCTGCTCTATCAGGAACCCGCCCGATTGCCGCGCCCAGAGCCGCGCATAAAGCCCGTTCTGCGCCAGCAATTCATCATGGCGGCCCTGCTCGATGATCCGGCCCTGATCCATCACCACCAGCCGGTCCATTGCCGCGATGGTCGACAGCCGATGCGCAATGGCAATCACGGTCTTGCCCTGCATCAGGCGGCCCAGCTGCGCCTGAATCGCGGCCTCGACCTCGCTGTCCAGCGCCGATGTGGCCTCGTCCAGGATCAGGATCGGTGCATTCTTCAGCGCCACGCGGGCAATGGCGATGCGCTGGCGCTGCCCGCCCGACAGCTTGACGCCCCTTTCGCCGACATGCGCATCCAGCCCGCGCCGCCCGCGCGCATCGACCAGCGCCTCGACGAACTCGCGCGCTTCGGCCATATCGATGGCGGCCCAGATCTCGGCCTCGGTGGCGTTGGGGCGGCCATAGGCGATATTGTCGCGCACCGAGCGGTGCAACAGCGCGGTGTCCTGCGTGACCATGCCGATGGCGGCGCGCAGGCTGTCCTGCGTGACCCCGGAAATATCCTGCCCGTCAATAGTGATGCGGCCCTGATCCAGCTGATAGAAGCGCAGAAGCAGGTTCACCAGCGTCGATTTGCCCGCCCCCGAACGCCCGACCAGCCCGACCTTTTCGCCCGGTGCCACATCGAGCGACAGCTTTTCCAGCACGGCAGCCTTGTGACCCCCCGCCCCGTCATAGCGGAAGGTCACATTCTGAAAACCCAGCGCGGCGCGCGACACGGTCAGCGGTTTTGCCTGCGCGCTGTCCGAGATCGCGCGCGGCAGCGACAGCGTTGCGACCCCGTCGCGCACTGTGCCGATATTTTCGAAAAGCTGCGCGAATTCCCACATGATCCAGTGCGACATGTTGCCAAGCCGCAGCGCCAGCGGGATCGCCACGGCCAGCGCGCCCAGATCGATCCGGCCATTCAACCACAGCCACAGCCCCAGCCCGGTCACGCCAGCGGTCAACAACGCATTGAGCAGATTGACACCCACATCCTGCGCAAAGACCAGCCGCATCTGGCGATGCACCGTTTGCAAGAATCCGTCCAGCCCGGCGCGCGCATAAGCTTCCTCGCGCGCGGCATGGCTGAACAGCTTCACTGTCGCGATATTGGTGTAGCTGTCGACAATGCGCCCGGTCATATCGGCGCGTGCATCGGCCTGTTCCTGCGACACCCGCCCCAGCCGCGGCACGATCACCCATAAAAGTGCGCCATAGGCCAGCGACCACAGCAGGAAGGGCAGCGCCAGCCAGCCATCCTGCGTTGACGCCAGCCATAAGGTGCCCAGGAAGTAGGCACCGATATAGACGGCCACATCCATCAGCTTCATCACCACCTCGCGCACAGAAAGCGCCGTCTGCATCAGACGGGTGGCAATGCGGCCTGCGAACTCATCCTGAAAATACCCCATCGACTGACCCAAGAGCCAGCGATGGCCCAGCCAGCGGATGCGCTGGGGGAAATTGCCCATGATCACCTGATACATGATCAGCGCGCCGATGACAGAAATCGCAGGTAAGACAACGAGTTGCAACCCCGCCATGCCGAACAGGCGGCCCGCCTCCTCGGCCATGAAGCGCTCTGGCCCAAGCTCTGTCATGCGATTGACCAGCCTGCCCAGATAGCCGATCAGAATAATCTCGATGATCGCAAACAGCGCCGACAAGCCCGACATCGCCAGAAGCCAGGGCAGGACCGGGCGTGAAAAATGCAGGCTGAAACCCCATAGCGTGGCTGGCGGGCGCGTGGGGGCTTCGGGCGGATAAGCGTCAATCCGCGCTTCAAAATACTTGAACAGGTTCTTCATCATGGCCTCGAACAACAGAATAAGGGCGTGCAGTGGCCTGCACGCCCCCCGAATGCTCAAGGCGTAAAGGCTTGATTACTCGATGATTTTCGACACCACGCCGGCGCCGACGGTGCGGCCGCCT
>JAFIEF010000054.1 GCA_020832655.1 Paracoccaceae bacterium
ATCTTGCCATTGCGCATGACATTGGTGAAATCCGACAGCGCATTGCGCCGCACATTACCGGCCGAGGTGGCAAAGACGATCTGCAGATTGTCCCATTCCTCTTCGGGGCGTTCGACGGGCAGGATCGCGGCAATGCTGACCCCGCCTGCAATCGGCAGGATGTTGACCATTGCCTTGCCGCGCGCATTGCGCCCCGCCTGGGGCAGGCGCCAGGTTTTCAGCTTGTAGACCATCCCGTCAGTGGTGAAGAACAGAAGCTGGGTGTGGGTATTGGCGACAAACAGCGTTGTGACGACATCATCATCCTTGGTGGCCATGCCCGACAGCCCCTTGCCGCCACGGCGCTGGGCACGGAAATCGGCCAGGGGCGTGCGTTTGATATAGCCGCCCGCGGTGATGGTGACGACCATGTCTTCGCGCTCGATCAGGTCTTCATCTTCCAGATCGCCCGCCCAATCGACAATCTCTGTGCGGCGCGGCACGGCGAATTCATCGCGCACGGCGCGCAATTCATTCGCGATGATATCCATCACCCGCGCGCGAGAGCGCAGGATATCGAGATAATCCTTGATCTTCGCGGCAAGGCTTTCCAGCTCGTCGGTGACTTCCTTCACCCCCATCGCGGTCAGGCGTTGCAGGCGCAATTCCAAAATCGCGCGGGCCTGCAGTTCCGACAGGTTATAGGTGCCGTCGTCATTCATGGTGTGGCTGGGGTCGTCGATCAGCCGGATATAGGGCGCGATGTCTTCGGCAGGCCAGCGCCGGGTCATCAGCCGCTGGCGGGCTTCGGCGGGGTCGGCACTGGCGCGGATGGTGGCCACGACCTCGTCGACATTGCTGACCGCCACGGCCAGACCGCAAAGCAGGTGGCTGCGCTCGCGCGCCTTGTTCAGCTCATACGCTGTGCGCCGGGTGACGACCTCTTCGCGAAAGCCCACAAAGGCGGTCAGAAAATCGCGCAGGCTCAGTTGCTCGGGCCGCCCGCCATTCAGCGCCAGCATGTTGCAGCCAAAGGATGTCTGCATCGGCGTGAAGCGGTAAAGCTGGTTCAGGACCACATCGGGGGTGGCGTCGCGCTTGAGTTCGATCACCACCCGTACGCCGACGCGGTCGGATTCGTCGGCGACCGAGGAAATCCCTTCGATGCGCTTGTCGCGCACGGCTTCGGCGATCCGTTCGACCATGGTCGATTTGTTCACCTGATAGGGGATTTCATCGACGATGATGGCGAAGCGGTCCTTGCGCAATTCCTCGATATGGGTGCGCGCGCGGATGATGACGGAGCCGCGCCCTTCCAGATAGGCCTTGCGCGCGCCCGAGCGGCCCAGCATCAGCGCCCCTGTGGGGAAATCGGGGCCGGGGATATAGTCGATCAGATCGGCGCTGGTCAGATCGGGGTTGTCGATCAGCGCCAGCGTGGCGTCCACCACCTCGCCCAGATTATGCGGCGGGATATTGGTGGCCATGCCCACGGCAATACCGCCCGCGCCATTGACCAGCATGTTGGGAAAACGCGCGGGCAGCACAGTGGGTTCGCGGTCGCGCCCGTCATAATTGTCCTGAAAATTGACCGTGTCCTTGTCGATATCGGCCAGCAGCATGGCTGCGGGTTTGTCCATGCGCACTTCGGTGTAGCGCATGGCGGCGGCATTGTCGCCATCCATCGAGCCGAAATTGCCTTGCCCGTCCAGCAGTTTGAGCGACATCGAAAAGGGCTGCGCCATGCGCACCAGCGCGTCATAAATCGCCGAATCCCCATGCGGGTGGTATTTGCCCATCACATCGCCCACCGCGCGGGCGGATTTGCGATAGGGCTTGTCATGGGTGTTGCCCGATTCATGCATTGCGTAAAGAATACGCCGATGCACAGGTTTCAGCCCGTCGCGCAGATCGGGGATTGCGCGGCTGACGATCACGCTCATGGCGTAATCAAGATAGGAGGTGCGCATCTCGCGGGTGATGGAAACGCTGGGTCCAGCCGGTGCAGAGGGCGGAACTTCATCCGTGTTTTCAGGGGTTTCGGGGCTATCGCTCACCTGGTCCTCGCGCTTTTGTCATACCGGCTAGATATCGTTGCGCGCACCTTATCAGAACCATGATATGGGGTGCAATGGGCAGCCAGGGACAGAATTGGCAGCCGCGCGGCCCTTCTGCCAACAACATGTTTTTATTGATTGTTATGGGTTTGATGGCAGTATTTTCCTGTCAGGCAGGCAATAAGAGGGTCGAATATGGACACAACCCCCACCGAATTGATGCTGAAGGGCTACGGGCTGACCACAGCGGAGATGACCTATCGCATGCCCGATCATGTGCATGTGCTGAACACATTTGTCTGGCAGGATTATGATCTGGCCCCGGATTATCCGCGATTGTTCGAGTTCATCGAATTCTGGCACGACAGTATCGAAGGGCCGTTGCATCATGTCCGCTTCACCCATCGCAGGCAGCTTTGCGCGGGGCAGTGGCGCCATGTGGTGGGGGAATTCGAGGTGGGCAAGTTCTTGCCCCGCCATCTGCGGCTGGGCTGAGCGGGTCTGACCTTGCGGCCGCGCCCCTGGCCGGGGCGCGAAGAGATGCATTGGCGCGACCTTTCCCGTGTCAGGCGGATGTTGCAGCGCTGGCACGATCTGCGGTCAGCGCGGCCAGCACCGAGGCGCGGCTGACGCGCCCGACCACCTTGCCGCCCTGCGTTACCCCCAGCGTGTCATGACTGGCATCAAGCCCGCGCATCACCTCGCGGATGGGCGTGTCGATTTCGACGCAGCGTGTCGGCGCAGGACCGCCGGTTGCAATCATCGCATCCCCGGCGCGCAGCACGCCAAGCGGGTTCATATTGGCGACGAAATCGGCCACATACTGGTTGGCGGGCTGCGCAAAGATCTGGCTGGGCGTGCCGCACTGGATCATCCGCCCGCCTTCGAGAATGGCGATGCGGTTGCCAAGCTTGAAGGCTTCATCCAGATCATGGCTGACAAAGATGATGGTGCGTTTCAGCCTTTGCTGCAATTCCAGCAATTCATCCTGCAGCCGCGCGCGGATCAGCGGATCGAGCGCCGAGAAGGGTTCATCCATCAACAGGATCGGGGCTTCGGTGGCGAAGGCGCGCGCCAGCCCGACGCGCTGCTGCATCCCGCCTGAAAGTGCGCTGACGGGCTGATCGGCCCATTCCGACAGCCCGACAAGGTCAAGCTGTGCGGCGATGCGTTCGTGCCGTTCGGCCTTTGCCAGCCCTGACAGTTCCAACCCCAGCCCGACATTTTCGCGCACCGAGCGCCAGGGCAACAGCCCGAATTGCTGAAACACCATCGAGACGGTTTTCATGCGGATCTGGCGCAGCTTGGCGCGGCTGGCCTTGGGCACAGAGACCAGCGCCTGACCGTCATGAACCAGCACATCGCCCTGAACGATGGGGTTCAGCCCGTTGACCGCGCGCAGAAGCGTGGATTTGCCAGAGCCTGACAGCCCCATCAGCACCACGATCTCGCCCATGCCGACATCGAGCGTGCAGTCATGCACGCCCAGAACCTGACCGGTGCGGGCCTTGATCGCGTCGCGGCTCTGGCCGGTTTCCATCAGCGGAATGGCCTTGTAGGGGTTGGTCCCGAAGACGATGGAGACATTCTGAAAGCGCACTGCCGGGTCGGTCATTGGCGCCCCCTTTCCACCCGCAACATGCGATCCAGCATGATCGCCACGGCGACGATCACCGCGCCTGCTTCAAACCCCAGCCCGGCATTCACGGTGTTGAGCGCGCGCACGATCGGCACCCCCAGCCCCGGCGCGCCCACCAGCCCCGCAATCACCACCATGCTGAGCGACAGCATGATGGTCTGGTTCAGCCCTGCCATGATCTGCGGGAAGGCATAGGGCAGTTCGACCTTCACGATGCGCTGTGCGGTGGTCGCCCCGAAAGCCGTGGCCGCTTCGGCCAGCGCCTTCGGGGTGGAGCGGATGCCCAGTTCGGTCAGCCGGATGGCGGCGGGCATGGCAAAGATCACCGTGGCCACCAGCCCCGGCACCATGCCCAGCCCGAACAGGACCAGAACCGGGATCAGATAGACAAAGACCGGCAGGGTCTGCATCAGATCCAGAACCGGCGTCAGCATGCGGTAAAAGCGTGGGTGATGCGCCGAATAGATGCCCAGCGGCACCCCCACCCCCATGCAGATCACGCAAGAGGCCAGCACCAGTGTCAGCGTCTGCATGGTCAGCATCCAATAGCCCTGATTAAGCGCGAAGAGCGCGCAGGCCAGAACGATCAGCACGGGCACCATACGGCGCTGCAAGACCCATGTGATCAGGCCAAAGGCCACGATCACGCCAAAAGGGTGGGGTGTTTGCAGCGCGCTGCCCAGCAGCATGATGGCGCTGCGCAGCGCGGCTTCCAGCGCGTCAAATGCCGCGACGAAACTGTCCTGCAGCCAGTCAAAGGCGCGGGCGACTTCGCGGCCCACCGGGATCTTGTGATCGGTGATCAGTCTGGTGACGGGATCGGACATGGCTGCCTCGGGATAGGGCAAAGCCCCTGCGCGCGGTCAGGGGCTTTGCGTGCTTAGTCCAGCGCGGCCATGACGGCGGCAACGGCATCGCCGCCATCGCGGGTGGTGACGCCATCAAGCCAGGGGCCGATCATGTCGCGATTGGCAGCGAGCCAGTCCCGCGCGGCGGCTTCGGGATCAGCCCCGTCATCGAGGATCGCGGCCATGATCTGGTTTTCCAGCTCCAGCGTGAATTCCAGATTGTTCAGGAAGGCACCCAGATTGGGGCATTCATCGACGAGACCGGCGCGGGTATTGGTATAGACCTCTGCGCCGCCGAAATCGGGGCCGAACCAGTCATCGCCGCCGGCCAGATAGGTCATGTCGAAATTGGCGTTCATCGGGTGGGGTTCCCAGCCCAGAAACACCACGGGTTCGCCGCGCCGTTCGGCGCGCGCGACCTGCGCCAGCATGCCTTGTTCCGAGCTTTCGACCAGTTCGAACCCGCCCAGAGCGAAGGCATCGGCCTCGAACATGTCAAGGATCAGGCGGTTGCCGTCATTGCCCGGCTCGATCCCGTAGATGCGGTTGCCGAGTGCTTCGGCCTGAGTGGCGATATCGGCGAAATCCGCGATCCCCAGCGCCGCGCCATGCGTATTGGTGGCCAGAGTGTATTTTGCCCCGGCCAGATTGCGGCGCACCGTGTCCACGGTTCCGGCCTCGCGGTAAGGGGCGATATCGGCTTCCATCGTCGGCATCCAGTTGCCCAGAAACACATCGACATCGCCATTGGCCATAGAAGTATAGGTCACCGGCACCGACAGCACCAGCGTGTTGGTCTGATAGCCGAGCGCGTCCAGAATGGTCGTGGCGACAGCCGTGGTGGCGGTGATGTCGGTCCAGCCGACATCGGAGAAGGTGATGCTGTCACATTCGGCAAAGGCGGGGCTGGTGGCAAGTGCAGCGGCGGCAACAAGGCCGGTCAGGCGGATGGTCATTGGTGTCTCTCCCTAGTTTGGCTTTTCTTGATTGACCAATCAATAAACAATCAGCTAGTCATGATGCAACAGAAATTCTGACTTGGACATGCAGGAATACCCATGCCGAAACTTGGAATGGAGCCTATCAGGCGCGACGCATTGATCAAGGCCGCGATTGTCGAAATCGGGCAGGTCGGCTCGCTTGATGTCACGGTCAGCCGCATCGCCAAGCGCGCAGGGATGTCGGCGGCGCTGGCGCATCACTATTTCGGGTCGAAGGAACAGATGTTTCTGGCCACCATGCGCCATGTGCTGTCGGTTTACGGGGCCGAGGTGCGCGGTGCGCTGGCGGCGTCGGAAACCCCGCAGGCACGGCTGCGCGCGCTGGTGCTTGTGTCCTTCTCGGGCAGCAATTTCCGCCGTGAGGTGGTGGCGGCCTGGCTGAATTTCTATGTCATGGCGCAGCGCAATGCGCAGGCCGAACGCCTGCTGCGGCTGTATCAGGCGCGGCTGCGCAGCAATCTGCGCCACGCGCTGCGCCCGCAGGTGGGCGCGCGCGCGGCCTCTCTGGCCGATGGCGCTGCGGCCATGATCGACGGCGTCTACCTCTATGAGGCGCTGGGCACGGGCGAGCCGAATGGCGCGCGTGCGGTGGCGCAGGTGATGGGCTGGCTTGACGCCGCCCTAAGCGCGGCGGAGTAGGCGCTGATGGTCCCAAAGCCGAATTTCCTGATCCTGATGGTTGACCAGCTAAACGGCACGCTCTTTCCCGATGGCCCGGCAGAATGGCTGCATGCGCCCAATCTGCGCAGGCTGGCTGCGCGTTCGAGCCGTTTTGCAAATGCCTATACCGCCAGCCCGCTTTGCGCGCCGGGGCGGGCAAGCTTCATGTCGGGGCAGTTGCCGTCGCGCATGCGGGTCTATGACAATGCCGCCGAATTTGCCTCGGATATCCCGTGCTTCACCCATCATCTGCGCCGCGCGGGCTATCACACCTGCCTGTCGGGCAAGATGCATTTTGTCGGCCCCGACCAGTTGCACGGGTTCGAGGCGCGCCTGACGACCGACATCTACCCTGCCGATTTCGGCTGGACCCCGGATTACCGCAAACCCGGCGAGCGCATCGAGTGGTGGTATCACAATATGGGTTCTGTCACCGGCGCGGGCGTGGCCGAGATTTCCAACCAGATGGAATATGATGACGAGGTGGCCCATCACGCCAAGGCGAAACTCTATGATCTGGCGCGCGGGCATGATGCGCGCCCCTGGTGCCTGACGGTCAGCTTTACCCACCCCCATGACCCCTATGTGGCGCGGCGCAGATACTGGGATCTCTACGCCGATTGCGCCCATCTTGCCCCCGTACAGCCAGATCCCGGCTACGCGGCGCAAGACCCCCATAGCAAGCGCATTTTCGATGCCAATGACTGGCGCAGCTTTACCATAACCCCCGAAGATGTGGCCCGCGCGCGCCGCGCCTATTTCGCCAATATCAGCTATCTGGATGACAAGATCGGCGAGATCCTCGATGTGCTGGAGGACACACGCCAGGAAGCCGTGATCGTCTTCGTGTCAGATCACGGCGACATGCTGGGTGAGCGCGGCATGTGGTTCAAGATGAGCTTTTATGACGGATCGGCGCGTGTGCCGCTGATGATCGCCACGCCGGGGCGTGCGGGGCGGTCGGTCGCGGATCCGGTCTCGACGCTGGACGTGCTGCCCACGCTGGCCGATCTGGCGGGGATCGACCTGTCGGATATCGCCCCGTGGAGCGATGGCGAAACCCTGCTGCCGCTGATCGCGGGCGGCACGCGCAGCGCCCCGGTGGCGATGGAATATGCCGCAGAAGGTTCGATCACCCCGCTTGTGGGCTTGCGTCAGGGGCGGTGGAAATACACCGCCTGCCGCGCCGATCCCGAACAGCTTTTCGATATGGATGCCGACCCGCAGGAGCGCGTCAATCTGGCCAGCGACCCCGCCCATGCCGAAACCTTGCGCGATCTGCGTGCACAGGCGCAGGCGCGCTGGGATCTGGACCGTTTTGACGCAGAGGTGCGCGAAAGTCAGGCGCGGCGCTGGGTGGTCTATGAGGCGCTGCGCAACGGGGCGTATTTCCCGTGGGATTTCCAGCCGCTGCAACAGGCGTCCGAGCGCTATATGCGCAACCATATGGATCTGAATGTCGTTGAAGAACGCCAGCGCTTTCCAAGGGGAGAATGATGCGCGCACAACCCGAAGCCAGCCATTTCATCGCCGGGGAATGGGTCGAGGACAGCACAGGCACGCCGTTTGACAGCCTGCACCCGGCCACTGGCGAGGTGATCGCGCGGCTGCATGCCGCCACCCCCGCAATCATCGACCATGCGCTGAATGCCGCGCGCGCGGCGCAGGCCGACTGGGCCGCACGACAGCCGGTCGAGCGCGGCCGCATCCTGCACCGCGCGGCAGAACTGATGCGCGCGCGCAATCACGAGCTTTCGGTGCTGGAAACACTCGACACCGGCAAGCCCTTGCAGGAAACGCTGGTGGCCGATGCCGCATCGGGTGCGGATGCGCTGGAATATTTTGCAGGCTTCGCCCCCACTGTCACTGGCCAGACCATCCCGCTTGGGCGTGATATGGCCTATACGCTGCGCGAGCCGCTGGGGGTTTGCGTGGGGATCGGGGCATGGAACTACCCGATCCAGATCGCCTGCTGGAAGGCCGCGCCCGCGCTGGCTTTCGGCAATGCGGTGGTGTTCAAGCCCTCGGAACTTACCCCGCTTTCGGCGCTGGCTTTGGCCGGGATACTGGCCGAGGCAGGGCTGCCCGCAGGCTTGTTCAATGTGGTGCAGGGGATGGGCGATGCGGGGGGCGCGCTGGTGGCTGACCCGCGCGTGGCCAAGGTGTCGCTGACCGGCTCGGTTCCCACAGGGCGCAAGGTCTATGCGAGCGCCGCCCAAGGGATCAAGGCCGCAACGATGGAGTTGGGCGGCAAGTCGCCGCTGGTCATCTTTGAGGATGCCGATCTGGACAATGCAGTGGGCGCGGCGATGCTGGGGAACTTCTATTCCGCAGGCCAGATATGTTCGAATGGCACACGGGTTTTCGTGCAGCGCAAGATCAAGGCGGCGTTTCTGGACCGGCTGGCCGAACGCAGCGCGAAGATCACGATGGGCGATCCGCTTGACGAGGCCACGCAGATGGGGCCGCTGGTCAGCGAAGGCCAGATGCAGAAAGTGCTGGGCTATATCGCGCAAGGGCAGGCGGAAGGCGCGCGGCTGGTCTGTGGCGGCGCGCGTGTGGGCGCGCAGGGCTGTTTCGTCCAGCCCACGGTCTTTGCCGATGTCACCGATGAGATGGTGATTGCGCGCGAAGAGATCTTCGGCCCCGTCATGGCAGTGCTGGATTTCGACGAAGAGCCCGAGGTGCTGGCGCGCGCCAATGCCAGCGAATACGGGCTGGCAGCAGGTGTGTTCACCCGCGACATGGCGCGCGCGCATCGGGTTGCCGCCGCGCTTGAGGCCGGAACCGTCTGGGTCAATGCCTATAATCTGACCCCGGTGGAGATGCCCTTTGGCGGCGTCAAGGCCAGCGGGGTGGGGCGCGAGAACGGCCATGCCGCGCTGGAGCATTACACCCGCGTCAAATCGGTCTATCTGGGGTTGGGGGATGTCGATGCGCCCTATTGATATCTTTGGAAAAACCGGCAGGTCTGACCTTGCGGCCGCGCCCCTGACGGGGCGCGAAGATATGCGTTTGGCGTGCCTGTCGGCACGCGGGGCGCGGCACCCATGAGCGTGGCCGACTATATCGTCGTGGGGGCCGGGTCGGGGGGCTGCGCGGTGGCCTATAGGCTGGCCGAGGCGGGCCATTCGGTGCTGGTGGTCGAGGCGGGGGGCAGCGATATCGGCCCCTTCATCCAGATGCCGGGCGCGCTGTCTTATCCGATGAATATGCGCCGCTATGACTGGGGGTTTCATACCGAACCCGAACCCCATCTGGGCGGGCGCGTGCTGGCCTGCCCGCGCGGGCGGGTGATCGGCGGGTCATCCAGCATCAATGGCATGGTCTATGTGCGCGGCCATGCGCGCGATTTCGACCATTGGGCCGATCAGGGCGCCAGTGGCTGGCGTTTTGCTGATGTGCTGCCCTATTTCCAGCGCATGGAAGACTGGCATGGCGGCGCGCAATCCGACTGGCGCGGCACTGGCGGGCCGCTGCATGTCAGCCGGGGCAAGCGCGACAACCCCTTATTTGATGCCTTCCTCAAGGCGGGTGCGCAGGCGGGCTATCCGGTGACCGGGGATTACAACGGCGCGCAGCAGGAAGGCTTTGGCGCGCTGGAAGCCACGATCTGGCAGGGCCAGCGCTGGTCGGCGGCGCGCGCCTATCTGCGCCCGGCCCTTGCCACGGGCCGCGCGCGGCTGGTGCGGGGCGAGGTGGCGAAGGTGGTGTTTGACGACCAGAACCGCGCCAGCGGGGTTGTGTTGCTGGATGGTCGCAAGCTTGATGCGCGCGCCGAGGTGATATTGGCGGCGTCGAGCATCAACACGCCGAAGCTCTTGATGTTGTCGGGCATCGGGCCTGCCGATCATCTGGCCGAACACGGGATTGGCTTGCGCGCCGCGCGTGCGGGGGTGGGGCGGAACTTGCAGGACCATCTGGAGCTGTATCTGCAATATGCCGCACGCTTGCCGGTGACGCTGTTTCGGTACTGGTCGCTGCCCGGAAAGGCGTGGGTGGGCATGCAATGGCTGTTGAGGCGGCGCGGCCCCGGCGCGTCGAACCAGTTCGAGGCCGGTGCCTTCATCCGTTCGCGCGCGGGGGTGGAGTATCCCGATATCCAGTATCATTTCCTGCCCATCGCGGTGCGTTATGACGGGCAGGCGGTGGCCGAGGGGCATGGTTTCCAGACCCATGTCGGGCCGATGCGGTCGAAAAGCCGCGGCTGGGTCAGGCTGCGCTCAAACCACCCCAAGGATGCGCCGTGCATCCGCTTCAACTATATGAGCCACCCCGATGACTGGCGCGACTTCCGCGCCTGTATCCGGCTGACGCGCGAGATCATGGGGCAGGCGGCCTTCCGCCCCTATCTGAGCCATGAAATCCAGCCCGGCGCGATGGTGCAGGATGATGCCGAGCTTGACGGTTTCATCCGCGACCATGTCGAAAGCGCCTATCACCCTTGCGGCACGGCGCGGATGGGGCGCAAGGATGACCCGATGGCCGTGGTTGACCCCGAAGGGCGCGTGATCGGGGTGGATGGCCTGCGCGTGGCCGACAGTTCGATCTTTCCGCGCATCACCAATGGCAATCTCAACGCGCCCTCGATCATGGCGGGCGAGAAGATTGCCGATCATATTCTGGGCCGCAGATTGCCTGCCGCGAATTTGACACCGTGGGAGCATCCGCAATGGCAGGTGGCGCAGCGATGAGCGCGCGGGGCGTGGCATGCTGCGCTGGCGCGCAAAGGGTTGCATATGTGTCGTTTGCTTGTCACATTTGTCTGTATAACTCGTAGGGCAGGAAATGCCGCGATGCGTGATCCGGCAGCAGGCAGCGCGTTTATGCACAACCGGTGTTGCAGACCGGATCACCATCAACAACAGGGAGAGAAAAGATGACACAGTCACGTTTTGACAAAGGACTGACGCGGCGCGGGGTGCTGAAAGGGGCGACAGCGCTGGGTGCGGCAGGGCTGATCCTGCCTGCAAGCTATCGCCAGGCGCGCGCCGAACCACAGCAGGGCGGCGATTTCCGCATCGGGCTGGGGCATGGCAACTCGACCGACAGCTATGATCCGGGGCTGTGGGACAACCTTTATGCGCAGGTCTTTGCCGCGTCGCGCCACAACCAGTTGATCGAGGTTGCCGCTGACGGGCAGCTGACCGGCGAGATTGCCGAAAGCTGGGAATCAAGCGACGGCAAGACCTGGGTGTTCCGCATTCGTCAGGGTGTGACCTTCCATTCCGGCAAGGATGTGACGGTCGAGGATGTGATTGCCTCGCTCAACCATCATCGCGGCGAGGATTCGACCTCTGCGGTCAAGCAGTTCTTTGACCCGGTCGAGGATATCCGCGCCGATGGGCAGAATGTGATCATCACGCTGGACGCGCCCAATGGCGATTTCCCCTATCTGATGTCGGATTACCATCTGGCGATCATGCCTGGCACGGATGGCAAGATCGACCCGACCTCGACCGATGGCTGCGGCCCCTATATCGTGGAAAGCTACGAACCCGGCGTGCAGGCAACGCTGAACCGCAACCCGAATTACTGGAAATCGGATCGCGGGCATTTCGACCGGGTCGAGATTCTGGCGATTCTCGATTCAGCCGCGCGGCTGAATGCGCTGATGACAGGGCAGGTCGATCTGATCGACCAGATCGATCCTGCGACCATCGGCATGCTGGAAGCGCGCGGTGTGGCCAATATCCTGTCGATCCCCGGCAATGCGCATTATGTCTTCCCGATGGACAGCCGCGCGGCCCCGTTTGACGACAATAATGTGCGGCTGGCGCTGAAATATGCCATCGACCGCCAGCAGATGGTCGACACCATTCTGGGCGGGCATGGGGCGGTGTCGAATGACAACCCGATCGGCCCGGCCAACCGCTATTTCTACGCTGATATGGAACCCAAGACATTCGACCCCGACCGCGCGCGTCACTATCTGCGCCAGGCCGGGATGGAAAGCCTGAGCGTTGATCTGCATGTGGCTGACGCCGCGTTTTCCGGCGCTGTCGATGCAGGCGCGCTGTTTGCCGAAACCGCGGCGCAGGCGGGCATCAATATCAATCTGGTGCGCGAACCCAATGATGGCTATTGGGACAATGTCTGGATGCAGAAACCCTTTGTCGCCAGCTATTGGGGCGGGCGCGCGGTCGAGGATCACATGTTCTCGATGGGCTATGCATCGGGGGCGGCGTGGAATGACAGCTATTGGGAGCATGAGCGCTTCAACGAATTGCTGGTCAAGGCGCGTTCGGAATTCGACGAGGATCTGCGCCGCGAGATGTATCAGGAAATGCAGCGCATCGTGTCCTTCGAAGGCTCTGTCATCATTCCGATGAACAACAATTACGTGATGGCGACTGCCACCAATGTCGCCACGCCCGAACAGATTTCGGCCAACTGGAACCTTGACGGGTTCCGCTGCGTCGAACGCTGGTGGTTCGCCTGATCGCACTTGCCCCGCCCCCTGACCGGGGCGGGGTTTTCGCCTGTTTCAGGCGCAATAACGAACAACAGGGGGGACAATGAACGCAGTCCTCGTGATGATTGCGCAGCGCCTTGCTTTGGGGGTGCTGACATTGTTTGTCGTCTCTGTGGTGATCTTCGGCGCCACGGAGTTGCTGCCGGGTGATCTGGCCTCGGCGCTGCTGGGGCAGACCGCGACACCCGAAACCCTGGCCGCGCTGCGCACACAGCTGGGGCTGAATGACCCGGCACCGGTGCGCTACTGGGCCTGGCTGACGGGTGTGATGCAGGGGGATTTCGGCACCTCGCTGGCCACGCGCCGCCCGATTGCGGATATGCTGTCGGCGCGGCTGGGCAACACCATCTTTCTGGCGCTTTATGCCGCCGCCATCGCCGTGCCCTTGTCGCTGATCCTGGGGGTTCTGGCCGCACTCTGGCGTAATTCGCTGTTTGACCGGGTGGCCAATGCCGGTGCGCTTTCGGCGATTTCCTTCCCCGAATTCTTCGTGGCTTATATCCTGATCTTCCTGCTGGCCCAGAGCGGGTTTTTCCCGTCAATGGTACGGATTTCGCCCGCGATGGGTCTGGGCGACAAGCTTTATGTCACCTTCCTGCCCGCGCTGACGCTGACGCTGGTGGTCACGGCGCATATGATGCGCATGACCCGCGCGGCGATCATCAATCTGCTGGCCAGCCCCTATATCGAGATGGCGCGGCTGAAAGGGGTGTCGCCCCTGCGCATTGTGCTGCGCCATGCCCTGCCCAATGCGCTGGCCCCGATCATCAATGTCATCGCCATCAATCTGGCCTATCTGATCACCGGCGTTGTCGTGGTCGAGGTGGTGTTCGTCTATCCCGGTCTTGGGCAGTTGATGGTTGATAGCGTGGCCAAGCGCGATATCGCCGTGGTGCAGGCCATCGCGCTGATCTTTGCATCGGCCTATGTGCTGCTGAACCTGACGGCAGATGTGCTTTCGACCCTGACCAATCCGCGGCTGATGCGGAGGAAATGATGGCGGTTCTTGTTTTCCTTGCCGTGGCAATCGCCGCCAGCATCCCGCTGGCATACGGGTTTCGCATGGCGCTTATGCGCGCCGCGCCCCATCACATGGCCGCGCCCGCGCGCGACATGCCGCTGACGGCGGCCTTCGGGCTGCTGGTGATTCTTCTTTATGTCATCGTGGCCGCTTTCGCGCCGGTGCTGGCCCCCTTTCCCGAACGCGCGGTGGTGGGGGTGCAGTTCCAGCCCTGGGATGGCACGCATCTTCTGGGCACCGACCGGCTGGGGCGGGACATGTTGTCGCGGCTGATCTATGGCGCGCGCAACACGGTGGGCATTGCCTTTGCCACCACCGCGCTGGCCTTTATTGTCGGCTCGCTTCTGGGCATCTGGGCGGCGCTGCGCGGGGGCTGGCTGGATCAGGTGCTGTCGCGTTTTGTCGATGCGCTGATGGCAATACCCTCGCTGATCTTCGCGCTGCTGCTGCTGACGATTTTCGGCACTTCGGTGACGAACCTGATCCTTGTCATCGCCGCAGTCGATGCAACCCGCGTCTACCGTATCGCGCGTTCGGTCGCGCAGGGCGTGGTGGTGATGGATTATATCGAGGCCGCGCGCCTGCGCGGCGAAGGCAACTGGTATCTGATCCGCCATGAAATCCTGCCCAATGCGCTGGCCCCGCTGGTGGCGGAATTCGGGCTGCGCTTCTGCTTTGTGTTCCTGACGATTTCCTCGCTGTCCTTTCTGGGGCTTGGCATCCAGCCGCCAATGGCCGATTGGGGCAGCATGGTGCGTGACAATGCGACATTGATCACCTTTGGCAACGTCACCCCGCTTCTACCCGCAGGCGCGATTGCGCTTTTGACAGTGGCGGTGAATTTCGTCGTCGACTGGCAGCTTTACCGCGCCTCTGGCCTGAAGGAGCAGGGATGATGGGCGATGTGCTGCTGACCATCCGCGATCTGAAGATCGAAGGGCGCGCGGGCGAAGACTGGCTGCCCATCATCAACGGTGTCGATCTGACCCTGCATAAGGGCGAGGTGCTGGGGCTGATCGGCGAGTCCGGGGCGGGCAAATCCACGCTGGGGCTGGCGGCGATGGGGTTTGCGCGCGATGGCTGCCGCATTTCGGGCGGCGAGATCAATTTTGACGGGATCGATCTGCGCAAGGCGTCGGAACGGCGCAAGCGTGCGCTGCGCGGCCAGCGCATCGCCTATGTCGCGCAATCAGCGGCGGCCAGCTTCAACCCCGCCCACAAGCTGATCGACCAGTATTGCGAAGTGCCGGTTCTGGCAGGCATCAAACGCTCCAAGGCAGAGGCCGAAGCGATCGAGCTTTACCGCAAGATGCAGTTGCCCGAGCCGGGCGATATCGGCTTTCGCTATCCGCATCAGGTGTCGGGCGGGCAGTTGCAGCGCGCGATGACGGCGATGGCGATGGCCTGTCACCCCGATCTGATCATCTTTGACGAACCGACCACCGCGCTGGATGTCACGACGCAAATCGAGGTTCTGGCCGCGATCCGCGATATCGTGCGCGAATACAATACCGCCGCGATCTATATCACCCATGATCTGGCGGTGGTGGCGCAGATGGCGGATCGCATCAAGATATTGCTGCGCGGGGACGAGATTGAAGAGGCCGACACCCGCGCCATGCTGGCCGCACCCAGGGCCGATTACACGAAAAGCCTGTGGGCCGTGCGCAGTTTTGCCCGCCCCGAACAGCCGCCTGCAAGCGGAACGCCCGTTGTCAGTATCCGCAATGTGACGGCGGGCTATGGCAAGATCGATATCCTGCATGATGTCAGTTTCGACATTCATGCGGGCCGCACTGTGGCGGTGGTGGGCGAAAGCGGGTCGGGCAAATCCACCGTGGCACGGGTGATGACCGGGCTTTTGCCCCCGCGCAGGGGCGAGATCGTGTTTGGCGGTCAGACCCTGCCGCCCGATTACCGCGCCCGAAGCCGCGACCAGCTGCGCCAGTGCCAGATGATCTATCAGATGGCCGACACGGCGCTGAACCCCAAGCTGCGCCTGCGCGAAATCATCGGACGGCCCGCGCAGATGTATCTGGGGCTGAAGGGCGCGAAGCTGCGCGCGCGGGTGCGCGAATTGCTGGATCTGATCGAGATGGAACCCGACAGCTTCATCGACCGGCTGCCGGGGGAATTGTCGGGCGGGCAGAAACAGCGCATCGGCATTGCGCGCGCGCTGGCGGCTGAACCCGAACTGATCATCTGCGATGAAGTTACCAGCGCGCTGGACCAGATCGTGCAGGAAGGCATTCTGAAACTGCTTGATCGGCTGCAATCAGATCTGGGGCTGGCCTATATGTTCATCACCCATGATCTGGCCACAGTGCGCGCCATCGCCGATGATGTGGTGGTGATGCAGAAGGGCCGGATCGTCGAACAGGGACCGAAAGCGCAGCTTTTCGCCCCGCCGCACGAACCCTATACCGAATTGCTGCTGTCATCGGTTCCTGAAATGGACCCCGACTGGCTGACGCGCAGGCTTCGGGGGCGGCGCGGCGCTGGGTAGCGTATTGTGCCCGCATCACTGACCGCGCAACTTGTGCATGTGGCGGCCTGATGTGACTTTTTCCTGGGGTCGCGCATTCCGCCCGGCCCGGATGGCCGGTCACCTGCCGGTGGTTTTGTCAAACTCCGAAAGCTGTCGCATGGTTGCGTGCATCCGCCAGGCGGCCTCGATCCGCAGGCGCAAATGCGCCTTGTCGATCCTGTTCGGGCGGATCAGAACAGCCGGATATCCCTTGTAGTGGTCGGTTAGGAAATATCGGGCCGGTTCGGCATCCATGAGCATTTCCTTGATCTCTGGCGGGCACAGGACAACAAGGTTTTCGCCATCCTTGGAGCCGATGATCGACCTGCCCCGATGCAACAGGGCTGGTCGCCCCATGAAGGTGCCTTTGGTCACGCCGGGCAGGCGCAGCTCGTGATATATTTCGTCAATCCAGACGAAAGCCTGATCCAGTTCCATCGACATTGCCGAGCATGCCCTCCTCGTCAAGTCAGGGCTGAAGGCTAAAGCCTTTCGGCTTTTCGTTGAATCGCCTTCAATGCTTTAACCTTTTGTTTTGTCGCAATTTCGAACCGAAAAAGTCTGTCAACTTTTTCTGAAATTGCTTTAACCTGTCTTCCGACCTTCAGCCATGCGTAGCGACACCACAATGAATGGTGCCGTCCAGATAATCGGTGCAAGCTCCGGGCCGTCATGGGATGGCGCGGTTCGTGCTTCAATGCCTGCATTACCGCAGCGACTGGGCATAGGCTTCAAGCTGAGTCGCTACTGTGCCCCAGCCGTCATGGAAGCCCATATCCTCGTGGCTTTGTCGGGCTTCGGACGATCTGTGCCGCGCGGTTGCCGTATATGTGGTGCCACCACGCCCATCATCCGTGAACTCGATGATCGCCGTCATGAACGGATCGGCGGCAGGCTTCCAGCCTTCGCTGTAGCTGTCGGTGAATACCAGTCGTTCGCCAGTGACAATTTCCAGAAAGACGCCCTCGTTCCTGATCAATGTGCCATCGACGTTCATGGTCGTGTTGAACCTGCCACCGACGCGCAGATCAATCTCGCATGCGTCGATGCTGTGGGGGTGTGGCACGATAAACTTCCTGATGTGCTTTGGCGTGGTCCAGCATTACCACAGCAAGGCGCGGGGGGCATTGATTATGCGCGTGAATGTCAGATCGGTTCTGGGGTCGAGTTTCACGTGTCGTCCTCCTGCAGCAGGGTTTCGATATAGGTGTCAAATCGGTCAAGGCGCCCTTCCCAGATGTCGCTTTGTTCGCTCAGCCAGTCCTTGGCCGGTGCGAACGCATCGGGCGATAGCTGGCAAATTCGTGTCCGACCCTGCTTGGCTGATGTGATCAGCCCAGCCGTTTCGAGCTTCTTCAGATGCGCCATGAAGGATGGCAGCGCCATGTCATGGCATGCCGCCAGTTCGCTGACGGATGCCTTGCCTCGCGCGAGGCGCTGAAGGATCATGCGCCGCGTCGGGTCGCCAAGTGCCGAAAAGCACAGATCGAGGTGGCTTTCATACTTAGACATATCCCTAAGTAACGTTGTTCTTGCGTGCTGTCAATAATACTTAGCAATGGGGCTAAGTATCGGGCCGATTGCCGCCAGTCCACGCGACCACGGGAATAAAGCAATTTCAGAAAAAGTTGACAGACTTTGTCGGTTCGAAATTGCGACAAAA
>JAFIEF010000112.1 GCA_020832655.1 Paracoccaceae bacterium
CGTTCGAACTGGCGGCCTTCAAGGGCGCGGCCATCACCTATCGCGACTGGAACGGGCAGATGCGCCAGCCGATGCCGGTTGCCACGCGCACAGCGCTTGTCGCGATGACCCCGATGCCGGGCTTCCTGCATGAAGTCAGCACACTTGACACGTTGGGCCGCGATCGCCCCGAAACGGCCTGCACGGCCTTTGACTGAAAGGACTGAACCGATGATCCGCAGCACAGTTTCCACCCTTGCCCTGACCGCGCTTCTGGCCGTGCCCGCCATGGCGCAAGAGGTCTGGGTCTCGAATGAGCGCGATGCAACGATCAGCATCATCGATGTGACGACAATGGAAGTGGTCGATACCATTCAGGTGGGCGCGCGCCCGCGCGGGCTGATGTTCAGCCACGATTACAAGGTTGCCTATCTTTGCGCGTCAGATGACAGCACGATCCAGGTGATCGATGTGGCCACACGCGAAATCCTGCATAATCTGCCATCGGGCGAGAACCCCGAAACCTTTGCTCTGCATCCGGATAACCGGCATATCTGGATTTCGAATGAAGATGACAATATCACCTCGGTTCTGGATGTGGTGGATCGCCGGATCGTGGCGCAGATCCCGGTGGGGGTAGAGCCGGAAGGCAAGGCGATCAACCACGCAGGCACGATTGCCATCACCACGGCGGAAACCACCAATATGGCGCATTGGATCGATACCGAGAGTTTCGAGATTTTCCACAACTCGCTGGTTGGATCACGCCCGCGCCATGCCGAATTCACTACCGATGACGCGCGGCTGTTCGTCAGCGCCGAAATTGGCGGGGGCTTGCATGTCTTCGACACCGAAACCTTCGAGGAACTGGTCGAGATCCGCTTCGAAATTCCGGATGTGCACCCGCATGATGTGCAGCCCGTGGGCTTCAAGCTGACCGAGGACATGACCCGCGCCTATGTCGCGCTTGGCCCGGCCAACCGGATCGCCGTCGTGGATATCGAGAATTACGAGGTGCTGGACTATCATCTGGTCGGCCGCCGTGTCTGGCACATGGCCATGTCGGATGATGAAAAACTGCTCTTCACGACCAATGGTGTTTCCGGGGATGTGACGATCATCGATCTGGAACGCGGTGAGCCGATCAAGACCGTCAAGGTCGGGCGCTTCCCCTGGGGTGCGGCTTACCGTCCTGCCGACAGCTGATGGCCGCGCTTGACGTCGCAGGGCTGAGCTTTCGCTATGGCCGGAAAGAGGCGCTGAAAGGCGTCTCTTTTGCGGTTCAGCCGGGCGAGTTCTGCGCGCTTCTTGGTCCCAACGGGGCGGGCAAATCCACGCTCTTTGCATTGTTGACACGGCTATTCGTGGCAAAACAGGGCCGGATTTCGGTGATGGGCAAGGACTTGCAACAGGCCCCCCGCGCCGCGCTCGCGCAAATGGGTGTCGTGTTTCAGCAAATGACGCTGGATCTGGATCTGAGTGTGGCACGCAATCTGGCCTATTTCGGTGCGCTGCACGGGTTGTCGCGCCGCGAGAGTGCGGCGCGCGCGCAAGACGTGCTGGAGCGGCTGGACATGGCCGAGCGCGCGCGCGAAAAGGCCCGCGACCTGAATGGCGGGCATCGGCGGCGACTGGAAATCGCCCGCGCGCTGATGCATCGCCCGCGCCTGCTGCTGCTGGATGAACCGACCGTGGGGCTGGACGCGCGCGCGCGCGCCAGCATCACCGCGCATGTGCACGCGCTGGCGCGCGATGACGGGATTGCCGTTTTATGGGCCACGCATCTGGTGGATGAGGTCGCCCCTGATGATACCGTGCTGATCCTGCATCAGGGCCGGCTTCTGGAAACCGGGCGCGCGCGTGACATCGCGCCGGAACACGGGCTGGCCGCGCATTTCATGGCCCTGACCGAGGATGCGGTCGCATGAGCCAGTATTTGCGCGCGCTGTCGGCCATCCTGACCCGCGAAGCGCTGCGCTTTCTTACCCAGCGCGAACGCTTTCTGGCCGCGCTGGTGCGCCCGCTCGTGTGGCTGATCGTCTTTGCGGCTGGCTTTCGCGCGGCCCTCGGCCTGTCGATCACGCCGCCCTATCAGACCTATATCACCTATGAGGTCTACATCCTGCCGGGGCTGTGCGCGATGATCCTGCTGTTCAACGCCATGCAATCGGCGCTGAGCCTCGTCTATGACCGCGAAATGGGGTCAATGCGGCTGTTACTGACCGCGCCGCTGCCCCGCTGGTGGCTCTTGTTCTGCAAGCTGCTGGCGGGTGTGCTGGTCTCGATCCTGCAAGCCTATGCGTTCTTGGGGATTGCGTATCTTTATGGCATCAGACTGCCGCCTATGGGCTATCTCTGGGTGTTGCCTGCCCTACTGGTTGCGGGGCTGATGCTGGGGGCTGTGGGGTTGTTTCTGGCCTCGACCATCCGCCAGTTGGAGAATTTTGCGGGCGTGATGAATTTCGTGATCTTCCCGGTGTTTTTCCTTTCGACCGCGCTTTACCCGCTCTGGCGCATGGCCGAATCCTCGCGCTTGTTGCGCGATATCTGTGCGTGGAACCCGTTCAGCCACGCGGTCGAACTGATCCGCTTCGCGCTTTACATGCGCCTGAACACCGAAGCTCTGGGCTGGGTCGCGCTGACCTTTGCGGTGTTTCTGGCACTTGCGCTTTGGGGCTTCGACCCTGCCCGCGGCATCATGACCCGCAAGACCCGCTAGACAAGAGGAACTGACATGCGCCTGCTTCTTCCCCTGTTGCTGCTTGCCCTGCCTGCGCTGGCCGGGGAAGAGGATTTCTCGCAATATGGCACCACCAACCCCGAAGAAATGACCCTTGAACGACTGGTCGAGCGTGCCGCGCGTGGCGATGTCGATATGATTGTCTGCGCCAATGGCTATCTGGCAACGAAATCCGGCCGACATGAGGCGGCGCGCATCATCTTTGAAGCCTGTGCAGCGGCGGGCTGGACGCAGGCCATGAACTGGATGAGCCAGCTTGACCATAACGGCCTTGGCGCGGATGAAGACCCGGACCGCGCAACGGAATGGAGCAGACGGGCGGGCCAGATGGGCGACGCGGTCGGCAAATATAATCACGGGATCGACATGATCCGCGGGCGCGGCGTGGCGCAAGATGTCGAAGCCGGGCGCGCGCTGGTCGACCAAGCGGCGGCGGCTGGCCTGGGCATTGCACGCCGGTTGCAATCGGCCGATTATGACCTTGACGAGGTCACACCCGATGCAGACGCATGGAAATACGCGCCGATGTTCTGACACCAGATCTGCTGACCCCAGACCAATGGAGGGGATGCAAACCCGAACTACAGGCGTATGGCGCCACTTGGGGAGCAGGTCAGAACATACAGGCAAATCATGCGTGAAAGTTTGGCTAACATCCAGACCGTCACAAGAAACAGGCGAGGGATGATACTGGTCATCGACCCCCACCCGCTTGTTGCGAAGCGCTACAGATGACCTTTGTCCGTCGCCGAGTGATTTGGGCAAGGCGGCGTGATTCCGGTCTGCAGGGCTTCGGCTCTGCTGATTGAAGTTTTGCTGCTTGGCGCTGATCTCCGTTATTGTCAGTATCGGGCAGCGAATAGGTGACGAGCGCTTTTTCATCCTCGAACAAGGCGCGTTGCAGGGATCAACGCCCATTACTTGCCCAGGCATTCTTCTATGTGGGGCATGTTGCCCGGAGGCTAGTTTTTCAATGAAATCACAGGGGATTGGCGGAGAGACAGTCCGTTGGGCGCCAAGTGAACTTGCATTATTTTCAATAAATACAATATCTTAAAGATTTGTTGTGTTGCGGGATGTGTAGCAAAATGTGTAGCATCATCTGGGGTCGTGTCGATTGAAAAGCAACCATATCTGACCCAGCCGAGAAGTCAATTTCACAGATCTTGCAATGCGCAGTGTCCCGTTTCGCAGGGTCTTCCCGTGCCATCTGAGGCGTAATATCTGTATTCTTGAACCTGAGAAGCTGAACCTTCCCAATGACGCGCAGCGACTTTATGACATTACGCGATTGTCGTGGCACCGCTCTGTGCTCCGCAGGCCTTAATCGAGGTCATCAGCGCGCGTCGATGGGCAGACGCGCCATCGGGCAAACCTGACCGCATATGAAGGGAAAGCCATGAAGGACAGGAGCACCTGGAATCACAAATACTGGGATATCGCTGATCAGTTCTACTGGGCGCCCCAATACATTGGTATGAAATCGATCCCGCAGCGTCTTTGGCACGAAGATGGTAACCGGGTCAGCGTACCTGCGGATCATGTGAACAAGTCAGGTCCGCTCTATGCCCGCGCGAGGACGGCAGACGCGCACAAGGTCTGGCTGGCGCGCCAGGAGGAAATCCTGAACCATGTGTTTGACATCACCTTTGCGATCGCGCCGGACATGATGATCGAACGTTGCTTCGCGAAGCCGCTGGGCATCAGCGATACCGGCCCCTACACATCTCTGGGGCGTGAAATCCGACAGCGGTATGGGTGGTCCAGATCCGAGAATGTGACCCAACAAGACGGGTTTTTCGTGTCCAGTCGGTCAGCCTTGGGCGTTGAGTTGAAACTCAAGGCCAAGAGTAGCGCGGTCCAGATCATCAAATACGCCGCCCTTTTCGCATGGGAAGAGCAGCATTCCGGGCCGCGCGACGCACTCGGCTTGCTCTACATTCTTGAAACCCCAGCCGATGAGCGACACTGGCGCGAATGCGGTACACTCAATGGGCCGACGGTCGATGCGAAGCTGCTCGAGCGGATTGACATTACTGCTCTGCCCAAGAAAGTACGGCAGCTGGTCACCGAGAACCGAGAGGCCCTGCTATCTGTACTGGACCGCATGAGCCTTTCGGCGATCACATGGGCAGAGCTGGAAGCGACGTGCATTGAAATTCGGACAAACCTGGACCCGGCCCTTGCGGGCGACCAATCCCTGATGCGTTTGATCGATGGCTTTATCGCGCAAATCGAAATCCAGGTGGCGGAACGCGCCGATAGGCTCTGAGATACAAGGGGATATCACTTGGCTTTGCCGAGAGCCTTCCTATCCAATTCGGTCATCCCCCCCATCACCCAGACGACCCTTTGATTGCGAAGTCACTCAGGCGAGTGCGGGGATACTTTTTCTCGGTCATTCATGGCAGCCCGGAAAGCATCAGGGGTATCCACAGGCTGCATTGAGAGGGTCAATCGCTGCTCCACTTCCTGCGACCAGCGAAGTGCTTCGTGGCGTGGTGGATGACAGCAGCCCCGGATAATCCGGGCTGGTCACGCCACCCGCGCAGCCACTCACGCAGCTCTTGTTCTGACCTACCTGCGTCTGCCGATGCAGGGCTGCCCCGCTGCTATCAGCAAGACCTGCTCCGCTTCCACATGCTGATCCTGAAAGCCGTCAGGGTCGTCCTGATCCTCGCGTGGCTACCCTGGCATCCCTGCGCTCGAGAGCATACCCGACTGGAACTGGACTGGCCGTTTCTTTCGCTGGGGTGTCGTTTATCTGAACATGAATACCCTTCGTTCGTTATTGAACGATACCTCATACAGACTTGGGACTTACCGATCTGAAAACCTGTTTGCCCTTTTTTAATCAGAATTCCCGTTTTTAAGTGAGTGATAACCGTTATGATTGCAATGAAAGCTGATAGTTTTCCATCGAACCTGCCCGGAACGGCACAAGCGGCGGGACCGGGCGGGTTTGTGGCCAGATGCGCCTGAGACGTAACGATGCTGCTCGGTCGAGAAGGCGTTCCTGACCTCCTCTATACAGGTGGCGCGCAGCTGCATCAGGCAGGTGTCACTGCCCACTCCTCACAGCCATGGGGGCGAACTCGGCACGCAGATCAGATCACCCCCGACCGAACCGCGACACCCCCGGCACCCGCACAAAGCTGCTCTCTGCATCATCATGGTCACCCCAGAAGAACTCGCCCCCAAGGCTTTCCAGCCGCCCGCGATTATCCTTGAAGAACGCCTCGGCTACCTCGGCCCGCTTCCTGTCCGGGAACGACGCTTGCAGGTGGATCACCCACTTCCCCGCCCCGCCCGGGGGAAATCCGGAATTGAGCTGGGCGCAGCGCGCCACCGGGTCATTCGACACCCCGATCTTGACCAGCGCAGGCGCCTTCCCGAAACCCTTTGAGCGGCCCACCAAGGCCGAGTCATCCCCGTTGAAGCGCGCCAGATACAGGAAGGTCTCGCCATCCTTATAGACCGCGCTGCGGGTAGCGGTGATGGTCAGGGCCGTTTCCAACTGGCCACACAGCGACCTGAGGGCATCGACCCTCGCCACCATGCTACGCGGATGCGATATTACTTCAGTCACTTCGCCCCCTCAATCAAAGCGCGCAGCACAAACAGAAGCCGAACGATCTCTTTCTCAAGCCCTTCCTCATCAAGGTTCGGAAGGCCGGAACTGAGCTGCTTGTCTCCCAGGTGAAGGACAGAATTTGCGAGCATTCGAAGCCTGTGAAGTGCCGCCTTGTTCGCTGCCTTTGGAGGTGAAAATCTGCGGTCCTCAATCATCGCATGCAGGCTGGACCCATTCGCGCGGTAATGGTCGTGCAACACCGCTTCCATGATGGATCGCATCATGGCGATCGACGCATGCGGAACCCCGAACACGAAGGCATCATGCGCCTGTCGCAGGTTGGTAAGCAGCGAATGCCGGCCTTTGTCAGGGTATTTGGCGGACACTGCGCGGGGGATTAGCACGAACGGAATAAGCGCGCGGCGACGGAAGATACCCCGCAGATCAAAACGCGTTTCACTGTGTAGCTTGTCCCATGCCTTCAGGCCTTCGGTGACATCTTCGACAAAACCCTCGGGAAACGAGGCGTGGCGGTGTTCCTGATCGATATTGTCTTGAGCAAAGCTCATCGCCTGCTCAATGCCGGAGCTTGCTTCACGCGCGTCATCATCGGCAGCGTCCCAGCGCCTGTCAGGCAAGGTGCGATGGTCCTCGCCTACCAATCCTGAAAGATCACCGAACACAGCAGTGAACACAGGGCCGGCGTAATCAGCTTCATATTCACGCCATGCGCGGATGAAAACAGGATCAGCCGGAGCGGTCAGGGTGTCCGGGCCGCGTGCGGAAGGCGGGTCTGCGAAATGCGCCGCGAAGAACAGGTCTGCGCATAAATCCCGGATGCTTTCATCCTTTTCGGCATCGGGGACAATGTTAGCTGGGTCATCATCAACCAGCCCTTTCAATCGGTTGAACACCGTCAGAAAGGCAAGCGCTTCGGGTGAGTCCTTGTTGGTCATTCTGCAGCCTCTGGCATTTGCACATCCGGCGACAGGGCGCTGCGGATGAGCGTGTCGAGCAGACGGGAGCGGGTCGTGGCACTGGTGGTCAGGGCCGTTTCCAACTGGTCACACAGCGCCATGAGGGCATCGACCTTGGCGACGATACGGTATTGTTCGGCGAGGGGTGGGAGGGGGAATGGAAGCTTCTCAATCAAACCCACATTCAACGTTGGCTGTGCAAGCGTCCTCGTTGCATCTTCAAAATAGGATTGCGCAAGATCGCTGCGGAGGAAGAGCAGCACAAAGTCACGGCTCAGGTGCTCCATGGGTGAAATACGTGCAACGGCTCTAGCGATATTTGCCCCTGCCCATTCAGGAGGCACGACACCGAGCTTGCCAATGCTTCCAACGACACAGAGCAGAATTTCTCCGCCTCGCAATCGCGTTCGAGCGTATTTTCTTTCTATGTCGAGGGAGATTGTCTTGTTGGGCCTGCTTGGATGGCCAGAAAGAGCAAGGTCTTGCGCGCGGACAAATGGGACACCGCCTTCTTCATCCGGCCCCGGAACCAGCACACCATAAGATATGGTCTCACGCGGGTCGATCAGGTTGGCAAAGGCATCCGCTGTCCAGTTGCAGGGTAAATTTAGATCGTCAATGTCACGCAATGGGTCAACCGGTTTTTTCGTTCGAACGCCTTTCTCTTTGAGTAGCTTTCCACGGTCTGCACGCAACTGCTCCAACAGCACCGACGCCGGTTCATCCCCCTCATCCTGTTCCACCAACTTGCCGCGCACGGCGAGGTTGAGGATGGTTTGGCGCAGGGGTTTGATTTGGCCCGCGCGGGTGGTCAGGGCGGGTAGGGTTTTCAGGGCGAAGGCGGTGGCGGTTTGGGGGTCGGTGCCCTCGTCAGTCAGGCGGTGGAGGGTGGCGGCGGTCAGCTTGTCCCGCGCCCCCTCTGCCCGCACCCGCGCCACTTCCAGCCCGTCCAGCAGGGCCATCAATTCCTGAACCTTCGCCACGATGCGGTGTTGTTCCGCGAGGGGTGGGAGGGGAATGCACAAGTTTGATAAAGACTCGCGGTTCAGGGTTGCCCCTTTGATTGCTCCCTTTGTGTCACCACCCCGAGCCAGCTCAGGCAATGTGATAAACAAAAGCTCATCAAGCGAGTTCAAGATCGGTCGGATAGTGATAATTGCTTCGTTATGGAAAGCAGACACGCCAAGACGGGAAATTTTGCCTATTGTAAGTTTGAAACTCATAATCATTGTCCCGATTGGAACCGGCTCTGACTTGAAAACTTCTTGTCTCGCTCTTTCGCTAATCGTTTCCTTGGTCGCTGTCAGAATTTCGCCATCTTTCATGTCGGCGATGCTGACCCAAGGATAATCACCAGTATTCCAAAAGGAGGACTCGTTTCTTGCGGGCGTTCTGCCTGCAGAAAAATCAGCAATTGATGCAAACCTGACCCACGCCCAATTTTTCGGTAGTTGGTGGGGTTCATCTTTGAGTTCGACCGGATCAACGGCAGATTTCTTTATCTCCCCAGCCTTGACCAACCGCACCTTCTCGGCCTCGATCCGCTCCAACAGCTTTGAGGCCGGTTCATCCCCCGCATCCTGTTCCACCAGCTTCCCGCGCACGGCCAGATCCAGCACAAAGCGGCGCAGGCGGGGGATCGCATCCTCAGCGCCCGCCACACGGTCATACATGGCCAGAAGCTGATCACCGGAAAAGGGCGTGTCCGTCATCGTGCCAAGGCCTCGGCCAATATCGCCTTCAACTGACCGCGCAGGGCTGTGACCTCTGCCTCGGCAGTATTCAGCGCATCCAGCAGGGTTTCGGGGTCGTCCATGACTTCCTCGACCGCATGGGGGTTCTTGAAATCCAGATTGAACCCGCGCGCCTTCACATCCTCGAAACTGACCCGCCAAGCGCGGTCATTTTCTACCCGGCCCGCGCGCGCAGCCCCGCCCCACCATGCGGCGCACTCATTCAGATGATCCAGCCGGATGGGTTTGGTCATGGAATAGGCCTTTTGCCCTTCGGGCACGCGATGTTCCCAGAACCATGTCTCGGTCGTCGGCGTGCCCTTTTCAAAGAACAGCAGGTTGGTGCCGATGCTGGCATAGGGGCGGAAGACGGAATTGGGCAGGCGCACGATGGTGTGCAGGTTGCATTCCGTCATCAGCGCTTCTTTCAGGCGGGTCTTAATCCCTTCGCCAAAGAGCGAGCCATCTGGCAGAACCACCGCAGCGCGGCCACCGGGTTTGAGCATGCGGATGATCAGGGCCAGAAACAGATCGGCAGTTTCGCGGGTGCGGTAGGTGGGGAAGTTGTTCTCGATGCCGTCCTCCTCCTTGCCGCCAAAGGGCGGGTTGGTCAGGACGATGTCCACGCGGTCGGACTGGCCCCAGCTGATCAGCGGACGGGCAAGGGTGTTGTCATGGCGCACCCATGAGGGTTCCTCGACCCCGTGCAGCAGCATGTTGGTCACGCAGAGCATATGGGGCAGCGGTTTCTTTTCGACGGCGCGCAGGGACGCTTGCATCAGCGCCTCATCCTCTGGCCGTTTGACATAACGGTCGCGCATGTGGCGCATCGAACAGGTCAGGAAACCGCCCGTGCCGCAGGCCGGGTCCATCAGGATTTCACCGGGTTTCGGGTCGATCTGTTGGACCATGAAGGCGGTGACCGCGCGCGGGGTGTAGTATTCGCCCGCATTGCCCGCGTTTTGCAGGTCGTTTAGAAGCTGTTCGTAGATGTCGCCGAAATGCTGACGCTCGGACAGGTTGTTGAAATCGACCTCGTTGATCTTGTTGATCACCTGCCGCATCAGCTGGCCGGATTTCATGTAGTTATAGGCATCCTCGAACACATCGCGCACGACCTTGGCGCGGGAGCCTTTGACTGTGGGCAGGGCTTTCAGGCGGGGAAACAGGTCGGTGTTGACGAAATCCAGCAGGGTGTCGCCGGTGATGCCTTCGGGGTCTGCCGCCCAAGCGCGCCATTGCAGGTCTTCGGGGATGGGCGAGGTGTAATTGTCCTGCGTGATTTCCAAGGCTTCGTCCTGGTCATCAATGATTTTCAGGAAGAACATCCAGACCAGCTGCGACATGCGCTGCGCGTCACCATCGACGCCAGTGTCCTTGCGCATGATGTCCTGGATCGATTTGACGAGGGTGCGGACGGACATGGATCAGGCGCTTTCATCATAAAGGGCGGACTGCAATTCATGCACGGCGCGCAGATAGTCAGGCTTTTTTCCGAAAGCGCGGATCAGTTCAACCTCGGTTCCCATGCCTGCGAAAGGATTGATCTTCAATATTTTGGGGTCATCCAGATTGATAACGCCATCATCAGCATATTTTTCCAGCAGGGCTTCCAGAACGGCGCGGGCTTGGGGACCGTATTTGGTGAAAGCGTCGCGCTTTTTGACATTGTCGGCGCGTTCCTTGCGGGTGAGCGGCTTGGCGTCAAAGGCGATGTGGCAGATCAGATCGAACGGATCGAGATCGAGGTTCAACTCCTGCCCGATGACATCGAGGGGCAAGCCCTCGGCGGCGAGTTCTTCGAACAGGGCCTGTTTGCGTTCTGACTGGTTCCAGCGGCGCAGGAACTCATCAAGGCTGGCAAAATGGCGCTGGACGGCCTTGCGGGTGAAATCACGCAAGCTTTCCGTGACAAGCTTGCCCTGTTCATCAAGGTATTCAACTCGCTCGGCCACGATCAGCGCGCCCACGCCATCGACA
Organism: Paracoccaceae bacterium; assembly: GCA_020832655.1. Lineage (GTDB taxonomy): Bacteria > Pseudomonadota > Alphaproteobacteria > Rhodobacterales > Rhodobacteraceae > Roseinatronobacter. The sequence goes on from JAFIEF010000112.1 coordinate 10,984, forward strand.
TAGACTTTGGGCTTCTGACCAGATGCGCCCTCGCGCCCAAGCGTCACGTTACCCGGATCGATCAGGACAGTTTCGCTCGGATCAATCGGCTCCGTGGGCGTTTCACCACCTTGCGTTGGCGTTTCATCTGGGGGTGAGACAGGATCATCCGGGCCGGGGGTGTAAATCTGGACGGGTTCGCCATCGAAATCAGGGTCGGCAAAGTGGCTGGATGCGCCCCGGAAATCCATCAAGGTGAAATAGAGCTTGCGGGTATCCTCATGCACGCGGGTGCCGCGACCAACGATCTGTTTGAACTCGGTCATTGAGCCGACCTCGCGGTCCAGCACGATCAGGCGGCAGGTCTGGGCATCAACACCCGTGGAAAGCAGGCGCGAGGTTGTCACGAGGACGGGGTAAGGGGCCTCTGGGTCAATGAAGTTTCCAAGCTGGTCCAGCCCTTCCTTGTCATTGCCAGTAATGCGCATGACATAGCGGTGGTTTTCCGCGACCAGATCAGGGTTTTCATTGATGAGTGCCTGTCGCATCCGGGCCGCATGTTCCTGATCGACGCAGAAGATGATGGTCTTCGCCATCCGGTCGCCACTGTCGCGCAGGAACTCGGTCACCTTCTGGGCGACAAGCTTGGTGCGATCATCCAGCACAAGCGTGCGGTCAAAATCCTTTGCGTTGTAAATCCGATCCTCGATTTCCTCGCCATCACGATCAAGCTGCCCCTTTTCAGGCCGGTAACCCTGAATGTCGCGGTCGATGTGGATTTTGATGACCTTGTAGGGCGCAAGAAACCCGTCGCGGATGCCCTGTTTCAGGGTGTAGCTGTAGACCGGCTCACCGAAATACCCGATATTCGAGGCATATTCCGTTTCCTTCGGCGTGGCGGTCAGGCCGATCTGGGTTGCAGACGAGAAGTGGTCAAGGATTTCACGCCATGCAGAGTCGTCGGCGGCACTGCCGCGATGACATTCATCGATGACGATCAGATCGAAGAAATCAGGGGAGAATTCGCGATAGAGCTTCTGACTTTCCTCTGGCCCGGTGATCGCCTGATACAGGCCCATGTAAATTTCATAGGATGTGTCGATCCGGCGTTTCTTGTCGAGCGCGAGGGTCACATCGGTTTTTGACCCGTCTGCGCGTTCAATCGTCTTGGACTGCGTGGAAAGCTTGGCCATCTTGCCCGAGAAGGGTCGGAAGTCATTGACCATCGTCTGATCGATCAGGACATTCCGGTCGGCGAGGAACAGGATACGCTTGCCGGGATAGGCTTGCCGAAACCGCCAGATGATCTGCAAGGCAGTGTAGGTCTTGCCTGTGCCTGTGGCCATGACCAGCAGCACGCGGTCCTGCCCCTTGGCGATGGCTTCAATCGTCGCATTTACCGCGTTCACTTGGTAATAGCGCGGCTCTTTGCCTGACCCGTCATCGTGGTAGTCCTGCAGCGCAATAGCGGCCCCATCGGGCGTTAAGCCTTTCCACTGGCAATACCGCTGCCATAGTTCAGTTGGGCTTGGAAAGTCTTCCAGAGACAGCGTTTGTTCAACCGGATCAGATTGACCTGTCCTGTCATGGAACACAAAACCATCGCCGTTGGACGAAAAAACGAACGGGATGTTCAGGGTCTCAGCGTAGCCAAGCCCCTGCTGCAGACCCGCACCCATAGCTTGACGGTTGTCCTTGGCTTCGATCAGAGCGATGGGGATGTTCGGCTTCACTGACAGGATGTAATCAGCGCGCTTGCCCTCACCACGGCTGACCATCTTGCCCCTGACGATGATCCGACCCTTGGTGAAGCCGACTTCCTCGCGGATTTGCGTGGTCACGTCCCATCCGGCAGCGCGCAGCGCAGGCGTGATGAACTTCGTGCAGATGTCGCGTTCGCTTAGGCCGCGCTTGTCCATTCCGGCTATACCCCTGAAAAACTCGATAAAATCAACCACAAGGTAAACCGCAAGAGCGCAGAAAAGCAACCGAGGGATCACAAGCCACCCGCAAACTCGAGGGTGAAGTGATCAGTACTTATTGGGAGGGTATGATCAGTACTGAGTGCAGTTGTTGATCAGTACTGACCGCTACTTTCTGCATTTTGTTTTTTCACGCAGGTGCAGGATTATCCGGATATGTATCTGGAAGGTCCGAATATGACAGGGAAATCAAGGAAGGCCGACATGCAGAGGCATTCGCGGAATGTGAAGGCGTCCGATGCCCGCAAGCAAGAAAAGGGGCTGGTCCGCATTGCCGTATGGGTACCACAAGATGATGCAGATCGGTTCAAGCAGGCTGCGAAGCTCGCGGTTGACCGGCATCTGACGGGGGAGCCGGAGGTTTGTGCGGTGGAGATCCCGAAGCCTTGGCGAGACCCGAAGCCAAGGTATGACGGGCGTCAAGGTGCGTTGCCTTTTTGATGATACGCTGACCACGCTTCAGTGAACGGTCTGTCCCCAAGACCTTGGCGTTCTGGCGGAATGCTGACATTCTAGCCGGGGTTGAGAAATGAGGGTGGCTGGTATGGGTTTGCACGATCAGAAAATCGAGGGCGTTCCGCAGTTTGTCAGCTATTTCGTACCGGTGATCGAGATCATGCGGGATTTGGGTGGGCAGGCTCGTCCGCGACAGATCTTTGATGAACTGATCAAGCGGCATGACATCCCGGAGGATTTTCTGGCGCTGACCAACAAGAACGGCGGGTCGAAGTTCGAGAACAGGGTGCATTTCGCCCGATCTTATCTCTTCACGGCGGGCATCATGACCTCGCCCAGCCGGGGCGTCTGGGGGTTGTCAGATCTGGGGTGGAACGCAGAACTGTCCTCGGATTGGGCGGCCGAGATTTTCCGAACTGCCCGGGTTAACTTTTCCGGGGATGAGGATGAACAGGAAGCCCCGAAAGATGATCCTGCCCCCGAGGGCGTGAACCACTGGTTTGTCGGCGCATCATGGGGAGGTGACGATCAGACTGACCGTTTTTTGAACGAAGGCATCTGGCAAAACGGCTATGAGGATAAATTCTCCAAGCTCGTCAGGCAGATGAAACCGGGCGACAGAATCGCGATCAAAGCGTCTTTCACCCGCAAGAATGATGTTCCGTTTGAAAACCATGGCCGTGCCGCAAGCGTCATGCGGATCAAAGCCATTGGCACGATCACCGCAAATCGTGGCGATGGCCTGACCGTCGAGGTGGACTGGCAAGAGTGTGACCCGCCGAAAGACTGGTATTTCTACACCTTCCGCACGACTGTCGCCCGAGCCCGGATCGAAGACGATGATCGTGCCAGAAAGTTGGTGGCCTTCACTTTTGATGAAGCCCCGCAAGATCACGGGTACTTTCTGTCTCAACCATATTGGGCAGAGCAGTTTGCGCCAGAGATCGACCCCTTGAGCGTCAGCGAGGCCGAGGACGCGGCGGAAGATGACAACGCCCCTTTGCCGGAAATCCTGCCCTACACCGTGGACGACATTATCAATGAGGGTGGCTTTCTGGGCCGCGATACCCTGTCGGGTCTGGTGGATCGCCTGTCATCCAAGAAAAACCTGATCCTGCAGGGGCCGCCCGGAACTGGCAAAACCTGGCTTGCAAAGCGACTGGCCAAGGCCCTGATCGGGCGCAGATCGCCCCTGCCGGATCAGTTGCGTTCGGTCCAGTTTCACCCCTCGCTGTCCTACGAGGATTTCGTGCGGGGCTATCGCCCCTCCAGCAATGGCCTGACCCTGACAGACGGGATTTTCCTGCAAGTGGTCGAGGCCGCCCGCGCCCAACCAGACCTGCCCCATGTCCTGATCATCGAGGAGATCAATCGCGGCAACCCGGCCCAGGTGTTCGGCGAGATGCTGACCCTTCTGGAAAACACAAAACGCAGCCGGGCCGATGCGATGGAACTGGCCTACCGCAAAATTCCCGGAGAAAAAATCCATGTGCCCGATAACCTGCATATCATCGGCACGATGAATATCGCGGATCGCTCGCTTGCCCTGGTCGATCTGGCATTGCGGCGCAGGTTTGCCTTTGTGACCTTGGAACCGATGCTGAACCCTGCATGGGAAGACTGGTGCCGCGACAGGGATTTCCCCAATGATGTGATCGCCCTGATCCGTGACCGCATGAACGCCCTGAATGACACCATCGCACAGGACAGGGCCCTGGGGCCGCAGTTCCGGGTGGGCCATTCCTATGTCACCCCAGGCGATGACGACATTCCAGACCCAAGGGCATGGTTCACCGAGGCCATCGATACCGAGATTGAGCCGCTGTTGCAGGAATACTGGTTTGACGCCCCCGACCGGGCCCGCGAAGCGGCGCAGGCCTTGCGTGCAGGGCTGTAATGGCCACCGCGATCCCCTTGCGCAACATCTGGCTGCTGTTTTTGTATGCGGCCGATCTGGTACAATTCAAAGGCCGGTTTGATCATCAGGTCGAAACGGCACGGGATCTGCCGGATCTGGTGGCGCGGCTTTTGACCCATGTGGTCGAGGAACGCCTGCGCCGGAACCTCTCGCGTGGATACCGCCCCAAGGCGGCCACCCTGTCGCGAGTGCGTGGGCGCATCGACATGTTGGAAACCACCACCCGGCAACTGATGGATCGTGGTCGCATCGCCTGCCGTTTCGAAGAACACACGATGGACACGCCCCGCAACCGGCTGGTCCGGGCAGCGTTGGAACGGCTTGCGGCCCGCGTTGCGGATGATCTGGTGGCGCATCGGTGCAGGCAATTGGCGGGGGATTTTACCCGCATGGGCGTGGTCGGCCCCCGCCCGTCCTGGGCAGAGCTTGCCAGCGATCAGATCGGGCGGAACGAGAGTGCTGACCGCTTCATGGTGGCCCTGGCCCGGATGGTCTTTGACACGATCATCCCGACAGAAGATGCCGGCGGTGTTTCCGGCACCCTGCCAGACAGCACCGACCACCTGATCCGCCGCCTGTTCGAGCGAGCCGTGGGCAATGCCTTGCGTCTTGAACTGCAGCCCCAGGGTTGGAGCGTAACCCAAGGCAAACGCCTGTCATGGCCGGTCACGGCCGCGTCCCCCGGGATCGCCGCAATCCTGCCCGGGATGCAGACGGATATCGAATTGAACCACCCCGCCACCAACCGCCGCATCGTGATCGACACGAAATTCACCGCGATCTTCACGGCTTCCAGCTACCGTGAGCAGATCCTGAAAAGCGGCTACCTCTATCAGCTTTACGCCTATTTGCGCAGTCAGGAGCGGGTGGGCGACCCCGCCAGCCTGACTTCCGAGGGCATGCTGCTACATCCGCAGATAGCCGGTGCGGTGAACGAAGAGATGATGATCCAGGGGCATCGGATGCGCTTCAGGACAGTTGATTTAATGGCTGATCCAGGGGCGTTCGAGATAAGCTTGCAGGGCGTGGTTTGAGAACGGGGAATGGTGGAAAGTTTATGAATGCTGCAAACACATTCCAGACCGTCGCCAGGGGCTTTTATCGGCCGACCTGTTAACGCGATGGGCGGGCGCGTTGAACTATGGGGCGTCCTCGAAATGGGCGGAAAGCCGATTGTGACCTTGCAGCATCAGAGCTACGGCAAATTGCAAAACTGCCGGTCGCGATGTCTGCCGTGACCAGCGGCAGTTGGCAGGGAGCGGGATTTGTAACGTCGCGCACCATGGGCGTGGTGTGCGACACACCCGGCCCGTAGCGGCCGGTTGGTCTGTTGCCAAGTGTTCACCGAAGCGGCCGTTCGGGCAAGGCGCAGCATTGGTGTTGCAATGGGATACTGTAGATGATCGCGGTGGCGCTGTCCTGTGGGGTGTTGGGCACGAACCCAGTTCCCAGAAAGGACACCGGTGGCCTAGGGGCTGTGGACAATTAACGTGATGCGATGAGGGCTGCGACAAGGTTCCAG
>JAFIEF010000107.1 GCA_020832655.1 Paracoccaceae bacterium
GCATCGTGAAGGATGGTGCGGGCACCACGCTCTACAACTACTTCACCGAATTCGGCCTGGACATGATCTCGGTCGATTTCGTGTTTGGCACTGCGGGCACCAATATTCAGGGCAAGGTGCGCACCACGCTGCGCGCGATCGAGGACAATCTGCTGGGCGAGACCATGACCACGGCGCATGCGCTGGTCAGCTCGGAATTCTTCGACAAGCTGATCAGCCACCCCAAGACCGAGGACGCCTACAAGTTCTTCTCGGCCACCGGCGGCCAACCCTTGCGCGAGGACATGCGCCGCGCCTTCCCCTTCGCGGGGATCCTTTTCGAGGAATATAACGGCTCAGTCACGCTTTCGAACGGCACATCCGAGCGGCTGATCCCCACCGGCGAGGGCATCGCCTTCCCGCTCGGGACCTTCGACACTTTCACCACTTATGGCGGGCCCGCAAACCTGCTGGAGACCGCCAACACCATCGGCCTGCCGCTCTATGCCCGCCAGATGATGGACGCCAAGGGTCGCTGGATTGATCTGATGACCGAGGCCTCGATCCTGCCGGTCAACAAGCGTCCGCGCCTTGCCATTCGCCTGCACAGCTCGAACTGACGGGCGCGCGCATGTCGGTCTTTGCCGCCGCCATCGACAACCTCTTTGCAGATCCAAACATCGCCCGTGATGCAACCTACATCGCGGACGGTGGCACCCCGGTTCTCATCCGCGTGGTAACGCGCCAGGCGGATGAGGTCACGGGCTTTGGCGAGGCCCGCCTCTGGTCGGAGACCACCCGCATTGATCTGCGCGTGGCTGAGGTTCCAGCCCCCCGCCCTGGCGACCGGGTCGAGATCGCGGGCGAGGCGTTCAACATTCAGGGCGAGCCAGTGCGCGACCGCGAGCGGCTCATCTGGACGATCAATCTGAGGCCCGCATGAAGTTGAAACTCGACATCACCCCAGACCTCTTTGCCATGATGGCCGCCGAGATCAAGGCAGGCGAGAGGGCCGTCACCACTGCCACGCGCGAAGCAGGCAACAGCGTGAAATCTGCCTGGCGCGCGCAGATCACGGGTGCCGGGCTGGGCCAGCGGCTGGCGAACACCATCCGCTCCGAGCAGTTCCCGAATGGCCGACCCAGCCTCAGCGCGGCGGCGGTGGTCTGGTCCAAGGCCCCGATGATCATCGGTGCACATGACACCGGCCCGCTGATCCGCTCCCGCAACGGGTTCTGGCTTGCGATCCCCACGCCCGCCGCCGGCAAGTCCGCGCGCGGTGGTCGGATCACGCCCGGCGAATGGGAACGGCGCTCTGGGCTGCGCCTGCGCTTCGTCTATCGGCGAACAGGCCCGAGCCTGCTGGTGGCCGAGGGGCGGCTGAATGCACGCGGGCGGGCTGTTGCCTCACGGTCAAAGACCGGTCGCGGTCTGACCACTGTGCCGATCTTCCTGCTCGTGCCGCAGGTCAGGCTGCCGAAGCGGCTCGACCTCGCTCGGGATGCTGCGCGGGCGCAGGAGGCGCTGCCGGGCGCGATTGTCGCAAACTGGGTGGAAGGAAAGATCGGATGACATCTCGCGAGACCATCCTCACTGCTCTGGCGGACCTGTTGCGCACTGTGCCGCATGTGCCAGTGCTGCGCGGCGAGGTGCTGCCCGAGCGCGTTCCCGCTACAGGCCTGATGATCCTGCGCGATGGCGAGCCGGGAGAGCCCGGCGTGACGCTGTCACCGCTGTGTTACCACTATCAGCACCGCGCCGAGATCGAGACCGTTGTGCAGGGTACGAACCGAGACGCGACCTTCGCTGCGCTTTGCGCCAGCACTGGCGCGGTGATCGCCGCCGACCGCACGCTGGGCGGGCGCTGCGACTGGGTCGAGGCGGAAGCACCGCAGCCCGTGGATCTGCCCGTCGAGGGCGCAGCCAGCCTGAAAGCGGCGGTGATCCCCGTCATTTTGCACTATTCCACAGCCGATCCCCTGGCCTGACCCCACCAGACAATTCGAGGAGATACGACATGGCACGTGCGCAAGGCGCGCGAGCGCAGATGGCGCTTGCGTTCGAGACGACCTATGGCACCCCGCCCGCGAGCGGTTACACGCGGATGCCCTTTGCCAGCGCCACGCTGGGGGCTGAGCAGCCGCTGCTGAACAGTGAGCTACTGGGCTATGGTCGCGATCCACTGCCGCCGATCAAGGATGCGGTGACCTCGGATGGCGATGTGGTAGTGCCGATCGATGCACAGGCTTTTGGCTTCTGGCTGAAGGCAGCATTTGGCAACCCAACGACCACTGGCGCGGAAGCTCCATACACCCACGAATTCCAGTCGGGTGCATGGACCTTGCCGTCGATGTCCATTGAGACCGGAATGCCGGAAGTGCCGCGCTATGCGATGTATTCCGGCTGTGTGCTGGATCAGCTGTCATGGCAGATGCAGCGCTCGGGCCTGCTGACAGCGACTGCCAGGCTGGTGGCGCAGGGTGAAACGGTCGGCACTGCCACCAGCGCAGGCACGCCCGCCACGCTCGAGTTGCAGCGCTTCGGCCATTTCAACGGGTCCATCAAACGCAACGGGGTGAATTTGGGCAATGTGGTCTCAGCCGAGATCACCTATGCCAACAATCTCGACCGGATCGAGACCATCCGGAGCGACGGCCGCATCGACGGCGCGGACCCAAGCATCGCCGCGCTGACCGGCCGGATCGAGGTGCGCTTTGCCGATCAGACGCTGGTGACGCAGGCCATCGATGGCGATCCCTGCGAGATGGAATTCGCCTATGTGCTGCCCTCGGGCGAGAGTTTCACCTTTGTGGTGCATGCTGTCTATCTGCCGCGCCCGCGCATCGAGATATCCGGCCCACAAGGCGTGCAGGCCACATTCGACTGGCAGGCCGCGCGGGATGCGACTGTGGGCCGGATGTGCACCGCTACGCTGGTCAACAGCATTGACGCCTACTGACCCACCGAAACAGGGGCATCAGCCAAGCAGAAACTGCACGCTTGTCAGGATAATGACGCCCGTCAGCGCATAGCCGCAGGTGAGCATGATCCAGTCAACGGCACCCGGCATCAGAATGCCAAAGGCCAGCGAAGACTGTCCCGACACCGGGACAGTCTCCCACGCTGCCTTCTCATCCCCGCTCGCCACACCCCGCTCCTCTTTGTCTGAGGCCATGATGACCCGATTTCCTTTCCATGAGGTTACAAGATGCTGACCCTCGATCTGACCAATGCGCCCCGCTGGCATGATCTCGCCCCCGGCGTGCGGGTGCAGTTGCACCCACTGACCACGGCGCTGATGGTCGCCACGCGTGCTGATCCGGAGGTGGAAAGCCTGCCGGACGAGGCCAGTGATGAGACCCGCGCCATGGCCTTCGCGAAGGCGCTTGCGCGGCGGGCCGTGCTCGATTGGGAGGGAATTGGCGATGCAGATGGCAATGTCATCGACCCGAGCCCTGAGGCCATTGATGCGCTGCTCGACATCTGGCCGATTTTCGAGGCGTTCCAGCTGACCTATGTCTCCAAGGGTCTGCTGCTGGAACAGGAAAAAAACGCCTCTGCGCCTTTGCCGAGTGGGAATTCGGCGGGGGCGCGCGCTACTGCGAAGCCTGTGAAGGGACGTGCAAAGACTGCCCCGCGCGGTTGAACCGCCCCCGCACGCAGGAAGGCTGGCAGGTCCGGGATCTGGTCAGCCGCCTTGGTGGACAGCTGCGCATCGCCCCGGGTGCCGTGATCGGCTGGGATATGAGTGCAGCACTGGCACTTGGTCAGGCGCTGGGCGTGCCGCCTATCGTCATGGCGGAACTGCTGCCCGGAATCGAGGCCGTGATGGTCCTTAAACTCAACGAACAGATGGAAGCGACAGATGGCGGAAAAACGGGTTAGCGTCCGCCTTGCGGCTGTCGGTGGTCGGCAAGTGCGTTCCGAACTCGAGGGCGTGGGCGAGGCTGGCAAGCGCGGCTTCGGGCGGCTGAGCCAGGAAATGGAATCCGCGAACCGGCGGCTGGCGGCGTTTTCGCGGCGGGTCAAACTCGCGGCAGCGGCTGCTGTTGCGGCTGCGACCGCTGCGGGCGTGGCCATGATCCGCTCGGGCCTGCAAACAGTAGATGCGCAAGCCAAGCTGGCCGCCTCGCTCGATACAACCGTCGCCAGCATTCAGGTGCTGGAACGCGCAGGCGATCTGGCAGGCGTGTCCATGGGTCAGGTCGAACAGGCCACGATCCAGTTGACACGGCGGCTGTCACAGGCCGCCTCGGGCACGGGACCCGCTGTCGAGGCCCTGCGCCGGTTGCGCCTGTCCGCAGAGGATCTGCAGCGCCTGCCTTTGGACGCCCGCATTGCAACCATTCAGGAGGCGCTGGGCCAGTTCGTGCCCGAGGCGGAGCGCGCGGCCGTGGCCTCGCAGCTCTTTGGCGACCGGGCAGCACTGGTCTTTGGCCGCATCGACAGCGCCACCTTGCGGCAGGCCACGCAGGATGTGCGCGATTTCGGCGTGGTGGTGTCGGACCAAGATGCCGCGCAGATCGAGCGCACGAATGATGCGATTTCGCGGCTTGGCCTGATCTGGCGGGGGCTTTCGAACCAGCTCGCTGTGGCCGCAGCACCCGCGCTCGAAGCTGTGGCCAATGCCATGGCCGCTGTCGCGCGCACAACCGGCCCGCTCGGCATGGCGATCCGCGGGCTGTTTGACAACCTTGGTCGTCTGGTCAGCATCGCTGGCACATTCGCGGCCTTCATGGCCGGGCGCTGGGTGGCAGGGCTGGCTGCTGCGGCACTTTCGGTGCGCGGGCTTGCCACGGCGCTGGTGGTCCTGCGCGGGGCGCTGATCCGCACGGGCATTGGCGCGCTGATCGTGGGCGCTGGTGAGCTGGTCTATCAATTCGGGCGGCTGGTCTCGGGTGCCGGTGGGTTTGGCGCAGCGCTGGAACTGATGGGCAATGTCGCCCGCGCGGTCTGGGACGGCATGGCGGCCTCGATGTCGGCCTTTGGGGATCGGTTTCGTGCAATGCGCGCTGATATCGAGGCGCTCTGGCTGCGGCTGATGCGGTTTTTGGGCCAGACATGGGCGGATTTCCTGAGCCGCATTGCGCCGGGCTTCAACCAGATCGCCGATGTGATCGGTGCGGGCTTCCAGATCGATGCGCTGGGCATGCAGGCATGGGTGTCGAGTTTTGATGCTGGCATAATGCGCGCCGAGCGATCGGCAGAAGGGTTTCGCGCCCGGGCTGATGCAACACTCGCAAGTGCCTTTGATGGTGCGCGCGAGGCTATGGCCGCATTGCTGGCGGCGGTACGCGGGTCTGCGGAGGAAAGCGCAGATGCGCTCGATGCCGCCACGGTCGGGGCGCAGCGTATGTCCGAGGCGCTGGATCAGGCGGAAGCGGCAGCAGGGCGCGCAGGCGCTGCGGGGCGACAGGCGGGATCAGACACGGCCAGTGGCGCGGCAGAGGCGCTGACTGGCTGGCAGGCGGTGACCGCTGCCCTGTCTGAGTATGCCGACAAGGCGCGCGATATCGGTGCGGATATCGGTCAGGCGCTGGTGGGCGCGTTCGGGGCGGCAGAGAACGCCGTCGCCGATTTCGTGCGCAAGGGGAAGCTCGACTTCCGCGATCTGGTCACTTCGATGATCGCTGATCTGGCACGGCTGGCTGCACGCCGCTTCATCCTTGGCCCCTTGGCCGGGCTGCTCTCTGGCGTGTTGGGCGGCGCGGGTGGACTGTTTGCGAATATCTTCCATGCAGGCGGCGTCGTGGGCGGCCCTGCTCCGGGGCGGATCGTGCCTGCCATGGCTTTCGCAGGTGCACCACGACTGCATTCCGGCGGCTGGGCGGGCCTCAAGCCCGACGAAGTGCCCGCAATCCTGCAACGCGGGGAGCGCGTGCTCTCGCGGAGAGAGGCTGCCGGTTATGGCGCGCGCGGCGCGGGCGCCGATGGCGGCACGACCGTCAACGTCACCATCATGGCGCGCGATGCCGAGAGCTTTCGGCAGTCGAGGACACAGGTTGCCGCCGATATCGCCCGCGCAGTCAATCTCGGGCGGCGGGGCATGTGAGTGCGACCCTGCAAGTGGGCACCGGTTGCAGGGGCCAGAGCACGAACCATGGAGAGACTTTATGGCGTTTCACGAGGTCAGGTTTCCCGACAATATCAGCCGCAGCGCGCGCGGCGGGCCGGAGCGGAGGACCCAGATCGTTGAACTGGCGAGCGGCGATGAGGAGCGCAATGCCAGCTGGGCCAATTCGCGCCGTCGCTATGATGTCGCCTATGGCATCCGCCGCGCCGATGATCTGGCGGCAGTCGTCGCCTTCTTTGAAGCCCGCAATGGCCGGTTGCACGGGTTTCGCTTCCGGGACTGGTCGGATTACAAATCCTGTGCGCCGTCACAAACCCCGGGCCCGCTCGACCAGCCCATTGGCACAGGCAATGGCAGCGTGACCAGTTTCGCGCTGATGAAACGCTACAGTTCCGGCGCACAAGTCTGGACCCGCGCAATCACCAAACCGGTCGGAGGCACTCTTCGCCTCGCGCTCGGTGGAGTTGAACAGGCCAGTGGCTGGGCGGTCGATGCGACAACTGGCGCGGTGACTTTCGGCACGGCGCCAGCCGCAGGTGTCAGCATCACCGCAGGCTTCGAATTCGATGTTCCCGTCCGCTTCGACAGCGACACGCTGGACGTCACGCTTGATATCGAGCGGCTGGGCACGATCACCTCCATTCCCCTGCTGGAGATCCGGCGATGAAACAGCTCGACCCTGCTTTGCAGGCGCATCTCGATGAGGGCACCACGACGCTCGCCTGGTGCTGGCGCATCACCCGCGCTGACGGCGTGGCCTTCGGCTTTACAGATCATGACCGCGTGCTGGTCTTCGACGGCACCGAGTTTGAGCCGGAAAGCGGCTTTGCGGCCTCGGAAATCCGCGCCGGATCGGACCTCTCGGTTGATGCGCAGGATGCCGAGGGCGTACTGTCGTCCGACCGGATCACTGAGACGGATATTCTCGATGGCCGCTGGGATGCAGCCGAGGTCGAACTCTGGCGCGTGAACTGGGCTGACCCCAGCCAGCGCGTGCTGATGCGCCGGGGCGCTGTCGGGCAAATCCGGCGCGGGCGCATGGCGTTTGTCGCTGAAGTGCGCAGCCTCGCGCATGTGCTGGGCCAGACAGTCGGGCGGACGTTTCAGGCTGGGTGTGATGCGGCGCTGGGCGATGCGCGCTGCGGCGTGAACCTCGATACAGCGGATTATCTCGGAAATGGCGCGGTGGTCGACCTGCTGCGCGATCGGGCTTTCATTGCCTCTGGGCTGGGTGGGTTTGAGGCTGGCTGGTTCAGTTTTGGCACCGTCGAGTGGACCTCCGGTGCCAATTCCGGGCGACGGGCCGAGATGCTGGCGCATGATCTCGTGGATAGCGTGGCCATTCTCACTCTGCTCGAAGCACCTGTACGCGCTGTCACCGAGGGCGACGCCTTCACGATCCGCGCAGGCTGCGACAAGCGGATCGAGACCTGCAGCGCAAAGTTCGCCAACACTGTCAATTTCCGGGGCTTTCCGCATATCCCCGGACAGGACACGATCCTGCGCTACGCCTCGCGCGATGGCGGCCATGAAGGGGGTGTGCTGTGACAGTGCCACGCTCCGTCGCCGATCCAGCGCGCGTCATCGCCGTCGCCCGCGCCTGGCTCGGGACACCCTACCACGACCAGGCGAGCTTGCGTGGCGTCGGCTGCGACTGCCTTGGCCTCGCGCGCGGCGTCTGGCGCGAGGTGGTCGGGCCAGAGCCATTCCTTGTGCCGGCGTATAGTCGAGATTGGGGCGAGACCGGTCCGCGCGAGGCGCTGGCGGAAGGCGCGCGCGCCATGATGATCGAAGTGCCAGCGGCAAACGCCCCACCCGGTGCGCTGCTCCTGTTCCGGATGATGCCGCGTGCCATCGCCAAGCATGTCGGCATCCTGACCGGCCCAGAGTCCTTTATCCACGCCTATGAGCGGCTCGGCGTTATCGAGCAGCCACTGACGCCCGCCTGGCGGCGGCGCATCGCCTTTGTCTTCCTGTTTCCTGGCATAGCACCCGATCCGCCAAAAGCCGAGTGAGGTCCACAAATGGCAACATTGGTCCTTGGCGCTGTCGGTTCCAGCATCGGTCTGGGCTTTGGCGGGGCGTTTCTTGGTCTGTCCGGTGCCGCGATTGGCGGGATGATCGGGGCCACTGTCGGCTCGGCCATCGACAGCTGGCTGATTTCCTCACTCGCGCCCGCGCAACGGATCGAGGGCGCGCGGCTCGACACGCTGCGCATCACCTCCTCGATCGAAGGGGCCGTGATCCCGCGCGTCTATGGCCGTATGCGGATCGGCGGGAACATCATCTGGGCCACGGATTTCCGCGAGGAGACGCGCACCACGACCCAGCGCGGCGGTGGCAAAGGTGGCGGGCCGAAGGTCAAAACCACCGAGTACCTGTATTATGCGTCGTTCGCAGTCGCATTATCCGAAGGGGAGATCACCGGCATTGGCCGCATCTGGGCCGATGGCAAACCGCTCGATCTCTCGAATGTCACCTGGCGCTGGTATCCGGGCGACAACGCGCAAGAGCCTGATCCTTTCATCATGGCCAGGATGGGTGCTGCCAACACCCCGGCCTATCGCGGCACGGCCTATGTCATGCTCGAAGACCTGCCGCTGAGCGATTATGGCAATCGCATTCCGCAGCTCACGTTCGAGGTTTTCCGCCCACTGGCCGATCCCGACACGGCCGAAGGGCTGACCCGCGCTGTCACACTGATCCCTTCGGCGGGTGAGTTCACCTATGCGACAGATGTCGTGCGCAAACTCGAGGGCGGCGTCTTGCCCGGACCGGGGTTTCTGCCGGGGCTGTTTAGCGGCAGGCTGGGGAGCACCACGACCGCCGAGAATGCCAATGCTGTGGCCGACACAGCCGACATGGTCGTGGCACTGGATCGCCTGCAGGCGATGGTCCCGAGCGTCGAAAGCGTCAGCCTCGTTGTCTCATGGTTCGGCGATGATCTGCGCGCAGGCCAATGCACGATCCGACCAAAGGTGGAATTCAGCGACAAATCCACGCCCAATGCCAGCTGGAGCGTGAATGGCGTGGCGCGTCTTGCGGCGCAGCTGGTCAGCCGGGATTTCGAGGATCGTCCTGTCTATGGCGGCACACCTGCTGATTTCGCAGTAGTGCAGGCAATCCGGGAGCTGAAAGCGCGCGGGCTGCGCGTGACATTCTATCCTTTTCTGATGATGGATGTGCCGCCGGGCAACACACTGCCCGATCCCTATAGCGACAATGCGAGCGAGATCGGCCAGCCCAAGTTTCCATGGCGTGGGCGCATCACCTGTTCGCCAGCGGCAGGTTTTGCAGGCAGTGCCGACAAGACAGCCACAGCTGCCGCCCAAGTCGCGAGCTTCTTCGGCAGCGCGACACCCGCCAGTTTCGCCATTCTGGGCGAGAGCGCAAACTGGACCGGACCGGCCAATGACTGGGGCCTGCGCCGGATGATCCTGCATTACGCGCATCTCTGCGCAGTTGCAGGCGGCGTCGATGCCTTCCTGATCGGCACGGAGATGCGCGGGCTGACGCAAATCCGCGCGGGTGCATCCACCTATCCAGCCGTGCAGGCCTTTCGGGATCTGGCCGCGGATGTGCGTAGCATTCTCGGGGCGGGCACAAAGATCAGCTATGCAGCGGACTGGTCGGAATATTTCGGGCACCAACCCGGTGATGGCAGCAACGATGTGTATTTCCACCTCGACCCGCTCTGGGCGGACCCCAATATCGATTTCATCGGCATCGACAACTACATGCCGCTCTCGGACTGGCGCGACGGGTTTGACCATGCTGACGGTAAGGGGGCGAGCGCCATCGGTTCAAGCGAGCCCCCGAACGGCGGCTGGCCCGCAATCCATGACCGCGCCTATCTGCAGTCCAATGTCGCAGGTGGCGAAGGGTTTGACTGGTTCTATGCCAGTGCGAGTGATCGTGCCGCACAGCTGCGCACGCCCATCGAGGACGGCTCTTCGGCCAAGCCATGGGTCTTCCGCTACAAGGATTTGCGCAGCTGGTGGTCGGAAGAGCATTTCGACCGCCCCGGTGGCGTGGAATCTGCAACACCCACTGCATGGGTGCCGCAATCGAAACCCGTCTGGTTCACAGAACTCGGCTGTCCGGCAGTCGATCGCGGCACCAACCAGCCCAATGTGTTCTTTGATCCGAAGTCCTCCGAGAGTTTCGTGCCCTATTTCTCGCGCGGCTGGCGGGATGATGCGATCCAGCGCGCCTATCTCGAGGCGAGCTATCTCTGGTGGAGCGACGCGGCCAATAACCCGACCTCATCTGTCTATGGCGACCGGATGGTCCATGTGCCGGAATGCGCGGCCTGGACATGGGATGCGCGGCCCTATCCGTTCTTTCCGGCGCTCACAGATGTCTGGACAGATGGTCCGAACTGGCGGCTGGGGCATTGGCTGACCGGACGGCTGGGGGCCGTTTCGCTTGCGGCGCTGGTGCGCCATCTCTGCCTGCGCGCCGGGCTTCCGGAGGACCGCATCGATGTCTCTGGCCTCTGGGGCGCGGTCGAGGGCTATGTCATTGCAGCGCTGGAATCCCCGCGCAGTTCCATCGCCACGCTGGCACGGCATTTCGGCTTTGATGCGGTCGAGACCGGCGGTGTCATCCGCTTTGTCATGCGCGGGCGCGCAGCCATCACAGTGATCAGTGCAGAGGATATGGTGGCGACCGAGACCGGAGCCGAAACTCTCGAACTGACCCGCGCGCAGGAGACCGAGCTGCCGCAGGCGCTCAAATGGCAGGTCGCGCGCGCGGATGAGGATTATGACGCGGCACAGGTCGAGGCGCAGCGGATTACAGTCGACACATCCCGCATTGCGCTCGAGAGCTTCCCCATGGCCGTGCCACCCGAGGAAGCCGAACGCCGCTGCCGCCGTGCGCTGATGGAAGCCTGGTCAGGGCGCGAAACAGCCGTGTTTCGTCTGCCACCCTCGCGCCTGGCCCTCGATCCCTGCGATGTGATCGCCCTCAATCATGACGGGCGGCAGGTGGACATGCGGCTGGTCTCGGTCGCGGATTCCACGTTTCGCAGCTTTGATGCCTTGCGGCAGGACCGCGCCAATTACGATCTGCCACCCGGCAATCCCCGGCCTGCGATGCTGGCCACGCCCATCGCGTTTGGTGCGCCCGATGTGCTGTTTCTCGACCTACCCCAGCTCCGCGAGGAGATAGCTCCGCATCGCCCGCTGATCGCCGCCCATGCCCGTCCATGGCCAGGCGAGATGGCGGTCTATCGCAGCCCGGCAAGTGACGGGTTCGAGCTGCTGACGACATTCGGCCGCCGCGCGCGGATGGGGGTTCTGGTCGAGGATTTCTATGCTGGCCCCACATCCCGCTTCGATCTGGGTAATGCGCTGATTGTTGATCTCTTCTCAGGCACGCTGGAAAGCGTAACGGACATCGCGCTCTTTGGCGGGGCTAATGCGCTGGCAGTGGAAACGGGTGCGGGGCAATGGGAAATCGTGCAGGCCGGGTCTGCCGAGCTGATCGCTCCGGGGCGCTATCGCCTGACGCGGCTCTTGCGCGGTCAGCGTGGCACCGAACTGGCGATGGGTGACCCCACGCCCGAGGGCGCGCGCGTGGTCGTCCTTGATGACAGCCTCACTGCGCTGCCGATTTCCGAGGCCGATCTGGGCCTGCCGTGGAACTGGCGCATTGGACCAGCTGCGCGCCCGCCCAGTGATGACAGCTACCTCGCGGCCAGTTTCACGCCCGAAGGTGCCGGGCTGCGACCTTTCTCTGTGGCGCATATCGAGCAGCCATGGCGCAGGTTGCGCGTCCCCGGCGATCTGACCATCCGCTGGGTGCGGCGGTCGCGATCGCTCGCGGCAGATAACTGGAATGCGGGCGAAGTGGCTTTGGCTGAGGAGCTCGAGGCATACGACGTCGATGTTCTCGACGGCGCGACAGTGAAACGCACGCTGAACACGGACACCACCAGCGCGGTTTATTCTGGTGCTGACCAAATCGCCGACTGGGGCGCGCTGCTCGGCCCCGGCGACACGCTGACCATCCGTATCGCGCAACTCTCCGCCCTGATCGGGCGCGGGGCCGCGCGGACAGTCACGCTCTACTTTTGATCAAGACGACAGGATTCCCCATGTCTGACACCACCACCAACCTGCTGCTGCCCTATATTCTGGCCGCGCAGGCCCAGAAACATGTCACCCATAACGAGGCGCTACGGCTGCTGGATGGGCTGGTCCAGCTTGCGGTCCTTGCGCGCGATCTGACAGCCCCTCCGTCCAGCCCCGCCGACGGCGACCGCTATCTCGTCGCATCGGCTGCCACAGGCGACTGGGCGGGTTGGGATCTGAATGTCGCGCTCTGGACCGACGGGGCCTGGCTGCGCCTGCCGCCGCGTATGGGCTGGCGCGCATGGGTCGAGGACGAGGCTGTGCTGTTGGTCTATGACGGTGCGGGTTGGGTCGGGACCACGCCCAGCGCGCTGCAGGAGCTGACCCGGTTCGGTCTTGGAGCGACGGCGGATGCCAGCAATCCATTCCTCGCGCAGATCAACGCCGCCCTCTGGACGGCACTGGGCGTGGGTGCTGGCGGCAGCGGCAACCTGATCCAGAGCCTGAACAAGGAGGCCAGCGCGAACGATCTGGGGTTTCTGTTCCAGACCGACTTCTCGACCCGCGCGCTGCTGGGGCTGTTTGGCACAGACGCGTTTCGCCTCGCGGTCTCCAGCAATGGCAGCACTTTCCATGACGCGCTGCGCGCGGACCCGGCCAC
This sequence comes from Paracoccaceae bacterium, assembly GCA_020832655.1. Lineage (GTDB taxonomy): Bacteria > Pseudomonadota > Alphaproteobacteria > Rhodobacterales > Rhodobacteraceae > Roseinatronobacter. The sequence goes on from JAFIEF010000107.1 coordinate 12,794, forward strand.
CGGCATCCTTGATCAACCGCGCCTGCCGCGTTTCAAGGGCTATACGAACTACGACAACTATGTCGGCGTCGGTTCCTGGACGAAGATAGGCATCAACAACACCGAGTATAATGATCAGGGCGCGTTTGACGCTGGTGCCAACCAGTTTGTGGCCCCTGTGGACGGCACTTATCTTTTTGGCGCAACGCTGATGTTCAAGGTCAATGCCAGCACATCGGCGCGCATGAGCGGGCGGCTGGTGATCAACGGCACGGACGTGCTGCGCGGCAGCTACGGCGAAAGCTCGGCCACGCATCGCTCGCTGGCGACCGCGCTCTGGCTGCAGAGCATGGCCGTGCTGGTGGCGGGCGACACGGTCGAATTGCAGGGCAATTTCCGCGCGCATGACGGGTTCTTTGCCGCCGAGCAGACCAGCTTCTGGGGGGCGAAGATCGGATGAGCCAGCGTGAGACAATGACCGACCAGATCCTGCAGGCGTTTCGCGATCATGGCATCACGGCCGCCATCGGCGTCTGGTTCACCTTCATCGCGGGGCTGGCGACGGCAGTGACGCGCAAAGCGTTTACCAATGAAGCCCTGCTGCACAAGCTCGAGCAGGAACTGAACGAAGAACGCGCCCGCGTCGAGAAGCGACGTGATGACGACCGGCGCGTCGATCATGACCGCCTCGCCCGGATCGAGCGCGATATCCACGACATGCGCAACCTGATCTTCGCCGCGTTTCAGCGCAAGAACGGGGACTGACCGCACGGCCCAGCGCCCGCTCTGACCACCTGTCTGCAAGCCGGTTCTGGCAAAAGGCCCAATTCACAACACCGACGACCCATCCGCTGCCCCCGCGCTCGGCGGCCAATTCCCCATGCCCTTTCACATCAAGGAGACCACCATGTCCGACCCCATCCGCACCTTCCGCCATTTCCGCGATGTTCCAGACGGCCTCTGGCGCTGGAAGAACTTCTCGCCTTCTGAGATCGCGTGTCGCGGCACCGGACAGCTGAAGCTGCACCCGGAAGCCCTCGACAGGCTGCAAGCCCTGCGCGACCGCCTGGGCAAGCCGCTGATCGTCCGCTCAGCCTATCGCTCACCCCAGCACAACCGCAATGTCGGCGGGGCCCCGCGCTCGAAGCATATGGACGGCACAGCCTTTGATATCGCGATGAGCAACCATGACCCGGTGACATTCGCCGAGGCCGCCCGCGCTGTCGGGTTTCTGGGCTTCGGCACCTATCCCCGCTCAGGCTTCATGCATATCGATCTCGGGCCCGCGCGCAGTTGGGGCGAGCCGTTTCCAGTGCGCGCTGCAGGATTTGCGCCCGAGACACGGCCAGCGCGCGAGACCATCGCGCAAAGCCGGACTCTGAAAGGCACCGGTGCGGCGGGTGTCGCGACCGTCGGTGCCGCAGGTGTCGAGGTCGCGCAGGAGGTTCTGGCCGAGGCGCAAGGCGCTGTCCTGCCGCTGGTGCCATATCTCGATACCCTGCGCTGGCTGTTCATTGCGCTGGCGCTGGCGGGCATCACTGTGGCTGTCTGGGCACGGGTCGATGACTGGAAGAAGGGGCTGCACTGATGTGGGGCAGTCTGGTGGTCGGGATCCTTGCCCGGCCATGGGCGCAGCGGGCAGCGGCTCTCGTCCTAGCAGCGCTCACCGTTGCCCTATTCATTCTCAATCTCCGCCGATCAGGGGAGCGCGCAGGCCGCGCCGCAGAACGGCTAGAAACTCTGGAGCGATCTCATGCAATTCAACGCCAGATGCTCGACGCGGCCGCAAACCGGCCTCGCAGCCGCGATGATCTTCTTGACCGCCTGCGCGGGGGGCAGTTTTGATACAGCGCCCAGCGCCTGCCCCCCTGTGGTGGAATACAGCCGGGCCGAGCAGGCGCGCTTGGCGGCGGAATTGGCGGAATTGCCAGAAGGCGCGGAAATCACCGAGTGGCTGGCGGACTATGCTGTGCTGAGGGAGCAGACGCGGGCATGTCGGTGAAGAGGAGGATCATCCGTCATATTGATGGCGCGGGCCCCGCGATCCCGCTAATCTTACCGCATGAAACCCGAAGATGAAAAACGCGTCGCCGCAAATCTCGCCAGGATCATGGCGATGCTGTGCGTGCGCAATACGCAGCTGGAAAAGCTGCATGCCGGACTGACCCCCGTCACCCGGACCGGCGACTATTCGGATGTCTTTGTGGTGGATGCGGACGGTCGGCGCATCCCCTGGACCGAGGTCTCACACATTGATGACGCCGAGATGCGCGACCTGATGCGCACTATCGTCAACCGCCTCTACACATTCCATCTCGAGGCCGACGATCCCAAGCTTCAGGCCCAGATCGAGCGCTGGATGGGCGCTGCGTCAAGATGGGACGAGCCGGAAATCGACCGCAGAATGATCAGCGATGAAAGACGGCCCCCAGATCGGTAGTGGGTGGAACGCCATGACAGGACCCCGTGACTATCTTTCACCTTCCGCCCGACGCTTCGCCAGTTGCACTGCTTCGACGGGGTTCATGCCTGTATGCGAAACAATCTGGATAGCGTCCCAGCCGTAGTCCATCCTCACCAATGCGTCATCCAGCTTCTTCTCTACCGCGTTGGTTTTTTGTTGCGGCTTCGTGCGGGCAAGATTCGACCCGCATCTCAGCTTCAGTTCTGCGTTGATGGCAAATGAGAATGTTGTCAGGCCAGCGTGAAGATTGAGACGCCTCGTTGTTGCCTGGAGCGTCCTGTGCATCTTCCACGGAACAACTACATCACGAGAAATGTCGAAATACAGACTGTCTTGATCGGCATATCGGCGAGCACCTAGCTTATAGGTATGACTGAACCGTAGTGACGGAACATGCACAATGGCCTCAGAGGCCGTAAGTTGCTCAAACTCCCACCCCCTTGAGCGGACCAGAGCAACAAGGAGATCGAAGACAGGGAGTGTGCGGCCGATAGGGGTCATGGCGTCGCACCCAGCCGTTGCGCGACATCGTCGAACCCGGGATCGACAGCATAGATGCGCTCAAACTCGCTGCGGCCGCGGGCGCGCTGTCCTGCTTCTTCATAAAGCACGGCACGGTCATAGCGTATCTGATGCAACAGCCCCTCGGGCCGGTCCTTGCGACGACGGTTGGCCAGTGTGAACACATTGATCGCGGCATCGGGCATCCCCAGCGCTGCCAACGCCCGGCCACGATAGAGCAGGATGGCCGTATCGACCGGGGTCTCATTTTCGACATGCACAGTGGCGCGCACCACGCGGTCCATCAGCGCGCGGTCATTCGGGGTGTCGAGCGCCAGCTCTGCGAAAGAGAGCAACACCACCGGATCAGTCGCATCGATCTGCAAAAGGCGCTCAATATGCGTCATCGCGTCGGCATGGCGGCCCTCAAGCTGCGCGATTTCCACCAGCGCCAGCCGTGTGCCGCGTTCGCGGGGGAAGACATGGGCGAAGATGTCGCTGGTGATTGGCAGGCTGGCCTGCGCAGCAATCTCATATTTGGCAAACAGCGTGCCCAGATCCCCCAGACGGGCCAACGCGCGTTCGAAATGCGCCTTGGCGCGGTCGAGTTCCTCGCGCCGCAGCCGGATCATCCCGGCCATCCACGCGGCATCGGGCAAATCTCCTGCCTCTTCCAGCGCCGTCAGCGCGGCATCCTGATCCCCGTCATTGAGCGCGCGGATGCCGTCGATGAAGCGCTTTTCCTCGG
>JAFIEF010000008.1 GCA_020832655.1 Paracoccaceae bacterium
GCCAGATGCCAAGATACCGCTCGCGCACGACCACACATGGACGCAACATGGCCGGAGCCCGTGGGCTTTGGCGGGCCACAGGGATGAAGGACAGCGATTTCGGCAAGCCGATCATCGCGATTGTCAATTCCTTCACCCAGTTCGTGCCGGGCCATGTGCATCTGAAAGATCTGGGCCAGATGGTCGCGCGCGAGGTCGAAAAGGCCGGTGGCGTGGCCAAGGAATTCAACACCATCGCGGTGGATGACGGCATTGCGATGGGCCATGACGGGATGCTGTATTCGCTGCCCTCGCGCGAGGTGATCGCGGATTCGGTGGAATATATGGTCAACGCCCATTGCGCCGATGCGATGGTGTGCATCTCGAATTGCGACAAGATCACGCCGGGCATGCTGATGGCGGCGATGCGGCTGAACATTCCTTGCGTCTTCGTCTCTGGCGGCCCGATGGAGGCCGGCAAGGTCGAGGTGGACGGCGTGGAAAAGGCGCTTGATCTGGTCGATGCGATGGTCGTGGCCGCCGATGACAAGTATACCGATGCGCAGGTGCAGGCGATCGAGGAAGCCGCCTGCCCGACCTGCGGGTCGTGTTCGGGCATGTTCACCGCAAATTCCATGAACTGCCTGACCGAGGCGCTGGGCCTGTCGCTGCCGGGAAATGGCTCGACCCTGGCCACCCATGCCGACCGCAAGAAGCTGTTTTTGCGCGCGGGCCATGTGATCGTCGATCTGGCCAAGCGCTATTACGAACAGGATGACGAACGCGCACTGCCGCGCAATATCGCCAGCTTTCAGGCGTTCGAAAACGCGATGTCGCTGGATATTGCAATGGGCGGGTCCACCAACACCGTGCTGCATCTGCTGGCCGCCGCGCATGAAGGCGGGATCGACTTTACCATGTCCGATATCGACCGCCTGTCGCGCCGCGTGCCCTGCCTGTGCAAGGTCGCACCGGCCAAGGATGATGTGCATATGGAAGATGTCCACCGCGCAGGCGGGATCATGGCCATTCTGGGCGAGCTGGACCGCGCGGGGCTGTTGCATCGTGACCTGCCGACCGTTCATTCCGACAGCATGGGGCAGGCGCTGGATATCTGGGATGTGAAGCGCACAAATGACCCCGATGTGCATGATTTCTACCGCGCGGCACCCGGCGGCGTGCGCACCACGCAGGCCTTCGGGCAGGACAAGCGCTACGGCTCGGTTGATCTGGACCGCGAAAAGGGTGTGATCCGCACGCGCGAGCATGCCTTCAGCCAGGATGGCGGGCTGGCGGTGCTGTTCGGCAATCTGGCCGAGCAGGGCTGCATCGTGAAAACCGCAGGCGTCGATGACTCGATCCTGAAATTTTCCGGCCCCGCGCGGGTGTTCGAAAGCCAGGATGACGCGGTCAGCGGCATCCTGACCGGCAAGGTCACCGCGGGCGAGGTGGTGATCATCCGCTATGAAGGCCCGCGCGGCGGGCCGGGGATGCAGGAAATGCTCTATCCCACCAGCTATCTGAAATCGAAAGGGCTGGGCGCGGCCTGCGCACTGGTCACCGATGGGCGGTTTTCGGGCGGCACATCGGGGCTGTCCATCGGCCATGTCAGCCCGGAAGCCGAAGAAGGCGGGCTGATCGGGCTGGTGGAAGATGGCGATCTGATCGAGATCGACATCCCCGAACGCCGTATACATCTGGCCGTCGATGACGCCACCCTTGCGGCACGGCGCGAGGCGCAGGATGCGAAGGGCTGGAAGCCCGCCAAACCGCGCGCGCGCAAGGTTACGACCGCGCTGAAAGCCTATGCCGCGCTGACCACCTCTGCCGCGCAGGGCGCGGTGCGCAAACTGCCCGAAGGAATGTAACGCATGAGCCGCATTGTCCATGTCAATGGCGCCTATCTGCCCGAGGATCAGGCCAGGGTGTCGATCTTTGATCGCGGCTTTCTGATGGCCGATGGCGTCTATGAGGTGACAACCGTCATCGATGGCAAGTTGATCGACTTTGACGGGCATCTGGCGCGGCTGCAACGCTCGCTGGATGAGCTGGGCATCGCCAACCCGATGAAGCGCGACCAATGGCTGGAAGTGCATCGCCAGCTTGTGGCGCAGAACGGCCTTGATCAGGGCATGGTCTATCTGCAGGTCACGCGCGGCGCGCCGGGGGATCGCGATTTCGTCTTCCCCGACCCCGAAACCACAACGCCGACTGTGGTCTTGTTCACGCAATCGAACCCCGCGCTGGTGGACAGCCCGAAAGCGAAAAAGGGCATAAAGGTCATCACCATCGACGATATCCGCTGGGGGCGGCGCGATATCAAGACGGTGCAGTTGCTGTATCCCAGCATGGGCAAGATGATGGCGATCAGACAGGGCGCGGATGATGCCTGGATGGTGCAGGATGGCGATGTGACAGAGGGCAGCTCGAACAATGCCTATATCATCAAGGACGGGCGCATCATCACGCGCGCGCTGTCCAGTGACATCCTGCACGGGATCACCCGCGCCGCCGTGTTGCGCTTTGCGCGTGAAGCCCAGATGCCGGTAGAGGAGCGCAGCTTCACGGTCGATGAAGCCAAATCGGCGGATGAGGCATTTGTCACCTCTGCCAGCACCTTTGTCATGCCGGTGGTGGAAATCGACGGCGCGAAGCTGGGCGCGGGCATACCGGGGCCGCTGGCCACCCGCCTGCGCGAAATCTATATCGAGGAAAGCCGCAAGGCCGCGATCTGAGCCAGCGCGGCGCAACACATCACAAGGGGGCCGAATTGGCCGAAGCGCTGCGCTGCAAGATGGTTTTCGACGGCACCGCGCTGCATGACGGCGCATGCGTGGTCATCGATGGCGGGCGCATCACCGCGCTGCTGCCAGACCCCGCGGCCCTGCCCAAGGACATCACGCTGACCGATCTGGGCGAGGGCATCCTGACCCCCGGTTTCGTCGATGTGCAGGTCAATGGCGGGGGCGGTGTCATGCTGGGTGGCGATCATACCGGCATCGACACCATCGCGCGCATCTGCGCCGCCCATGCGCGGCTGGGGGCAACGGCGATCCTGACCACGCTGATTACCGACACGCCACAGGCCACAGCGCAAGTCATCGCCGCCGGGATCGCGGCCGCAAAGGCGCGGATCCCCGGCTTTCTGGGGCTGCATCTGGAAGGGCCGCATCTGGACCCGCGCCGCGCGGGCGCGCATGATCCACGCCTGATCCGCCCGATGAGCGCTGCCGATCTGACATTTCTGGAACAGGCTGCGCGCGCCCTGCCCGCGCTGATGGTCACGCTGGCCCCCGAAGCCGCCAGCCCCAACCAGATCGCGCGGTTGCGTCAGGCCGGGTCGATTGTCGCGCTGGGCCATACCGATTGCACCGCCGATCAGGCGCGCGCGGCATTTCACGCCGGGGCCAGTGGTGTCACCCATCTGTTCAACGCCATGAGCCAGCTTCAGGGGCGCGAAGCGGGGCTGGTGGGCGCGGCGCTGGACAGTGACGCCCATATCGGGCTGATCGCCGATGGCATTCATATCACCGATACCAGCCTGCGGCTGGCCTTGCGGCTGAAGGGCAAGAGCCGCGCCTTTCTGGTCAGCGATGCAATGGCCTGCGCGGGCACCGACATGACCGGTTTTTCCCTGAACGGACGCAGGATCCGCCGCCGGAACGGCGCGCTGCGGCTGGGGGATGGCACGCTGGCGGGGGCCGATCTGGCCCTGCCGCAGGCAGTGGCGCATTGCGTGGGGCTGGGCCTGCCGCTGGAACAGGCGCTGGCACTGGCCACCAGCCGCCCCGCCGCCTTCATCAACGCCACGCAACATGGTCGGCTTGCCCCCGGCCAACGCGCAGATCTGGTGCTGTTGTGCCGCGACAAGCTGACCCCGCAGCAGATCTGGCAAGGCGGCGCGGAGCTGGCAATTCGATAGCGCGTTACCGGTGCGGTCAAAGCCCCGCCTTCAGGGCAACCGGCCTCAAGACAGGCTTTCAACGTGTCAATGCCAGCACCATCCTGCATCGGATGATAGCATGCGATGACAATACGCAGATTGCGCTGCGGGGGCATCTGTAGTGACAGATTCTGCGCGAAACTCGGAAGCGTGGTCGCGCAAGGCGCTTCAAAGTGAAATCACGAATCAAAGCATGGGTCTGGCAGCGTTCAACACGGGGAATGACTCCTATCTTGCAACGATTGCTTTCAGAATTACCTAAAATTCTTCATATTCGCTGCAATTTGCAAATAAAACTGTAGCTATTCGCAAAAATACGCGCATCTTGCCAGATTCCCGCCTCAATCCATGCGCAATATCAGAGTTAACGAAGGATGATCCACCACGGAAGGTTCTGGTCATGACGGTTCTGAACATCACAGTAACGAATGAAATCGCACCGCGCGCTATTCTGGCACTGTTCGACGGGTTCACCCGCGACCCGCTGCGTGACCGTATGGCGCGTCTTGGCACCGAAATCGCCACCACGCGCCCGCGCCGTAGCGTGTTCAAGCACTGATCATTTCAGCTACAGGCGAAATTTGCGCCAAAGCGCGTTTTCACCCAACCCTTCGACAAAACCCGCATGGGCGGCGGCTTCTTCAGCACTCAACCGCGAAGGCAACGCCACCGGACGTCTGGGCAAGACCGACACTCCCTGCCTTCCACTAGCCGAGGATTCAACCGCAGAAAGCGCGAAATCCGGCTGCTGCCCGCCCAGAAGTTCCAGATACACCTCTGCCAGTATCTCGCTATCCAGCAGCGCGCCATGCAATATGCGCGACGAATTGTCGATTGCAAAGCGCCGGCACAACGCATCAAGCGAGGCCGGCGCACCGGGAAATTTCTTGCGCGCCAGCGACAGCGTGTCAAAGGCGCGGTTTTCCGGCAGCAGCGGACGCCCGGCCCATTCCAGTTCCGCATTCAGGAAGCGCATGTCAAACGCGGCATTGTGAATCACCAGCCGGTCGGCGGTGATGAAGTCCAGAAACGCATCCACGATCTCGGCAAAGACCGGCTTGTCACGCAGAAAATCATCCCCCAGCCCATGCACGGCAAAGGCTTCCTGCGGCATCGGGCGCTGGGGGTTGATATATTGGTGCCAGGTCCGGCCGGTGGGCATCAGATTGACAAGCTCGACAATGCCAATCTCGACAATGCGGTGACCTTCTGACGGCTCAAACCCGGTGGTTTCGGTATCCAGAACCAGCTCACGCATCCACGCCCCCTTGCAATTTGCAAACCAGATCGCGCACAGCGGCGCGCGTGTTGTCCATATCGGTGGTTTCAATCACGAAATCCGCGCGCGCGCGTTTTTCCGCATCAGGCATCTGGCGCGCCAGTATCGCATCCAGATGCGCATGGGTCATCCCCGGACGGGCCAGCACACGCGCGCGCTGCACGGCTTCGGGGGCAGAAACCACAAGCACCCCGTCCACATCCGCCCCGGTTTCAAACAGCAGCGGGATATCCAGCACCACCAGCGGCGCAGCCGCCTGCGCGATGAACGCAGCCCGATCCGCCGCCACCAGCGGATGCACCGCAGCTTCCAGCCGCGCCAGCCGCGCGGGGTTTTCGGCCAGCCAGTCTTTCAGCCGCGCCCGATCCACTTCCCCACCAACCACCGCATCAGGGCAGAGCGCGCCCACCGCTTCCACCGCCGCGCCCCCCGGCGCGTAAAGCCGGTGCACCGCCGCATCGGCATCCCAGACCGGCACGCCTTCATCGCGGAACATCTGCGCGGTGGTGGATTTGCCCATGCCGATGGACCCGGTCAGCCCAAGTCGATAACTCATTGCCCCAGCACTGCGGCGCGCAGCCCCTGTGTCACATCCGGTCGCTGCCCAAACCAGCGTTCAAACCCCGGCACCGCCTGATGCAGCAGCATCCCCAGCCCGTCAACCATGCGCAAGCCCTGCATTTCGGCACGCGCCAGCAGATCGGTTTTCAGCGGGGTATAGACGATATCTGTCACCAGCGCATCGCTTGCCATGCCCGCAAGCGGCATTTCCAGCGCGGGCTGGCCCGCCATGCCCAGGCTGGTGGTGTTGACCAGCAAGCCCAGATCACCCAGATCACGCCCACGCGCCGCCCATTCCACCACCCGCAAACGCGGCCCGAATTCGGTCGCAAGGGCTTCAGCGCGCGCGGGCGTGCGGTTGCTCAGGCGGATTTCCGGGCAACCGGCATCAAGTAGTGCCACAATGATTGCCCGCGCCGCCCCACCCGCCCCCAGCAGTAGCGCCGGGGCGGCATTGGGCCGCCAATCAGGGGCGTTCTGCGCCAGATTGGCCATGAAACCATAGCCATCGGTATTATCGGCATGGCAGCGCCCATCAGCGTCAAAGCTCAGCGTATTCGCAGCCCCGATCTGCTTGGCGACATCGCTGGCGCTGTCAGCCAGCGCCAGCGCGGCCTCCTTATGCGGAATGGTGACATTGGCACCGACAAAACCCATCCGGGGCAGGGCGCGCAACACATCGGTCAGATCCGCCCCCTCGACATGCAAGGGCATGTAATGCCCCGCAATCCCGTATTGACGCAGCCATGTGCCATGCAGCAGGGGCGAGCGGCTATGCCCCACCGGGCAGCCAATGACACCGGCCAAGGGAATTTTGCTCATGCCTCGACCTCGCCGCGCAGCGCCAGATAATTCAGTAGTTCCAGCAGGGGCAGGCCCAGAATGGTGAAGTAATCCCCCTGTATCTGCGCAAATAGCCGCACGCCTTCTTCCTCCAGCTTGTAGCCGCCGACCGAGTCGGAAATTCCGGGCCAGTTGCGGGCAAGATAGCTGTCCAGATACCCATCTGAAAAGCGCCGCATGGTCAAGCGCGCAACGCCTACATGCCGCCAGAGCGGTTCACCATCCAGATACAGCACGCCAGCCGACAGCAATTGATGCGTCTGGCCGCGCAGCGCCAGTAATTGCGCGCGGGCCTGATCGGGGGTTTCGGGCTTTGACAGGCACTTACCCTTCACCGCCAGCACCTGATCGCATCCCAGCACCAGCATGCCGGTTTCGCGCTGCGAGACCTTGCGCGCCTTGGCCTCTGCCAGCGCATCGGCAATATCACGCGGGGCGGCGGCGTCGGCCAGAAGCGCGGCGCGAATGGCATCTTCATCCACCCGCGCGGGCCTGGTGTCGAATGCCAGCCCGGCATTGCGCAGCAACTGTGCGCGAATAGTCGAACCGGACGCCAATATTAGGCCCATGTGGATAACCCTGTGTGACTCTGGCAGACAAGCCGGTGATGGCGCGGGCATGATCGCCCGATTGCCCTTTTGCTGCCATGACTATCCCCGCCACGCAAGGGCAGGCGCGGGGTTGCGCACAGCGGGACAAGATGTCACGGACAATGTGGACAAACCGGCAGACAGAATTCATGATTTCTGATCTTCTGCATTTGTTCTGTTCTATAACGTTGATATCAATAGACTATTTCGTTAACCAGCTTTTCGCAGAGCTTGCTGCGGCTGTGGAAATCCCTGTGGATGCTTTGCTTATCCCCATATCCACAGCCCCATCTAACAACATCATTTCCTTTCATATCTTCTTTATTTATTGAAAGGGGTGACGAAGAAGAGGCTTTGCAATGCTGGTCACGCTCTATCCCTGGATCAAGGCGCTGCATATCATGGCGGTGATAAGCTGGATGGCGGGGCTGTTCTATCTGCCAAGGCTGTTTGTCTACCATGTAGAACGCGGATCAGAGGCCGGCATGTCATCCGTGTTCGAGGTGATGGAGCTGAAACTTCTGCGCGTGATCATGAACCCTGCGATGATCACAGCCTGGGCGACCGGGCTGATACTGGCAATGATGCCCTGGGTGCTGAACTTCGCGGCAATCTGGCCCTACAGCAAATTCGCCGCACTGGTGGGGATGACATGGTTTCATATCTGGTGCGCGCGGCGCAGGCGCATTTTCGCACAGGGCGGCAATACGCTGACCGGCCGCCAGTATCGGCTGATGAATGAGGTGCCCACGGTGCTGATGGTTGTCATCGTGCTGTCGGTGGTGGTGAAATTCTAGCCTGATTGACTCCGACCGCCGGGATAGGGTAGTGCAGGCGCAGCCCCGCCATCCGGCGACCGGCGTTTCACGTGAAACATATCCCCCGAAGAAGCCCGCCATTTCGCGCGGGCGCACAGGATTTCCCATGTCTGATGATGTCATCACCCCAGAGGCCGAGTTTGAAACCGACGAACCCGGCAGCCTGAACCTGGCCGATCTGAAGGCCCACAGCCCGGCCGAATTGCTGGCTATGGCCGAAGAGCTGGAGATTGAAAACGCGCCTTCCATGCGCAAGGGCGAGATGATGTTCTCGATCCTGAAGGAACGCGCAGAGGATGGCTGGACCATCTATGGCGACGGGGTGATCGAAGTTCTGCAAGACGGCTTTGGCTTCCTGCGCTCACCCGAGGCCAATTACCTGCCCGGCCCCGATGACATTTATGTCTCGCCCGAAATCATCCGCCGCTATTCGCTGCGCACGGGTGACACCATCGAAGGCGAAATTTCCGCGCCTGCGGAAAATGAACGCTATTTCGCGCTGACAAGGGCCACGCAGATCAATTTCGAAGACCCGGAAAAGGCGCGTCACAAGGTCCATTTCGACAATCTGACACCGCTTTACCCCGATCAGCGCCTGAATATGGAAACTGCCAACCCGGCCACCAAGGACCGCTCGGCGCGTATCATCGATATCGTGGCCCCGTTGGGCAAGGGCCAGCGCGCGCTGATCGTGGCGCCGCCGCGCACGGGTAAAACCGTGCTGTTGCAGAACATCGCGCACAGCATCGAGATGAACCACCCCGAATGCTATCTGATCGTGCTTCTGATCGATGAACGGCCAGAAGAGGTCACCGACATGCAGCGCTCGGTGAAGGGCGAAGTCATTGCCTCTACCTTTGATGAACCGGCCAGCCGACATGTGGCCGTGTCTGAAATGGTGATCGAAAAAGCCAAGCGGCTGGTCGAACACAAGCGCGATGTGGTGATCTTGCTTGATTCGATCACGCGCCTGGGCCGCGCCTTTAACACCGTGATCCCAAGCTCGGGCAAGGTGCTGACAGGGGGGGTGGACGCCAATGCGCTGCAACGCCCCAAGCGATTCTTCGGCGCAGCCCGCAACATCGAAGAGGGCGGCTCGCTGACCATCATCGCCACTGCGCTGATCGATACCGGCTCGCGCATGGATGAGGTGATCTTCGAGGAATTCAAGGGCACCGGCAACAGCGAGATCGTGCTGGACCGCAAGGTTGCCGACAAGCGCGTTTTCCCGGCCATCGATATTCTGAAATCGGGCACCCGCAAGGAAGAATTGCTGGTCGACAAGATCGATCTGCAAAAGACCTTCGTTCTGCGCCGCATCCTGAACCCGATGGGCACCACCGATGCGATCGAATTCCTGATTTCCAAGCTGAAACAGACCAAGACCAACAGCGATTTCTTCGATTCGATGAATACCTGATCGATAGGGGGCGGCGATGGACACGATTTTCGCGCTGGCCTCTGCCCGCGGAAAATCGGGCGTGGCCGTCATTCGCATCTCTGGCCCGCAGGCGCATGATGTCGCCCGCGCAATGGCTGGCAGCCTGCCGCCTTTGCGTCAGGCCGGGCTGCGCCAGCTTCGTGACCCGCGCGGGCAGGCGCTGGATCAGGCGCTGGTCCTGGTCTTTGCGCAAGGGGCCAGCTTCACCGGCGAAGATGTCGCGGAATTCATGATCCATGGCAGTCTGGCCAGCATTGCCGCAGTGCAACAATGTCTGGCGCAGGATCACGGGCTTCGACTGGCAGAGCCGGGCGAATTCACGCGCCGCGCGCTGGAAAACGGGGTGATGGATCTGACCCAGGTCGAGGGCTTGGGCGATCTGCTGGAGGCCGAAACCGAAAGCCAGCGGCGGCAGGCGCTGCGCGTGCTTGATGGCGCCATCGGCCAGCTTGTGGCGCGCTGGCGCGATCATCTGCTGAAAGCCGCGGCGCTGGTCGAGGCCGGGATAGATTTTGTCGAGGAAGATGTCGGCAATTGGGATGCGCAGATACTGGACCATCTGATGCAGGTGCAGGGGGATCTGAACCGCGAGATTGCAGGGCAGGGCGCGCGCGAACGGGTCCAGAGCGGGTTCGAGGTGGCGCTGGTGGGATCCGTCAATGCGGGAAAATCCACGCTCTTGAATGCGCTGGCTGGGCGCGAGGCGGCGATCACATCCGATATTGCCGGCACCACCCGCGATGTGCTGGAAGTGCGCATGGATATCGGCGGCTTTGCAGTCACGATACTGGACACGGCGGGGCTGCGCGAAACCTCTGAAACCGTGGAATCCATCGGTATCGAACGCGGGCAGAAACGCGCTGAACAGGCCGATATCCGCATCATCTTGTGTGATGGCCCTGACACACCCCCACCTATAGATGCACAGCCAGGGGATATCACCCTGTTCAGCAAGGCCGATCTTTATCCTGATGTACAGGGTGGTATCTCTGGCAAGACCGGGCAGGGCATCGATGATCTGTTGGCGCGATTGCGGGGCGAACTGGCGGGCCGCGTGGCGGGCGACGGGGTCAGCGTGCGGCGCAGGCATTTGCAGGCGATGCAACAGGCGCAAGCGGCGCTGATGCAGGCGATTGATAAGTTGCAGACACATGATTATATCGCCGAATTGGTGGCCGATGATATCAGGGCTGCAATCACGGCGCTGGATTCGCTGATTGGCAAGATAGATGTCGAGGATTTGCTGGGCGATATCTTCAGCAGCTTCTGCATCGGCAAGTAGGAGTGTTTCACGTGGAACATTACGATGTCATCATCATCGGCGGCGGCCATGCCGGGACCGAGGCCGCGCTGGCCGCGGCCCGCATGGGCGCGCGCACCGGGTTGGTGACATTCCGCAAGGGCGATCTGGGCGTGATGTCCTGCAACCCCGCGATCGGGGGTCTGGGCAAGGGCCATCTGGTGCGCGAAGTGGACGCGCTCGATGGGCTGATGGGTCGCGCCGGGGATTACGCGGCAATCCAGTATCGGCTGCTTAACCGTTCCAAAGGCCCAGCGGTGCAGGGGCCGCGCGTGCAAGCCGACCGCCAGCGCTATCAGCATTATGTCAGCCGCGCGGTCATGGCGACCAAAGGGTTGGAGGTGATAGAGGCCGAAGCCACGGCGTTGCTGCAACAGGGCGATGTGGTGACCGGGGTGCAGGTCAATGGCGGCACCGATTTGCTGGCCCGCGCCGTGGTGTTGACCACCGGCACTTTTCTGGGCGGCAGGGTGTTTATCGGCGATGTCAGCTATCCCGCGGGCCGCATGGGCAATGCGGCCTCGACCATTCTGGCGCAGCAATTGCGCGGGCTTGGCCTGCCGATGGGGCGGCTGAAAACCGGCACACCCCCACGCCTTGACGGCAAGACCATCGACTGGGCCGCGCTGGAACAGCAACCGGGCGATGATACGCCCGAATTCCTGTCCTTCCTGACAACCCGCATGCCGGCGCGGCAGGTGGCGTGCGCGATCACCCATACCAATGAAAAAACGCATCAGATCGTGCGCGACAATCTGGACCGCTCGGCCATGTATGGCGGGCAGATCGAAGGGGTGGGGCCGCGCTATTGCCCCTCGATCGAGGACAAGATCACCCGCTTCGCCGACAAGCCCTCGCATCAGGTGTTTCTGGAACCCGAAGGGCTGGATGACGACACGGTCTATCCCAATGGCATCTCAACCTCGCTTCCTGCCGACGTGCAGGAAGCCTATGTCCGCACCATGCGCGGGCTGGAAAATGTCATCATCCTGCAACCGGGCTATGCGATTGAATATGACTATATCGACCCGCGCGCGCTGAATTCGACCCTGCAACTGAAGGCGCTTTCGGGCTTCTGGCTGGCGGGGCAGATCAACGGCACCACCGGGTATGAGGAAGCCGCTGCGCAAGGGCTGGTGGCGGGGCTTAATGCGGCCTGCCATGCGCTGGGCAAGGCACCCGCCAGTTTCAGCCGCGCTGACAGTTATATCGGTGTGATGATTGACGATCTGATCCTGCGCGGGGTCAGCGAACCTTACCGGATGTTCACCTCGCGCGCCGAATACCGCCTGTCGCTGCGCGCCGATAATGCCGATCAGCGGCTGACGCCGATGGGGCAGACGCTGGGTTGTGTCGGGGCGCAGCGTGCAGATGTTTTCGCGGGCAAGATGGCGCGGCTTGATGCCGCCCGCGCGCAGATGCAGGCGCATGCCTTCACCCCGCGCGAATTGAATGCCGCAGGCCACAAGGTCAGCGAAGATGGCGTGCGCCGCGATTGTCTGACCCTGTTGGGTTTGCCGGGATTTGATTTTGCTGCGCTGGAGAAACTGGTGCCGGAACTGGCCGCGATTGACGCGGGCAGCAAGGCTCAGCTTGCGCGCGAGATGACCTATCACGCCTATCTGCAACGCCAGGAGGCGCAGATCAAGGCGCTGAAAGCTGATGAGGCGCGGATGATCCCGCCCGATCTGGATTTCAGCGCCATTAACGGGCTGTCAAAGGAACTTTGCGGCAAGCTTGCCCGCATGCGCCCGGAAACCCTGGCCCAGGCAGCGCGAATTGACGGCATGACCCCGGCCGCGCTGGTGCTGATCCTGTCACGCCTGCAACAGCGCGAAAAGCGCGCCTCGGCATGAGCAGCACACAGATTGCGGGGGTCGATGTTTCACGTGAAACATTGGCCCGGCTGGAAGGCTTTGAAGCGCAGCTGCGCAAATGGACCCCGCGCATCAATCTGGTGGCGCCCAATACTCTGCCGCAGCTCTGGACCCGGCATATCATTGATTCGGCCCAGCTTTTCACCCATGCGCCGAAAACCGCCCGCCATTGGGTTGATCTGGGGTCGGGTGGGGGGTTGCCGGGGCTGATCTGTGCAATTCTGGCGCAGCAGCATCTGTCTGAATGCCGCTTTACCCTGATTGAAAGCGACAAGCGCAAATCGGCTTTTCTGATGACGACTGCCCATGCGCTGGGCGTGCCGGTCACGGTGCTGGCGCAACGGGTCGAAGCGGTGCCCGCGCAATCTGCCGATGTGGTCAGCGCCCGCGCGCTGGCCCCCTTGCCGGATTTGCTGGCGCTGGTGCACAGGCATCTGGCAGAAGATGGCGTGTCACTTTTGCCAAAGGGTCGCAACTGGGCAGAAGAGCTTGCAGCCGCCCGCGCTGAATGGCAGTTTGTCGCCAGGGCAGAGCCAAGCCAGACCGACCCCGATGCCCGCCTGCTGAAACTGAAGGACATAATTCATGACGCAATCTAGCCGCAGCCGAATCATCGCGGTCGCCAACCAGAAGGGCGGGGTGGGCAAGACGACGACGGCCATCAACCTGTCGGCCGCGCTGGCAGAGCAGGGCGCCAAGACCCTGCTGATCGATCTGGACCCGCAGGGCAATGCCTCGACCGGGCTTGGCATTGGGCCGGGCGCGCGCAAGCACACCACCTATGATCTTGTTTTCAATGAAGTTGCGGCGGGAAAGATCATTGTCGAAACCGCCCATGACAATCTGTTTCTGGTTCCGGCGACTACCGATCTGTCCTCGGCCGATCTGGAACTGATGTCGCGCGCGCGCCGGTCGCATATGTTGCTCGATGCGCTGCGCCAGCCCGATATTACTGATGCTGGCTATGACTACATTCTGATCGATTGCCCACCCTCGCTGAATTTGCTGACGGTCAATGCAATGGTCGCCGCGCATACGGTGCTGGTGCCCTTGCAGGCGGAATTCTTCGCGCTGGAAGGGCTGTCGCAACTGATGCTGAGCATCCGCGAGATCCGCGAAACCGCCAATTCCGGCCTGCGCATCGAAGGCATCCTGCTGACCATGTATGACCGGCGCAACAATCTGGCGCAGATGGTTGAAGAAGATGCGCGCGAGAATCTGGGCGATCTGGTGTTGCAGACGATCATCCCGCGCAATGTGCGCATCAGCGAGGCACCATCGCATGCGGTGCCGGTTCTGCATTATGACCCGCAATCCAAGGGCGCGCGGGCCTATCGCGCGCTGGCGGTGGAATTGCTGACGAAACATGGCCGCAAGCTGGCAGAAAAGGTGGCATCATGAGCGAGCGCAAGCCAGAGCGGCGGGGTCTGGGGCGGGGATTGTCGGCATTGATGGCCGATCTTTCCCCTGACACCGAGACCCCAGCCAGCGCCAGTGCGACCCGTCCGCGCGAGCTGCGCCTGCCAGTGGAAAAGCTGGTGCCCAACCCCGACCAGCCGCGCCGGGCCTTTGATGACACCGCGCTGGCGGAACTGGCGGCCTCGATCAAGGAAAAGGGCATCATCCAGCCCTTGATCGTGCGCGCCAAGGGCGAGATCTATGAGATCATCGCTGGCGAGCGTCGCTGGCGTGCCGCGCAGCGCGCGAAGCTGCACGAAGTACCTGTTATCATTCGTGATTTCAGCGATGCCGAAGTGCTGGAAATCGCCATTATCGAAAACATCCAGCGCGCCGATCTGAACCCGGTGGAAGAGGCGCAGGGCTATCGGCAGTTGATTGAACGCTTCGGGCACACCCAGGACAAGCTGGCCGAAGCGATGGGCAAGAGCCGGTCGCATATTGCCAATCTGATGCGGCTTCTGAACCTGCCCGAGGATGTGCAGGCGCTGCTGCGCGACGGCAGGCTGTCGATGGGCCATGCGCGCGCGCTGATCACGGCCGATCTGCCCTCGACGCTGGCGCGGAAAGTGGTGGCAGAGGGCTTGAGCGTGCGCCAGACCGAAGCGCTGGTCAAGAAGCCCGCAGATGACGCCAAGCGCGCGGCGCGCAAGAAGCTGCGCGCGAAAGACCCCGATCTTCAGGCGCTGGAAAATGACCTGTCAGCGGCGCTGAAGATGCGCGTTGATCTGACCTATTTCGGCGGCGGCAAGGGGCAGGTGGTGATCAAATACCACTCGATGGAAGAGATGGACCGGCTGTGCAAGATTCTGGGCAACCCTATTGCGTAAGCAATGCGCGCAGCAGCGCATTCAGCACCGGGCGGCCTTTGTCAGTTGCGCCAAGCTGGCCAGCATGCAGCGTCAGATAGCCATCTTCCAGCAGCGTTTCGAGCTTGTCCTGGGGTAGGTCATGTCCTGCAAGTGACTGATAACGCTTGATATTTACGCCCTCTGACAGGCGCAGGCTCATCATCAGATATTCCAGCGCCTGTTCGTCGCGCGCAATGATCTGGCGCGGGGCTTCGCCATTGCCCTGCGCGCCGACCTGCGCCAGCCAGTCTTGCGGGTTCAGCGGTGTCGATGTCGCATGGCGCGCACCCCCCAGCGTCAAGCGCCCATGCGCGCCGGGGCCGATGCCCGCCCAGTCGCCCTGGCGCCAATAGATCAGATTGTGGCGCGACTGCGCGCCCGCGCGGGCATGATTTGAAATCTCATAGCCGGGCAGGCCGTGGCCCGCGCAGATCTCCTGTGTGGTCAGATACATATCCGCCGCGCAGTCATCTTCTGGCAGCCCTTTCAGCCCGCCCCTGGCGTGGCGCGCGCCGAAAGCCGTGCCGGGTTCAATGGTGAGTTGATAGAGCGAGAGGTGATCGACCGCCATTGCCAGCGCCTGGCCTAGCTCCTGCTGCCATTGCGCCAATGTCTGGAACTGGCGGGCATAGATCAGATCGAAACTGACGCGCGCGAAACTGGCGCGGGCGATGTCGAACGCCGCGCGGGCCTCTGCCGCGCTGTGCAGCCGCCCCAGACGTTGAAGATCGGCATCATTCAGCGCCTGCACGCCCATCGACAGGCGGTTCACGCCCGCCGCAGCGAAGGCGCGGAAGCGTCCGGCCTCGACCGAGGTCGGGTTGGCTTCCAGTGTGATTTCCAGATCATTTGCGGGGGTCCAGCGGGTGCGGATGCGGTCGATCAGGGTTGCGACAAGCTCGGGTGCCATCAGCGAGGGCGTGCCGCCGCCGAAAAACACCGAGTTCAGAACGCGGCCTTCGGTTTCGGCGCCAATGCGGTCGATTTCCGACAGATAGGCGGTTTCCCAGGCTTTCTGGTCGATTGCTGTGGCGACATGCGAGTTGAAATCGCAGTACGGGCATTTGGCCAGACAGAAGGGCCAGTGGAGATACAGGCCGAAGCCGCCATTTTGCCAGTCCTGCATGGGTTATTGCCCGTTATTGAAGGGGGCTGCCGCCCCCGTCTGACCTTCGGTCAGACTCCCCCGCGAGTATTTGGGGCAAGATGAAACCCGGTTCAAGGGATGGCCTGTTTCACGTGAAACAGGCGCGCAGCATCGCCTGGATTGCGGCGTTGCGATGCGAGCGGATGTTCTTTTCATCTGGTGTCATTTCGGCGAAGGTGCGGGCGTCGCCATCGGGCTGGAACATGGGGTCATAGCCATGCCCGGTCTGACCGCGAAAGGGCCAGACAAGCTGGCCGGTTGCAAATCCTTCGAATACTTCATCATGCCCATCGGGCCAGGCGAGGACGAGGGTGCAGCAGAACCGCGCCTGCCAAGGCTGCGGGGCATTCGCTTCGATCAGCTTGGCATGGGCCTTTTCCATCGCCATGATGAAATCCCGCCCCTTTGGGGTTTCGGCCCAATCGGCGGTATAGACCCCCGGCGCGCCATTCAGCGCGGCCACTTCCAGCCCCGAATCATCGGCCAGCGCGGGCAGGCCGGTGGCGCGGGCCGCGGCATGGGCCTTGATGCGGGCATTTTCGACAAAGCTGGTGCCGGTTTCCGGCGGTTCGGGCAGCCCATGATCGCGCGCCGAGGTCACGCTGATCCCCAGCGGGGCCATGATCTGGCGGAATTCATCAAGCTTGCCCGCATTATGCGTGGCAACCAGCAGGGTGGTGGCGTCAAACTTCCTCATGCAGTGGCGGCTTTCTGGGCGGTGATCAGTTCGCCCACGCCTTTTTCGGCCAGATCCAGCAACTGGTCCATTTCGGCGCGCGAAAAGGTCGCGCCCTCGGCGCTCATCTGTACTTCGACCAGCCGACCAGAGCCGAGCATGATGAAATTTCCGTCAACGCCGGCGCTGCTGTCTTCGGCATAATCGAGATCCAGCACCGGCTGACCGGCATAGATGCCGCAGGACACCGCTGCCAGATGGTCGGTGATCGGGTCGGATGTGACATCGCCTGCCTTCAGAAGCTTGTTCACCGCCAGCCGCAGCGCCACCCAGCCGCCGGTGATGGCCGCGCAGCGTGTGCCGCCATCGGCCTGAATGACATCGCAATCAATCGTGATCTGGCGTTCGCCCAGCGCCGAACGATCCACGCAGGCGCGCAAGGATCGACCGATAAGTCGTTGTATTTCAATGGTTCTGCCCTGTTGCTTGCCAGAGGTTGCTTCGCGCCGCATGCGTGTATTGGTTGAGCGCGGCAGCATGCCGTATTCCGCCGTTACCCAGCCCAGCCCGGTATTGCGCAGGAAGGGGGGTGTGCGGTCTTCAAGCGAGGCGGTGCAGATCACGCGGGTATCGCCCATTGCGATCAGGCAGGAGCCTTCGGCATGTCTGGTCACATGCGGTTCAATTGAAATCTGGCGCAGAGTGTCTAATGTCCTGCCTGAGGGGCGCATGAATAGTCCTTCCGTGATGGGTCTGGCATTGCCATACAGGCGCAGGGGCCGTGGACGCAACCCCGCAGACCCGTGCGGCAGGGCTTGAATTCGCGCCGTCTTTGCGGTGCTCTAGGGCCGTGTTTTGGGGTGGTTGCGATCATGCAGGCGACAGGCGACAGCAGGAAGCTTCTGGAAGAGATGAATGAGCGCTCGCGCGAGGTGTTCCGCCGCGTGGTCGAGGGCTATCTGCAATCGGGCCAGCCGGTGGGGTCGCGCAACCTTACGCGCGCGTTGAGCGAGAAGGTCTCGGCGGCGACAGTGCGCAATGTGATGCAGGATCTGGAATATCTGGGCCTGCTTGATAGCCCGCATGTGTCGGCAGGCCGGGTGCCGACCAATCTGGGGCTGCGGTTGTTTGTCGATTCGCTGCTGGAGGTCGCGCCGCTGGATGTGCAGGACCGCCAGAAGCTGGATCAGACGCTGGGCAGCAACAGCCGCGATATTGGCAGCCTGCTGGAAAGCATTGGCGGGGCGTTAAGCGGGGTGACGCAGGGCGCGTCACTGGTGCTGTCGCCCAAGCATGAGGCCGCGATCCGGCATATCGATTTCGTGTCTCTGGGTGATGACCGCGCGCTGGTGGTGCTGGTATTCACCGACGGGCATGTGGAAAACCGTCTTTTTACCCCGCCGCGTGGCTTGCCGCCCTCTGCGATGCGCGAGGCGGCGAATTACCTCAATTCCCTGGCCGAGGGGTTGAGCGTGGCGCAGCTTCTGGCGCGGTTTCGCGAAGAAATTGCCCGCAACCGGCGCGAGATTGACCAGATTGCCGCAACGCTGATCGAACAGGGGCTGGCGGTGTGGGATCGCGATAGCGCGGCCTCTGACGCGCGGCTGATCGTGCGCGGGCGGGCCAATCTGCTGGATGACGCTGCGGCGGCAGAGGATATCGAGCGTATCCGCCAGCTTTTCGATGATCTGGAGCGCAAGCGCGACATCACCGAATTTCTGGAACTGACCGAGCAGGGCGAGGGGGTGCGTATTTTTATCGGCGCCGAGAACAGACTTTTTTCACTTATGGGTTCAACTCTGGTGGTTTCCCCTTATATGAACGCCGAACGGAAAGTGATTGGTGCAGTTGGTGTGATCGGCCCGACACGGCTGAATTACGGGCGGATCGTGCCGATTGTGGATTACACTGCGCAGCTGGTCGGGCGGATGCTGTCGGACCGGCGCACGGAAGAGTTGTAGGGAAAGAAGGTAACGAATGGCCGAGGCGAAGCCCACCCCCGATTATGATGATCAGCCCCAGCCCGCGATGGACGGGGCGGCGGGCCTGGACCCGCAGGAACAGGCCGATGAGGCCGAGGCGCAAGACCCGCTGGCGGCGCTGGAGGCCGAGCTGGCCGCCTTGCGCGCAGAGCGTGACGAGATGCGCGAACGCATGATGCGTGCCCTGGCCGAGGCCGAAAACAGCCGCAAGCGCGCCGAGAAGGACCGCCGCGATGCCGCGCTTTATGGCGGTGCGAAGATCGCGCGCGACATGCTGCCGGTCTATGACAACCTTTCGCGCGCGCTGGGCGCGGCCACCGAAGAAACCCGTGCCGCAGCAGGCGGGCTGGTGGAAGGGGTGGAACTGACCCTGCGCGAATTGACCAATATCCTGCACAAGCATGGGGTGGAGCGTGTCAGCCCCGCCGAAGGCGACATGTTCGACCCGCATCTGCATCAGGCGATGTTCGAAGCCCCGGTGCCGGGCACCAAGGCCGGGCAGATCATTCAGGTGATGGCCGAGGGTTTCATGCTGCATGACAAGTTGCTGCGCCCGGCGCAGGTGGGGGTGTCCTCTGCCCCGGCGGGGTAACGGGGCGCTGGCGTTAGCAAGGGGGCTGTCTGCCCCCTTGACCCGCCCTGTCGGGCGGGTCTTACCCCCGAGGATATTTGGGCAAGGATGAAGATCAGCCGCTGCTGAGCGCCTTGAGCGTATAGAGCATTTCCAGCGCGTCGCGCGGGGTCAGCTCGTCAGGGTTGATGTCCTTGAGTTTGTCGAGTGCAGGGCTTTGTGCCGGTCGGGGCGCGGGCGCGCGGGCGGCGGAAAAGAGCGGCAGATCATCGATCACGGCCTTGGGGGTGGTGCCGACCTCGCCCTGTTCGAGGGCGGCCAGCACTTCGCGCGCGCGGGTGATTACCGGTTCCGGCAGACCTGCCAGACGCGCGACCTGCACGCCATAGCTGCGATCTGCCGCGCCGCGCCGGACTTCGTGCAGGAAGACCACCTGGCCTTCCCATTCCTTGACGCTGACAGTGGCGTTTTCGACCCCCGAAAGCCGACCCGCCAGCGCGGTCATTTCATGGTAATGCGTGGCAAACAGCGCGCGGGCGCGGTTCATGTCATGCAGATATTCCAGCGTTGCCCAGGCAATCGACAGCCCGTCATAAGTGGCGGTGCCGCGCCCGATTTCATCGAGGATCACCAGCGCGCGGTCATCGGCCTGATTGAGGATTGCCGCGGTTTCAACCATTTCCACCATGAAGGTAGAGCGCCCGCGCGCCAGATCATCGCTGGCGCCCACGCGGCTGAAAACCTGGCTGACCAGCCCGATATGGGCCGATGTGGCGGGGACATGAGCGCCCATCTGCGCCAATATCGCGATCAGCGCATTCTGGCGCAGGAAGGTGGATTTGCCCGACATGTTCGGCCCGGTCAGCAGCCAGATCGCGGCATTCTGATCGGCCGAGAGGTCGCAATCATTGGCGATGAAGGGCTGGCCTGTGCGCGCCAGCGCGGCCTCTACCACCGGGTGGCGGCCCCCGGTGATGGCGAAGGCGCGGCTATCATCAAGCTTTGGCGCGCACCAGTCATGCGCGCGCGCCAGATCGGCCAGCGCGGCGGCAAGGTCGATTTCGGCCAGCGCGCGGGCGGTGTGCGACAGCGCGGCGGCATGGTCGAGCACGGCCTTGCGCAGTTCCTGAAACAGGCGTTTTTCAATTTCCAGCGCGCGGGCACCGGCATTGAGGATGCGGGTTTCAAGCTGCGACAGTTCTACCGTGGTAAAGCGGATCTGGTTCGCCGTGGTCTGGCGGTGGATGTAGCGATCCGCGCGCGCCTGCATGGTTGCCGCATGGGTGGCGGTGGTTTCGATGAAATAGCCCAGCACGTTATTGTGCTTGATCTTCAGCGCGGCGATGCCGGTGTCAGCGGCATATTCGGCCTGCATCCCGGCGATGACGCTGCGGCCTTCATCGCGCAGGCGGCGGGCCTCGTCGAGATCGGCGTCATGGCCCCTGGCGATGAAGCCGCCATCGCGTGCCAGCAGCGGAGGCTCGGCCACCAGCGCATCTTCAAGCTGTGCGGCAAGGTCGTGATGGCCGCTTAGCGCGGCGCGGGCCTGCCCCAGCAAGGGCGGGGGGTCAGTGTCAAGCAGATCATGGATCGCCTGCGCCTGGCCCAGTGCGGCGCGGATCGCGGCCAGATCGCGCGGCCCGCCGCGGTCAAGCGCCAGCCGCGACAATGCGCGGTCCAGATCGGGCACGGATTTGAGTGCCGCGCGCAGATCGGTGCGCAGGCGGGTATGTTCATGCAGGAAGCCTACCGCCTGCTGGCGCGCATGAATGATATCCAGCTTGCACGAGGGCGCGGCAAGGCGGCGTTCCAGCAGCCGTGCCCCGGCGGCAGTGACAGTGCGGTCAATCGCATGTAGCAGCGCGCCTTCACGGCTGCCCGAAAGCGATTGCGTCAGTTCCAGATTGCGGCGTGTGGCGGCGTCAATCTGCACCAGTTCGGCGGCATTGTCGCGCCGGGGGGGGTGCAGCAGCGGCAGCTTGCCGCGCTGGGTCAGATCCAGATAATCAATCAGCGCGCCAAGGGCCGAAATCTCGGCGCGGGTGAACTGCCCGAAACCATCAAGCGATTGCACATGATAGAGCGTGCAAAGCCGCGTAGCACCCGACTGGCTGTCGAAGCTGGCAGGCGCAAGCGGGGTCAGGGCCGCGCCCATATCTTCCGTGATGGGGCGGATGTCTTCGGCGCGGGCATCGCTGACCAGAAGCTCGCGCGGGGCAAGGCGGGCAAGTTCGGGGCCAAGGCGCGCGCGCGAACAGGGCATGACGCGGATCTGCCCGGTGGAGATATCGGCCCAGGCAAGTGCTGCGTCCTCGCGCAGCTCGGAAAAGGCGGCCAGGAAGTTGTGGCGGCGCGCGTCCAAGAGCGACTCCTCGGTCAGCGTGCCGGGGGTGACAAGGCGCACCACATCGCGCCGGACAACGGATTTATGGCCGCGTTTCCTGGCCTCATCGGGGGTTTCCATCTGCTCGGCAATGGCGACGCGGAACCCCTTGCGGATAAGCGTGAGCAGATAGCCCTCGGCGGCGTGATGGGGCACCCCGCACATGGGGATGTCTTCGCCCAGATGCTGGCCGCGCTTCGTCAGCGCGATATCCAGCGCGGCAGCGGCGGCGACGGCGTCATCGAAGAACAGCTCATAGAAATCGCCCATCCGGTAGAAGAGCAGCGCATCAGGGTGCTGGGCCTTGACCTCCAGATACTGGGCCATCATGGGGGTGGGTGTCGACATATAGTAGCGATTCCTGGCCTTCGAAAAATTATCAAAATTAGTCATAGCCCAACTAATCTTGATAATATATCAGAGTAGTCCTTCAGTTCACGGTGAGCCAATGGATCCACGGCACAATCCTTACACTCCCGGTGCGGGGACGCAACCGCTGGAACTGGCGGGACGTGAAGCAATTGTCGAGCAGGCCAAGATTACCTTGGATCGCATAAAACTGGGACGACCGGGACGATCAGTGATGCTGCTGGGCCTGCGCGGTGTTGGCAAGACGGTTTTGCTTAATCACATTTTCAACCTGGCGGAGGAGCGCGGGTTTTTCACGGTTCGAATGGAAGCCCCGGAGAGCGGAGAGCTTGCAGCGCGATCATATCCGGATCTCAAGCGCATCCTTATCAGACTGAGCGCGCGCCACAATATCCGCGACAAGGTAGCACGCGCGGGCTCAGCCATGCGCAACTTTGCGTCCATTTTCAAGGTCAGTTTCGAAGGTTTCGAACTGGGCGCAACACCGGGTGACGGCGTCGCCGATACCGGCGATCTGGAACGCGACTATGCTGAAGTATTGCGGGCTGTGATAGAAGCCGCAAAGGCGGCCGAGCAGCCGCTGGCATTTTTTGTCGACGAGATACAGTATCTGCAACCCAAAGAGTTGGCAGCATTGACACTGGCCTGTCATGAGGCGGCGCAGCGCGGACTGCCCTTCGTTCTGTACGGTGCCGGATTGCCGCAGATTGCCAAGCTGGCCGGTGATGCCAAGTCATATGCCGAACGATTGTTCGAATTCCCGCCTGTTGGCGCGCTTACCGATGAGGCTGCGCGCCGCGCAATCATGGGACCGGCCCTGGCAGAGGGCGTTACCTATACAGACGACGCCGTAGACGAAATCCTTGCCCAGACGCTGAATTATCCGTATTTCCTGCAGGAATGGGGATCCACGATATGGAATTATGCGGACGCATCGCCAATTTCGCTGGGAGATGTCACAGGCGCGCGCGACAGCATCATCGCCCGACTTGATGCAAGTTTCTTCCGGGTTCGGTTCGACAGGTGCAAGCCTGTTCAACAAAAATACCTTCGCGCGATGGCCGAACTTGGTGCGGGACCGCATCAGACTGGCGCAATTGCCACCGCGCTGGGCTGTGAGGCCAGCCAATTGGCGACCACGCGCGCGCAACTGATTTCGCTTGGCATGATCTGGAGTCAGCGCCACGGCGAGACAGCTTTCACCGTGCCTTTGTTCGACAAGTTCATGCTGCGGGCAATACCCGTGCTGGAAAAGCATGTCCCCCAGCGCAGGGCAAGACGTTGAGACCCACCCTCGTGACCGCATATGAGGTCACGATATGGTTCATTGTTACAAGCAAGAATATGGCGCAGAGGCCTGGCTGCCACGCAGGAGCTTAGCGAAAAGGGCAGTGGGGGCTTTGCCCCCTCTTGTGGCTGCGCCACAATTCACCCCCAGAGTATTTCGGGCAAGATGAAGCTGCTGTCGGGCAGGCTGGGGCAGAGCGGTTGCGGTAACAGGCGGTCATGTTTGTTGTGATGTGCCAATCATGTGGCTAAGAGGGGCGGGATCAAGGAGGAGGCCGCGCGCATGTCCCGCAACAAATTCACTGCCGAAGAGGCATTGTCCTATCATCATCTGCCGGTGCCGGGGAAATACGAGGTGGTGGCCTCGAAACCGATGGCGACGCAGGGCGATCTGTCGCTGGCCTACAGCCCCGGCGTGGCCGTGCCGGTACAGGCCATCGCCGATGACCCGCAGGCGGCCTATGACTACACGACCAAGGGCAATATGGTTGCCGTGGTGTCGAACGGCACGGCAATTCTGGGCATGGGCAATCTGGGCGCGCTGGCGTCAAAGCCGGTGATGGAGGGCAAGGCGGTGCTGTTCAAGCGCTTTGCCGATGTCAATGCGATCGACATTCTGCTGGACAGCGAAGACCCCGAGGAGATCATCCAGGCGGTGAAGCTGATGGGGCCGACCTTTGGCGGCATCAATCTGGAGGATATCAAGGCGCCGGAATGTTTCATCATCGAAACGCGGCTCAAGGAAATCATGGATATTCCGGTGTTTCATGATGACCAGCACGGCACGGCGGTGATCTGTGCGGCCGGGCTGATCAACGCGCTGGAGCTGTCGGGCAAGAAGATCGAGGATTGCCGCATCGTGCTGAATGGCGCGGGGGCTGCGGGGATTGCCTGTCTGGAACTGATCAAGGCGATGGGGGCCAGCCACGACAATTGCATCATGTGCGACACCAAGGGGGTGATCTGGCAGGGCCGGACCGAGGGCATGAATCAGTGGAAATCGGCCCATGCCGCCAATACCGAGGCGCGCACGCTGGAACAGGCGATGATGGGGGCGGATGTGTTTCTGGGGGTGTCGGCCAAGGGTGCGGTAACGCCGGAGATGGTGGCCGGCATGGCCGACAATCCGGTGATCTTTGCGATGGCCAATCCCGACCCCGAGATTACCCCCGAAGAGGCGCAGGCGGTGCGCGCCGATGCGATTGTCGCCACCGGGCGGTCCGACTACCCCAATCAGGTCAACAACGTGCTGGGCTTTCCCTATCTGTTTCGCGGCGCGCTGGACATCAATGCCCGCGCCATCAATGACGCGATGAAGATCGCCTGCGCGCGCGCTCTGGCCGAGCTGGCGCGCGAGGATGTGCCCGATGAGGTTGCAATGGCCTATGGCCGCAAGCTGAGTTTCGGGCGCGATTACATCATCCCCACGCCCTTTGACCCGCGGCTGATCTATACCATCCCGCCCGCTGTGGCCAGGGCGGGGATGGATACCGGCGTTGCGCGCCGCCCGATTGTCGATATGCCCGCCTATACCGATGCGCTGAAGGCGCGGATGGACCCCACCGCCAGCATTCTGCAATCGATCCATGCGCGCGCGCGCCAGGCGCAGTCGCGCATGATCTTTGCCGAAGGCGACGACCCGCGCGTCTTGCGCGCCGCCGTGGCCTATCAGCGCGGCGGTTATGGTCAGGCGCTGATTGTCGGGCGCGAGGATGATGTGCGCCAGAAGCTGGAAGCAGAGGGGCTGGGCGATGCCGCGCGCGAACTGAGTGTGCTCAATGCCGGCAATACCCGCCATCTGGATGTCTACAAGACCTTTCTGTACAGCCGGTTGCAGCGTCAGGGCCATGATCAGAAGGATGTGCACAGGCTGGCCGCGCGCAACCGCCATGTTTTTGCCGCGCTGATGCTGGCGCATGGGCATGGCGATGCGCTGGTCACCGGGGCCACGCGCAAATCGGCGCATGTGCTGGGGCTGATGAACCATGTCTTTGACGCCAGCGCAAAGGATGGTGTGGTGGGCGTGACGGCGCTGCTGCATAAGGGCCGGATCGTGCTGGTCGCCGATACGCTGGTGCATGAATGGCCGTCCGCGTCGGATCTGGCCGATATCGCCACCCGCGCAGCCTCTGTCGCGCGCCATCTGGGGCTGGAGCCGCGCGTGGCGTTCGTGAGCTTTTCGACCTTTGGCTATCCGGTGACGGAACGGACCGAAAAGCTGCATGAAGCGCCCAAGATACTGGATCGGCGCGGGGTGGATTTCGAATATGAGGGCGAAATGACAGTGGATGTGGCGCTGAACATGCAGGCCGCCGCGCATTACCCGTTTTCGCGCCTGACCGGACCTGCGAATGTGCTGGTGGTGCCGGCGCGGCATTCGGCCTCGATCTCTGTCAAGCTGATGCAGGAAATGGCGGGCGCGACCGTGATCGGCCCGATTCTGGCCGGGCTGCCGCAGCCGGTGCAGATCTGTTCGACCGGGTCCACCACCAATGACATTCTGAACATGGCGGTAATGGCAAGCTGCGAGATCAGATAGCGCGGGTCACTTCGCGCGCCCTGACGCCTCGCGGATCAGGCGCTGGTCGGGGCACTGGCGCACCACGTGCCGCGATCAGGGGGTCTGGCGGCGCGTGGGGGTGGGGGCGGAGCGGGTTTAGCCTTGCTTCGCCACTTCGCTTCTGTTCTTTTCCATGAAAACAGGTTTTGCTGCTTCAATAATCCCAGTCGCAATGAATGCCTTGGGGTAAATATCGTTATATTCTACTAGAATATTCAGTTCACAGAGCCGCGACAAGAGCTTTCTGGCAGCGACATCAGTAATGCCGAGGCGTTGAACAATACTTCTCGGCTGAATAACATGTACCTCAAACAGCATATCGATAATCGACAATACGTTTGCGCTCTTGATATTGGAACTTGCCAATGATCGATAACGCTCTTGCAAATCTAGCAAGCGATCGATTGTGTCTACAGTCTCGCGGCAGCTTTGTGTGGTGATTTCCATAAAATAATTTAACCATTCTTCCCAAGCCGCCTCTGCGGACACTCGGTAAAGCATATCAATGTAGCGATCCTTATCGCGCTCGATTACAGGACTCAAATACAAAGCAGGCATTTCAAGCAGACCGCTTTTTACCGCCATTAAAGAAATTAGCATGCGTCCAACACGGCCGTTTCCATCAGCAAACGGATGTATTGTCTCAAGTTGATAATGTACGAGAGCGATGTCGATTAGAGCGTTTATCTTGTTGGCTTCTTCGCGATTTATATAGCGTTCAAGGCTCGACATGCATTCCACGGATTCTCTCGGCGGTGGTGGTATGAACTTTGCAGTGTCTAGCGTCCGGCCACCGATCATATTTTGATCTCGCTTGAATTCTCCGGGTAGCTTATGAGCGCCCCGGTTTCGACCAACATTTGACAACAGAAGTCGATGGGTATCTCTTAGGAGGCGGTTAGAAATTGGCTCGTCCTTTACACGCTCAAGAGCGTGTGAGAGCGCAATTGTATAGTTTCTGACTTCTTGTGTATCGTCGCTACTTCCCTTTGACAGTCCAGCCTCGGCCAGGATGAGTTGATCGTCAGTGGAGTAGGTCCCTTCCATGGCGGAAGAGGTAAGCGCCTCTCGCCTCTGAAGTGGCCGTATCAAGATATAAGCGTTTGCAAGTCTGCGACATGCCCCTTTCAGTTCCCCTATCGCGGCCATAGCTTCGCCATGAGCGAGTGCAACTCGCCCAAGATCAAATTCGGGTGGAAGAGGGCTGGGTACGAAAGCTCTTGCGCCAAAGACTGTCGGCACAAGTTTTCCGGTGCCAACGTTCTCAAAGTCAGTGTAGCGCATCTGTTACCTGCAAAGTTTGAGCTTTGGGGGGACTCTATACTTTGGGGTGCGTAAAGTATAGACTTGTGGTGCGCTCACAACTCATCTTACCTCGCAAACTTCTTATACTTCACCCGCTTCGGCTCCAGAGCATCCGGCCCAAGCCGCCGTTTCTTGTCGTCCTCATAGGCTTCGAAATTGCCCTCGAACCATTCCACATGCGCCTCGCCCTCGAACGCCAGGATATGCGTGCACAGCCGGTCAAGGAAGAAGCGGTCGTGGCTGATGATCACCGCGCAGCCTGCGAAATCTTCCAGCGCGGCTTCCAGCGCTTGCAGGGTTTCGACATCCAGATCATTGGTCGGTTCATCCAGCAGCAGCACATTGCCGCCCGCGCGCAGAAGTTTCGCCAGATGCACGCGGTTGCGCTCCCCGCCCGAAAGCAGCCCGACCTTCTTTTGCTGATCGCCACCCTTGAAGTTGAAGGCGCCGACATAGGCGCGGGAATTGACCTCTGCATCGCCCAGCGTGATCACATCCAGCCCGTCCGAGATTTCTTCCCACACGGTCTTGTTCGCATCCAGCGCGTCGCGCGACTGGTCGACATAGCTTAGCTGCACCGTGTCGCCAAATTCGATGGTCCCGGCATCGGGCTGTTCCTGGCCCGTCAGCATGCGAAACAGCGTTGATTTCCCGGCGCCATTGGGGCCGATCACCCCGACAATGCCACCGGGTGGCAGCGCGAAGCTCAGATCTTCGATCAGCAGCCGGTCGCCATAGCCCTTTTTCAGCCCCTCGATATCGATCACCTTGCCGCCAAGGCGCGGGCCGTTGGGGATGATGATCTGCGCGCGGGTGATCTTTTCGCGTTCGGACTGGCTGGCCTTTTCCTCATAGGCCTGAATCCGTGCCTTCGACTTGGCCTGCCGGGCCTTCGCGCCCGCGCGGATCCATTCCAGTTCGCGTTCCAGCGATTTCTGGCGTGCCTTGTCCTCGCGCGCTTCCTGCGACAGGCGCTTGGCCTTCTGTTCCAGCCATGCGGAATAATTGCCCTCATAGGGAATGCCGCGCCCGCGATCGAGTTCCAGTATCCAGCCGGTGATGTCATCCAGGAAATAGCGGTCATGGGTGACAATCAGGATCGTGCCCTTATAGGCGATCAGGTGCTTTTGCAGCCAGGCGATGGTTTCGGCGTCCAGATGGTTGGTCGGCTCATCCAGCAGCAGCATGTCGGGCGCTTCCAGCAGAAGCTTGCACAGCGCCACGCGGCGCTTTTCCCCGCCCGAAAGGGTTTCGACACTGGCGTCATCGGGCGGGCAGCGCAGCGCTTCCATCGCGACATCGATCTGGCTGTCGAGATCCCACAGGTTTTCGGCGTCGATCTGGTCCTGCAATTCGGCCATTTCATCGGCGGTGTCGTCCGAATAGTTCATCGCCAGTTCGTTGAAGCGTTCAAGCTTGGCCTTTTTCGCTGCCACGCCCAGCATGACATTGCCGCGCACATCGCGTTCGGGGTCAAGTTCCGGTTCCTGCGGCAGATAGCCCACGCGCGCGCCCTTGGCCGCCCAGGCCTCGCCGGTGAAATCCTTGTCCTGCCCGGCCATGATGCGCAACAGCGTGGACTTGCCCGCGCCATTCACGCCCACAACCCCGATCTTCACCCCCGGCAGAAAGGACAGGCGGATGTTTTCAAAGCATTTCTTGCCGCCGGGATAGGTTTTGGACACGCCATCCATGTGATAGACATACTGATAGGACGCCATCTGCTTTTCCTTGGTTCGGGGGGGTGGGGACAGACAAACCCCGCGCACAGGCCGCGCGCGGGGATCAGGATTTGCGATCAGCGGCGGCGGGTTTAGTTCGGGGCGCTCGCTGCGGCGTCCTGCTGCGCCTTCAGCGCGGCCTGACGCTGGATTTCCTGCTTGTAGAGGGCGAGGAAATCGACATTGTCCAGATTCAGCGGCGGGAAGCCGCCATCGCGGGTCACGTCAGAGATGACACGCCGCGCGAAGGGGAAGATCATGCGCGGGCATTCGATCAGCAGGAAGGGGTGAAGCTGCTCCTGCGGCACGCCCTCGATCATGAAAATGCCAACATAATCCAGTTCGGCGATGAACAGAACCTGCTCATCATCCTTGTTCTTCGAGGTGATCTTGAACTTGGTCGCCACCTCATACTGGTTTTCGGCCTCGCGCTTGTTGGCGTCAAGGCTGACCTGAACCTGAATATCGGGCTGGACATTGTTGCCTTGCAGCTTCTTTTGCGCGGCGACATTTTCAAAGGACAGGTCGCGCACATATTGCGCAAGGATGCGCATATTCACCTTGGGGGTTTCGGCGGGCTTGGCGCCGTTGCTGTCTTCGGCCATCTGGGCACTCCTGAAATTATGGGCAATATAGTCTTGAGCGGGTTGTAGCAGGGGGTTGCGGGCGGCTCAATCCCGGTTTTGTGGCCGTGTGTCGCGCGGGGGAAGGCGCTCTGCGCGGGCCTGACCGGGGCGGGGATCGATGTCATATTCGCCTTCGATGATATCGTCGTGCGTGGGTCGCGCGGCGCGCGCGCGCATCACCATTCGCGCCAGCAGCGCCGCGCGCAGCGGCGGCAGCAGCAAAAGCAGGCCCAGCATATCGGTAAAGAAACCCGGCAGCAGGATCAGCAGGGCCGCGATCATGCGCAGCGCGGAATGCGCCATCGGGCTGGCGGGGCTGCGATCCTGCGCAAGGGCGGCGCGCACGCTGTCGGCATTGCGGTAGGGTTCGGCGCGCATCAGCACCAGCCCAAGCACGGCGCTGGCCAGCACCTGCGCGATTGTGCCCAGCACCCCGATCTGACCGCCGATCTGCACGAACAGCGCGATTTCCAGCACCGGAACGGCCAGAATGGCGATCAAGACCCACATGCCGTGCCCCTTTTCGTCAAGTTGATCGGGCGAACTTGCCCGCTTGTGGTAGACTTGCCCGGATTCGCGCCTTACATAGGCACGAAAGCCGCCATACCAACCCCTGGCAGAGGTAACAATGGACCCCGCCGTGATCCAGCTACTTATACTTGCAGGCATTGCTGTCTTTCTGATCCTGCGTTTGCGCGCCGTTCTGGGCACGCGCGACGGGTTTGAATCCAAACCCCTGCCACGCGAAGATGCGCCCGAGGGCAGCCGCCCCAAACCGCAATTCGAGGTGATCGAGGGCGGGCCGGACACGGATATCACCGATCATGTGCCTGAAGGCTCGGATCAGGCCAAGGCGCTGGCGCGGATGAAGGCGGCCGATCCCGACTTCAGCGTCAGCGAGTTCCTGCAAGGCGCGCGCGGCGCCTATGAGATGATCCTGATGGCGTTCGAATCCTCTGACATGGATTCGATCCTGCCCTTCCTGTCGCGCGATGTGTTCAACAGCTTTGACGAGGTGGTGCAACTGCGCGAGCAGCAGGGGCTGCGGGTGGATGCCACTTTCGTCGGGCTGCGCGAGATTGCCATTGTCGATGCCGTGTTTGACGAGGACAGCACGGAAGGCGAGATCACGATCAAATTCGTGGGCGAGCTGACTTCGGTGGTGCGCAAGGCCGATAGCGGCGAAGTGGTTGAGGGCGACCCCAACGAGATCAAGCGCCAGCGCGATGTCTGGACCTTTGCGCGTGACATGACCTCTGACAGCCCCAACTGGAAGCTGGTTGCGACAGGCGAATGACCCGCAAGGGCCGGCGAATATCGGCCGAGGATCAGGCATTATGGGGCCGCGTGGCACAAACCGCGCGGCCTTTGTCGTCGGATCTGGCAGGGTCGGAACTGGCGCGCCAGTTTGCGGATGCGATGGCCGAGAAGCCGCGTGGTGCGGCCGCGCGCGCCCCGTCCGGCCCGGCCCGGTCCG
Organism: Paracoccaceae bacterium; assembly: GCA_020832655.1. Classification (GTDB taxonomy): domain Bacteria; phylum Pseudomonadota; class Alphaproteobacteria; order Rhodobacterales; family Rhodobacteraceae; genus Roseinatronobacter. The sequence continues at coordinate 31,045 of JAFIEF010000008.1, forward strand.
CGCTGCCAACCGGCATGATCCTGCGCCCGACCCCGCCTGCGCGCCCTGATCGCGGCCATGATCTGGCCCATTCGCTGGACGACGCGCTTGCGCGCCAGCCGGTGCGGATGGACAAGCGCCAGTTCCAGCGCCTGAGCCGCGGCAAGCTGGAACCGGATGCGCGCATCGATCTGCATGGCATGACCCTGGCGCAGGCGCATGGCGCGCTGAACGGTTTCATCCTGCGCGCTCATGCTGGCGGGGCGCGGCTGGTGCTGGTGATCACCGGCAAGGGCAAGAGCCTGTCCGATGATGGCCCGATCCCGCGCCGCCCCGGCGCGCTGCGCCATGATGTGCCGCAATGGCTGCGCATGGCCCCGCTTGGCCCGCTGGTGCTGGAGGTCCGCCAGGCCCATGCGCGGCATGGCGGCAGCGGGGCGTATTACGTCTATCTGCGGCGGATGCGCTGAGCGCCCCGCGCCCGAGGCGTCGCCCACCCACCCACCCGCGCCGCCTCGGGCGCGGCTGTAGTGAATCGCGACCAGGCCGAGCCGATGGCTGCATCGTGGCTTTGGCAGGGCACTGCCTGCATTGGCCAGGTCCTGCCTGCGCAGGGCAACGGGCCTTGTGGCCCGTTGCCCTCAGTGAGAGTATTTTTGGCAAGATGAAGTCGGGGTGGATGCGGGTTTGATCTGGCGCACGCCGATCGGGGACGACCCTTGCCGGGGGCTTGGCTTGGCTGCGGATTTGGTGCAAGGGGCAGGCATGGCGTTTCGATTTGACATATCCGCCCGTGACGGGCGCGCGCGCGCAGGCGTGATCACCACCTTGCGCGGCGATATCCGCACCCCGGCCTTCATGCCGGTGGGCACGGCGGCGACGGTGAAGGCGATGCTGCCCGAAAGCGTGCGCGACACCGGGGCCGATATCCTTCTGGGCAATACCTATCATCTGATGCTGCGCCCCACGGCGGAACGCATTGCGGCGCTGGGGGGCTTGCACAAATTCATGAACTGGCCGCGCCCGATTCTGACCGATTCGGGCGGGTTTCAGGTGATGTCGCTGGCGAGCTTGCGCAAGCTGACCGAGGAAGGCGTACAGTTTTCCAGCCATATCGATGGCAAGCGCCATATGCTGAGCCCTGAACGCTCGATGCAGATCCAGCGCCTGCTGGGGTCGGATATCGTGATGTGTTTCGATGAATGTCCGGCCCTGCCTGCGGATAAAAGCGTGATTGCCGCCTCGATGGAATTGTCGATGCGCTGGGCGCAGCGCTCGCGCGATGCGTTTGGTGACCGGCCCGGACATGCGCTGTTCGGCATCCAGCAAGGCGGGCTGGAGCCGGATTTGCGCGCCGAAAGTGCCGAAAAGCTGCGCGCCATCGGTTTTGACGGCTATGCCATTGGCGGGCTGGCGGTGGGCGAGGGGCAGGCGGCGATGCTGGCGGTGCTTGACTACGCGCCGGGGCAGTTGCCCGAGGACAAGCCGCGCTATCTGATGGGGGTGGGCAAGCCCGATGACATTGTCGGCGCGGTGCAGCGCGGGGTGGATATGTTCGATTGCGTGCTGCCCTCGCGGTCAGGGCGCACGGCGCAGGGCTGGACCGCGCGCGGGCCGGTCAATCTGCGCAATGCGCGCCACCGCGATGACCCGCGCCCGCTGGAAGAGGGCTGCCCCTGCCCCGCCTGCCGCGGCTATAGCCGCGCCTATCTGCATCATGTCATCCGCGCCAACGAGATCATCGGGTCCATGCTGCTGACCTGGCATAATCTGAGCTATTACCAGCGTCTGATGGCGGGCTTGCGCGATGCGATTGGCGCGGGCAAGCTTGACAGCTTTGTCGCAGCGTTCCATGCAGAGCGCGAAAAAGGCGATATCGCGCCGCTTTGAACGACAGGGAGGGCCAGATGGCCGCTGACATGCTTTCGACCGTCGTGAAGCCGATCCACCGCGAAGGGGTGAAATTCATCTCTATCTTCGCGGGGATCACCGTTTTGCTGTTTCTGGTCTGGCAGCCGCTGGGCTGGGTGGGCGTCGGGCTGACCATCTGGTGCTATTACTTCTTTCGCGACCCCGAACGCCAGACGCCCGCGCGCGAGGGGTTGCTGGTGACCCCGGCAGATGGGGTGATCAGCCTGATCGAACCCGCCATGCCCCCGGCCGAGCTGGGGATGGGCGATACACCCCTGACCCGCGTGTCGGTCTTCATGAATGTGTTCAACTGCCATGTGAACCGCGCCCCCATTGGCGGGCGGATCGCCAGGATTGCATATCGGCCGGGGAAGTTCCTCAATGCCTCGCTCGACAAGGCGTCGGAACATAATGAGCGCAATTCGCTGGCCATCGAGCTGGAAGACGGGCGCAAGATCGCGGTGGTGCAGATTGCCGGGCTGGTGGCACGGCGCATCCTGTGCGAAGTGTCCGAGGGCGAAACGCTGGAAACCGGTGAGCGCTTCGGCATGATCCGTTTCGGCAGCCGCGTCGATGTCTATCTGCCTGATGGGGTGGAACCGCTGGTGGCGCTGGGCCAGACGATGATTTCGGGCGAGACCGTGATCGCCGATCTTGCCAGCACCGAGCCGCGCCGTCTGGCCGAGATACGTTAAGCCATGCGCGCCCGCGCCAGCCTGACCTTTCGCCAGCTTCTGCCCAATCTGGTGACGATTCTGGGCATGTGCGCGGGGCTAAGCGCGATTCGCTACACATTTGACGCACGTTTCGAGCTGGCCGCCGCGCTGATCATCATCGCCGCCCTTCTGGACGGGGTGGACGGGCTGCTGGCGCGCAAGCTGGGTGCCGCCAGTTCCTTCGGCGCGGAGCTGGACAGTTTTTCCGATTTCGTCAGTTTCGGCGTGGCACCGGGCGTGCTGGTCTTCGGCTATGCGCTGGCAGGCCCGATGGCCGGGATCGGCTGGGTCTTTGTGCTGGTCTTCACGGTCTGCGCCTGCCTGCGGCTGGCGCGGTTCAATATCAGCCGCGACAAGCCCGACGGGCCGGGGATGCGCCATTTCGTCGGCGTTCCGGCACCGGCGGGCGCAATGCTGGGCTTGCTGCCGGTCTTTGCCGGGCTGGCGGGGCTGATCGATGCGTCGACGATCCCTGTGCTGGTGGCGGTTTATCTGGGCGGGGTGGGGGTTCTGATGATCTCGCGCCTGCCGACACCATCGCTGAAAGCCGTGCGTGTGGCACAGGAAAATGTGGTCTGGGTGCTGTTGGGGGCCGCCGTGTTCGTGGGGCTTTTGTTCCTGCGTTCCTGGGTCACGCTGGTGATTGCCGATCTGATCTATCTGGGGCTGTTGGGCTGGCTGGCACTGCGTCATATGCGGCGAAAAAAAGCGCCCTGAGCGGGTGCTTGACGCTTGACGCCGCCCTGTGCTTATCATAATTGGGGCGCATCGCGCGGTTGTAGCTCAGTTGGTTAGAGTACCGGCCTGTCACGCCGGGGGTCGCGGGTTCGAGCCCCGTCAACCGCGCCACTTTCAAAACCCCCTGACCATCTGGTCAGGGGGTTTTGCGTTGTGGTGTGTGGTGCAGGCAGGGCAAACGGGGCCGCGCACGACGGGCGGGCGGGTGGGGTCGTGCGCGGCCCCGTTTGCGGGCTGTCAGAAACCGAACAGCGCCTGCGGGTCGAGCGCCTTTCGCGCGAACTCATCGGCGTCGGACACTGGGTGCCAGCCCAGTTTTTCGACCGCGCGGGCATTGGAAAACCGCGCCAGATGCGCGCGCGAATACCAGTCACTGCGCAGGGGTTGGGCCAGCCCCTTGCGGCGCAGAACATGGCGTTTGAGCAGATATTTCCCCCAATCGCCCAGCCAGAACAGGGTCAGATTGCCGCTGGCAACACGCACCCGCGTCCCGGTCAGCCGCGCTATCGCGTCGAACCAGTCGCGCGCGGACATCAGCGCGGGGCCGATCAGGTTGAAGCTTTGCCCTTCGACCCCGTCAGCCGCCGCCATCAACCGCAGCCCGGTTGCGACATCTTCATTCAGCACGAAGGGAAGCCTGTTGCGCCCATCCCCCCAGATGCGCACCGCGCCCGCCCCGTGCCAGCGCCCGATGCCCCAATGCTGGAACGGCCCGCCGGGGCCGACCACGATGCCGGGGCGCGCAATCACCAGCCCCAGCCCATGATCGCGGTGCAGCGCCATCAGCTTTTCTTCGCACAGCGCTTTCGAGCGCGCATAGAGGTTGCGCCGCGACATATCGCCGAAAGGGGTGTCCTCGGTGATGGTGGCGGCGGGGTCAGAGGCATCATAGCTGGCGATGGTGCCGGTATAGACAAAGCGGCGCACACCTGCGGCCAGCGCGGCTTGCGCCAGCCTTTCGGTGACGACGACATCGTTTTGCAGATAGCCGTCCCAAGTGGCTTCTTCGGCGCGGGCAAGGTGATAGACGGTATCGACCCCGCGCATGGCGTCTTGCAGCGCCTGGGCATCGTCCAGCGGGGCCGCGACCATCTGGACCGGGGCGTCCAGCGTCGCAAAGGGGTTGGCGCGCGCGCGGCTGAGCACGCCGACGCGCTTGCCCGCGCTGGCAAGCTGGCGCACCAATTCGCGGCCCAGAAAGCCGGTGCCGCCGATGACCAGAACCTCTGGCGCGCCCTTGGGGGCAGGGGGGGCTGCGCGCGCGGGCGTCTCGGGCAGCAGCGCCGCAGCCTGCAACACAGCGTCCGTGACCGCCAGCGCGGCCTGCCCGTCAATGCCCGCAGGCAGGGGCCGGCCGCTGGCGATGGCGTCATAAAAGCCGCGAAACACGCCTGCAAACCCCAGCGCATAGGGCTGGCGGCGATTGAGCGAGCGGGTTTGCGTAGCGGCATTGCGCAGCCCTTCGCGCAGATGCGCGCCTGCGCGCGCCAGTTCCGCGCGCAGCGGGTTCAGCACAATGTCAGAGGCATTGGCGCGATCAAGCATCAGCGTGTCATTGGCGAAATCTAGCCGCGCCGCGCCCGCCACCCCGCGCAGGCTGAGTGAACGGTCATCCATCCCTTCGACCAGCGAGGCCGAGAGCGTGACTTCGCTGACGCCCGCGCGCGCCTGCACCACCCAGCCCTGGGGCAGCGCAACGCCAGTGGGCAGGGTGATCATGCGCTGCGCGCGCAGGGTGATATCGGATAAGGGGCCGAACAGATCCTGTGCGAAGGCATGCAGATGCGGGCCGAGTTCCAGCATCAGGTTTTGCGGGCGGCGCAGCATCCACAGCCCGAATGGCCCGCTGCGTAGCGGCGCCAGCGGGAAATGCCAATGGATGCGCGCCTGATCGACCCGGCCCACCAAGCCCTGATCCAGCGCGGCACGCAAACGGCGATAGGCGGGCAGGCCCAGAAAGTTGTGATTGACCGCGATCTGCCGGTCGGCAGTTTGCGCCGCAGCGACCATTTCGGCGGCATCCTCGACACTGGTGGCAAAGGGCTTTTCGACCAGCACATGCGCGCCTGCTTCCAGCGCCTGAAGCGCCAGCGGCTTGTGCAGATCGGGCGGGGTCAGGATATGGACGGCGTCGATGCGCTGATCGGCCATCATCGCGGCCAGATCGCGATAGGCGCGCGCGCCATGCGCCTGCGCCAGCCCCTGCGCGGCGCTGAAGGCCGGGTCGCACACCCCCACCAGCCGCACCCCGTCAAGCTGGCCCAGCACATCCGCATGCCAGCTTGCGATATAGCCCGCGCCGACCAGCCCGACGGTGATTTCCTGCTGCGCCATGCTTGCCTTCTCTTGTTTACTGCCCTGTTGCGCGCGGCTTGTATTCGATGATTCGGGCATCACTGCGGCGCAGGCGGCGCAGCCAATAGGTCATCATGCCATGAAGATTGGCGAATTTGCTGATCATGATCAGCAGGGCGGCTTGCGCGGCGCGGGCGGGGGTCAGCCCGATGCGCGTGAAGCGGTGCCACTGGCGCAGCATCGAGCCTGCATAAAGCGCCGCCACCCCCAAAAGCGCCCAGGGCCACATAGCCAGCGTCAGAAGCGCCAGCGCGGGCAGGATCCCGGCCCAAAGCAGCGCCCGCAAGCGCGCGGCGCGCGCGGCACCGCGATGCAGTGCGCCCAGTTCGGCGAAGCTGTGGCCTGCGCGAATCGCGCGCCGGAACCAGGGCGCGAAGCGGTGAAGCGCCACGTCATGCTGGCCCATCGGCGTGTCGATGCACCAGGTTTCCCACCCTGCCTTGCGCAGCCGCAGGAACAACTCGTCATCTTCAGCGGCGATCATGCCGTCGCGCATTCCGCCCATTTGCCCGATGGCGCCTGCACGCGCCATGAACATGCCCAGCCCCGAGGTTTCCGGGCCAACGGGTTTTCTCCATTCCCAATCGGTCAGCCAGTTATAGACCGATGCTTCGGGCGCTTCTTCGAAATTATGGCCATGTACCAGCGCGGCCTTGGGATGGTCATGCAGGAAGGCCAGCGCGGCTTGCGGCCAGCCGCGTTCCAGCACGCAATCACCATCTACGAACTGGATGAATTCGGCGGCGTCGTCACCCAGATGCGCCAGCCCTTCATTGCGTGCGCGCGCTGCGGTGAAGGGGCGGGCGGGGTCCAGCGCCAGGGTTTCCGCCCCCAGCCCGGCGGCGATTGCGATGCTGTCATCGTCAGAGCCGCTATCGACATAGACAATGCGCCGCGCCTGCCCTGTCAGCGCGACAATCGCATCATGCAGGCGCGCGCCTTCATTGCGCCCGATCACGATGGCGTCGAATGTCGAACTCATATGCGTCACCCCGGCGCGAAAAAAGCTGCCCTGCTCCGCTATAGCAGATCAGGGCGCAAGGTGAAGCATCTGCCCCTGTGGGTCAGCTTTGCTGCCCGCGCGCGATGCGCAGATAATGCGTCAGCCGGGGCTGCGCGCGCACACGACCGCGCCGCACCAGCGCAGCGCTGGTCCGGTGCAGCCCCGATTGCCGCGCGATACGCAGGAACCGCGCCAGACGGCTGGCCGTGTCGCCCTTGGGATGGTCGATAATGTGTTTTGTCATGCTTCCCTCCTCGCAGCAGACATCATGGGCGCATTTTAGCATGGCCGCGATGATCGCCAAAGTAACGCAGGCGTCATCTTGACCACGGCCAAGTCAGGGGGTAGCGACAGGCGACGCTGTAACAGGAGATGCCATGTCCACCCCTTCCCTGCTTATCCTTCCCGGTGACGGGATCGGCCCCGAAGTCATGCGTGAGGTGCGCCGCATCATCGACTGGTTTGGCGCGCGTCGCGGGCTGGCCTTTGATGTGTCCGAAGATCTGGTCGGTGGTGCCGCCTATGACGCGCATGGCACGCCTTTGCATGACGACACGATGGCGCGCGCGCAAGCCGCTGATGCGGTGCTTCTGGGCGCTGTGGGCGGGCCGAAATATGATGATCTGGATTTCAGCGTGAAGCCCGAACGCGGGCTTTTGCGCCTGCGCAAGGAGATGGACCTGTTTTCCAATCTGCGCCCGGCGCAGTGTTTTGACGCGCTGGCCGATTTTTCCTCGCTCAAGCGCGATGTGGTGGCGGGCTTGGATATCATGATCGTGCGCGAGCTGACCTCTGGCGTCTATTTCGGCGAACCGCGCGGCATTTTCACTGAAGGCAATGAGCGTGTGGGCGTCAACACCCAGCGCTATACCGAAAGCGAAATCCGCCGCGTGGCAATCTCGGCCTTTGAACTGGCGATGCGGCGCAGCCGCAAGCTGTGTTCGATGGAAAAGGCCAATGTCATGGAATCGGGCATATTGTGGCGCGAGGTTGTGACAGAGGTGGGCCGCGATTACCCCGAAGTCGAACTCAGCCATATGTATGCCGATAATGGCGCGATGCAGCTTGTGCGCTGGCCCCGGCAGTTCGACGTCATCGTCACCGATAATCTGTTCGGCGATATCCTGTCGGATTGCGCGGCCATGCTGACCGGCAGCCTTGGCATGCTGCCTTCGGCCAGCCTTGGCGCACCAATGGCAAATGGCCGCCCCAAGGCGCTTTATGAACCGGTGCATGGATCGGCACCTGATATTGCCGGTCAGGGCAAGGCCAACCCGATTGCCTGTATCCTGAGCTTTGCCATGGCGCTGCGCTACAGCTTCGATCAGGGCGCAGAGGCCGCGCGGCTGGAAGCCGCGATCGAGCAGGTGCTGGCCGATGGGGTGCGCACCGCCGATCTGATGGGGCCGGAAGGCGGGGTGCCGGTCTCGACCGAAGGGATGGGCGACGCGATCATCGCCGCGTTGGAGGCCAGCCTGTAAGCGTCCCTCTACCCCGACAGCGCCAGCAATTCCCGATGCCGCGCCAGAAAGGCGGCGCGGGTTTCGGCCGGCGGGCGCAGATGCAGTTGCAGCGACCGGGCCAGTTCCTGGTCGGGGTGGCCGAAGAACCTTGACGCCTCGGCCTCGGAAAACCCGGCGATCCGGGTTGCTTCCAGCCAGGCCGAGAGCCGGTCTGCGGCCTTGATCTGGCGCTTGACCGCTGCCGGCAGGCTGGCGGGCAAGCCAAAGCGGATATGCACCGCCGCTGTCAGCCGTTCGTCCAGCCGCCCATATTCCGGCCCGACCGCTGCCTTGACCGGTGAAATCATGTCGCCGATCACATATTCCGGGGCGTCATGCAGCAGCGCCGCCAATTGCCATTTCGCGGCAGGGCGCGGGGTCATGCGGGTATAGATTTCTTCCACCAGCAGCGAATGTTCGGCCACCGAATAGGGCCAGTCGCCGTGCGTCTGCCCGTTCCAGCGCGCGACAAAGGCCAGCCCGTGGGCGATATCCTCTATCTCTATATCGACCGGGGTCGGGTCCAGCAGGTCAAGCCTGCGGCCCGACAGCATGCGCTGCCAGGCGCGGGGCGGGGAAGGGGGCATGGGCATCCTCGATGGGGCGGTTTCGCGTCTGGATAAGCGCTTGCGCGCGCGCAGGCAAGGCAGGGCTTGGCAGCCCCGCGCGGGCGCGGCATAACATGCGGGGCAACCGGACCGGGATTGGGGGGCGCAATGGATATCAGCGGGCATCTGGTAATTGTCACCGGCGGCGGCAGCGGCCTTGGCGCGGCCACGGCGCGGCATCTGGCGGCAAAGGGCGCGGGAGTGGCGATTTTCGATTTCGACATGGCCCGCGCAGGCGCTGTTGCGCAGGAAATCGGCGGGCGTGCCTACCGCGTTGATGTGGGTGACGACGCGGCAGTGGGCGACGCCGTGGCGCAAGCCCTGTCCGACGCGCAGGGCAGTTTGCGCGCAGTGGTCAATTGCGCGGGCATTGCCGATGCCGCGCGCGTGGTGCGCCGCGATGGCATGCCGTCAAGCGATGTCTTTGCCCGCGTGATCCGGGTCAATCTGATCGGGTCGTTCAATGTCATGGCGCATGGCGTGGCGGCAATGCAGAAGCTGGCGCCGCTGGAAGGGGGTGAACGCGGGGTGATCGTGAACACCTCTTCTGCCGCGTGGCAGGACGGGCAGGTGGGGCAGGCAGCTTATGCCGCTTCCAAGGGTGGGATTGCCGCGCTCAGCCTGCCAGTGGCGCGCGATCTGGCGCGCAACGCGATCCGCTGTGTGGCGATTGCGCCGGGGCTGTTTCGCACGCCGATGATGGAAGCGCTGCCGCAGGAAACCACCGATGCGATCACCGCCAATATCCCCTTTCCGGCGCGGCTGGGCGATCCGGCGGAATTTGCCGCGATGGTGGGGCATATCATTGAAAACGCCTATCTGAACGGCACCACCATCCGGCTGGATGGCGCAACCCGGCTGCCGCCGAAATAGCCATGCCCGAAACGGTAGCGTGGTCAATTCACAGTCAAAACAGCGCAGTGTCGCAGTGTCGCCGCAGGCGACAACCCGCCTCCGCCCGCCCCCAGGCGGGCGCGGGTTGTCTTTCCCCGCAAATGAGCGGTTCGAGTCGCGCGGTCCAGGCGCATGCGAAAGGAAGTTTTCATGACATATGACTGGCTGAGCCGCTCTGCCGCTGAACAGGGCCGCGCGATCGGCGCGGGCGCATTATGCCCGCTGGCGCTGAGCGAAGCCTATCTTGACGCGGCCGAGGCCCATCCGATGGGCGCGCGCATCTATGCCCGCATGACCCGTGCGCGCGCGCTGGATGAAGCAATGGCCGCGCGCGACCGGGCGCGCAGCGGGTTGCGGCGCGGGCTGCTGGACGGGGTGGCGCTGTCATGGAAAGACCTGTTCGACAGCGCAGGCGTGGCGACAGAGGGCGGCTCGGCGCTGCTGAAGGGCCGCGTGCCGGATCATGACGCGGCAGTGTTACAGGCGCTGACACGCGCGGGCACCATCTGTCTGGGCAAGACCCATCAGACCGAATTTGCCTATTCCGGGCTGGGGCTGAACCCTGTCACTGCCACGCCGCCCTGCATCAATGACCCAGAGGCCGTGCCGGGGGGCAGTTCATCGGGCGCTGCGGCCTCGGTCGCGCATGGGCTGTGTTCGGCGGCAATGGGGTCCGACACGGGCGGGTCGGTGCGGGTGCCTGCGGCGTGGAATGACCTTGTCGGGCTGAAAACAACCGCCGGGCGGATCTCGTTGCAAGGGGTGCTGCCGCTGGCGCCGAAATTCGACACGGTCGGCCCGCTGGCGCGCAGTGTGGAAGATTGCGCGCTGCTGCTGGCGGCGATGGAACACCGCCCCGCCCCTGATCTGCGCGGCGCAACGCTGAAAGATGCGCGGCTGGCGGTGCTGGACGGCGCGGCTTTTGCCGATATCCGCGAGGCACCGGCGCAGGGGTTTGAAGCCGCGCTTGACAGGCTGGCGCAGGCAGGCGCGCAGATCACCCGCCTGTCGCCTGATTGCGTGCAGGCGGCGCTGGATCTGTCGGGCGTTATCTACACCCCCGAATGCTATGCCCAATGGCGCGAGCTGGTCGAGGCGCAGCCCGATCTGGTCTTTGCGCCGATACTGGAACGCTTCCGCGCGGGGCGCGACCATCTGGCCACCGACTATCTGGCCGCATGGGCCGCGCTGGAGCGTCATCGCATGGATTATCTGCGCGCAACTGCGGGGTTTGATGCCGTGCTTCTGCCCACCGCGCCCAACCTGCCGCCCAATGCCGCGCGGCTGATGCGCGATCACGCCTATTTCGCGCGCGAAAACCTGCTGACCTTGCGCAATACCCGCATCGGCAATCTGCTGGGGCTGTGCGCGCTGACCCTGCCCACGGGGGTCGCGTCCACCGGTATCAGCCTGATGGCCCCGCCGATGGGCGAAGACCATCTGTTGCGGCTGGGCATGGCGGCAGAGGTGGCGTTGCGGGGGTAGGGGCTGGCAAGCGCTGCAAGCCTTGAGTCGCGCTCGGTATTGGCATATATTGCCAATACCCCGTCCGGAGGCATCAATGGCAACCCGCAATGTCGTGCTGACTGATACCCAATCCGCGCTGGTGGACCGGCTGATTGCCTCGGGACGGTATCAGAACGCGTCCGAGGCGCTGCGCGCCGGATTGCGCCTGCTGGAGCGCGAGGAAGCCGAGCTTGACGCCCTGCGCAACCGGTTGCTGGCCCATCTGGATGAAGCGCGCCGGGGTGATCTGGCCGAAGGCAGCGGCGAGGATGCAGTCCGCCGCGCCTTTGCCCGCGCGCGCCAATCCGGGTAATGGCGAAACCGTGGCGGCTGACGCGGGGGGCGGAAGCCTCTTTGCTACAAATCGCGCGCTGGACCAATGACAGTTTCGGGCCGCGACAGGCGCAAGCCTATGAAGAAGGCCTGATTGCCGCCTGCCAACAGATCGCCGCAGGCACCGCATTGTCGTATGACTGCCGCCGCCTGATCGATCCGGATTTGCCCGAAGATCTGCGCTTTACCCGCGCAGGCCAGCATTTCGTCTTGTTCATCGAGGATGCCGCGCAGGTCATCATCATGGATTTTCTGCATAGCCGGTCGGATCTGCCGCGACGCCTGGCCAACCTGCCCTAGCTGTTGCGGGCTGGGGTGGCGTTGCCCCGAGATATGGTAGCTATCCCCCGCAAACCCGCGAAAATGCCACAATCTCGTGGGGTTATCGCCCGAAATCAAAGTGTTTTTCTGGACGAACGCCCCCCGGCGCGGTATCCTGCCCGAAAACAAGGGGCAAAACCGCCCCATTGCAGTCGAGGCAGTCATGGCAGTCCCGAAGCGGTTTTCGAACCTGCCGGAATACGCATTTCCGCGTTTGCGCGCGCTTTTGGGCGACACCCCGCCAGGGGGCGCGCCTGTCGCCATGTCGATTGGCGAGCCGCGCCACGAAATGCCGCCCTTCCTGGCCGATGTGCTGGCGGCCAATCTGGGCGGTTTTGCGAAATACCCGGTCAATGAAGGCATCCCCGAATTGCTGGCGGCGATTCAGCGCTGGCTGCGGCGGCGCTATGGCGTTGATCTGGGGCCAGAACAGATCATGGCGCTGAATGGCACGCGCGAGGGTCTGTTCAACGCAGCCCTTGCGCTGTGCCCCGAAGAAAAGCGCGGGCAGCGGCCCGTGGTGCTGATGCCCAACCCCTTCTATCAGGTCTATGCCGTGGCTGCGCTGGCAGTGGGGGCAGAGCCGGTCTATGTGCCCGCCACCGCAGCAACCGGCCATATGCCCGATTATGCCAGCCTGCCCGCAAATCTGCTGGATCGGGTGGCGATTGCCTATCTGTGTTCGCCCGCCAACCCGCAAGGGGCGGTGGCCAGCGCGGAATATTGGCGCGATCTGCTGGAACTGGCCGAGCGCCATGATTTCCGCATCTTCGCCGATGAATGCTATTGCGAGATCTATCGCGACACGCCGCCCCCCGGCGCGCTGGAAGTTGCCGCGCAAATGGGCGCCGACCCCGAACGCGTGCTGTCCTTCCAGTCGTTGTCGAAACGCTCGAACCTGCCGGGGCTGCGTTCGGGCTTCGTGGCGGGGGGTGCGGGTGCGATTGCGCGCATTCGCCAGCTGCGCGCCTATGCAGGCGCACCGCTGCCCGAACCCTTGCAGCATGTCGCGGCGGCGGCGTGGAAGGATGAAGCGCATGTGGCGCGCTCGCGCGCGCTGTATCAGCAGAAATATGCGATGGCGGATCGCATCTTTGCGAAGGTGCCGGGCTATCAGGGGCCAGAGGCAGGCTTCTTTCTGTGGCTGCCGGTGTCCGATGGCGAGGAAGCGACGCTGAAGCTGTGGCGCGAGACCGGCATCAAGGTGCTGCCCGGCGCCTATCTGGCGCGCAAGGTCGATGGCCGGAACCCGGCTGCGGGTTTTGTGCGCGTCGCAATGGTCACCCCGATCGATGATTTGCAAGAAGCGCTGCTGCGGCTGCGCGACTGTCTGTATCCCTAAGGTCAAGAGGCCCGTTCATGGCATCCTATAATATCGACAAGCGAGAGCCGCTGCTGGACAGCAACCTTCAGGCGCTGCTGCAAAAGCGCGGGCGGGAACTGGCCGGGCTGGCGCTGATCGGTGTGGCGATACTGGTCGCGCTGATGCTGGGGTCGTATGCGCCCAATGATCCGGGCTGGATGAGTGCGAGCGAGGCACCGGTGCAGAACTCGCTTGGGCGGGTGGGGGCAACGCTGGCCTCGCCGCTGATGGTGATACTGGGGCTGGCAAGCTGGGGGCTGATGCTGTTCCTGTGCGTGTGGGGCATGCGGCTGGTTCTGGCGCGCGGGCATGAGGTGGTTCTGGCGCGCATGGTCATGCTGCCGCTGGGGCTGGCGGCAGCGTCGGTGTGGATGGCCAGCTTCGTGCCCGGCGCGGCATGGGCGCTGCCCTATGGGCTGGGCGGCATTTTCGGCGACACGGTGCTGGGGGCAGTGGTCAATGCATTGCCGATGACCCCGGCTGCGGGTGTGACGCTGATGTCGGTGCTGCTGCTGGCGGTTTGCATGGCGCTTTGGGGCTATGTGCTGGGCGTGTCGCTGTTCGAACTGATCCGCTTTGGCCAGTTCCTGCTGGCCGGTCTGGTGCTGATCTATGCGGGCATGCTGGCGCTGATGCGCGGCGGGGTCACAGGTGGGCTTCGGGGCGCGCGCATGGCCGGGGGGGCGCTGCGCGAGCGGATCGAGCATCGCCGCGCATATGCGCCCGCCGCCGAGGATTATGGCCATGACCAGCCCCCCCATGCCGGGCCGGGCCTGCATCGTGCAGGGACGCCGCCCGCCGCGCAACGTCGCAGCCCGCCGGTGATCCGCGCCGAGACTGCGCCACGTCCCGCGCCGCGGCCAGAGCCGCTATTGATCGATCCGGCCCCCTATGCGCAGGCGCCAGCCATGCAGCATGTGCAGCCGCAGCAGATGCCCCATGCGGCCCCGATGCCGCAATATCCGCAGCACCCTGCCCATCATGACCCGGCCCCGGCCAGCGCCGAAGCGGGCGGTGGCCTGTTGTCGCGGCTGAAATCGCTTAGTCTGCGCGGCGGTGACGCTGCTGCGCCCATGCCCGAACTGGTGGAACGCCCCGGCCTTCAGGGGGCAGAGCATATTGCCGCGCCCAGCCCCGACCGGATCAGCAATCGCATTGCCGATGCCATTCGCCACCGCCAGAGCACTGCACGCGCCCCGCGCATGGCCCCGCCGCAGCGGCCGATGGCGGAACCGCCGCTGAAGGCCAGCGCCCAGCCCCAACCGCAGTTGCAGCCAGGGCACGCCCCGGCCCCGGCCGCGCGTATCACGGCAGAGGTCTCGGCCCCCTATAGCGCGCTGACCCAGCTTCCCGACTGGATGCAGGCCGCGCCCGCTGCGCCCCGGCCCGCACAGCACCCGCCCGCCGCCCCCGATATGGCCCCGCAGGCCGCGCCGCGTGGCCCGCATGTCTTGCAGCGCCGCGTTGTGACCCCGGCTGCCGCCAAGCCGCGCCCCTCGCGTCAGGCGCAGGCCGAAGCCCAGCCCGCGCTGGAATTCGAACCGCAACAGCCCGTTTTCGAATTGCCGCCGCTGTCGCTGCTGGAAAACCCCGAAGAGGTCACGCGCTACAGCCTGAGCGACGAGGCGCTGGAAGAAAATGCGCGCATGCTGGAAAATGTGCTGGATGATTACGGCGTGCGCGGCGAGATTGTCAGCGTCCGCCCCGGCCCGGTTGTCACCCAGTACGAACTGGAACCCGCACCGGGGCTGAAGGCCAGCCGCGTGATCGGGCTGGCCGATGATATTGCGCGCTCGATGTCGGCGCTGTCGGCGCGTGTTTCCACTGTGCCGGGGCGGTCGATCATCGGGATCGAGCTGCCCAATGAACACCGCGAAAAGGTGGTGTTGCGCGAAATTCTGGCGCAGCGCGATTATGGCGACAGCCAGATGCGCCTGCCGCTGGCGCTGGGCAAGGCGATTGATGGCACGCCCGTTGTGGCCAATCTGGCCAAGATGCCGCATCTGCTGATTGCTGGCACCACCGGGTCGGGTAAATCAGTGGCGATCAACACCATGATCCTGTCGCTTCTGTATCGTCTGTCGCCCGAAGAATGCCGCTTGATCATGATCGACCCCAAGATGCTGGAACTTTCCGTCTATGACGGCATTCCGCATCTGCTGTCGCCGGTGGTGACCGACCCGAAAAAGGCTGTGGTGGCGCTGAAATGGGTCGTGGGCGAGATGGAGGAACGCTATCGCAAGATGTCGAAGATGGGCGTGCGCAATATCGACGGCTATAATGGCCGCGTGCGCGACGCGCTGGAAAAGGGAGAGATGTTCAAGCGCACCATCCAGACCGGCTTTGACGATGAAACCGGCGATCCGGTGTTTGAAACCGAGGAATTCGCGCCAGAGCTTCTGCCCTATATCGTGGTCATCGTCGATGAAATGGCCGATCTGATGATGGTGGCGGGTAAGGAGATCGAGGCCTGCATCCAGCGTCTGGCGCAGATGGCGCGGGCGTCGGGCATCCATCTGATCATGGCCACCCAGCGCCCCAGCGTTGATGTGATCACCGGCACGATCAAGGCCAATTTCCCCACCCGGATTTCCTTTCAGGTGACTTCCAAGATCGACAGCCGCACCATTCTGGGTGAACAGGGCGCCGAGCAGCTTCTGGGCATGGGCGACATGCTGTATATGGCCGGCGGTTCGCGGCTGATACGGGTGCACGGCCCCTTTGTCAGCGATGAAGAGGTCGAGGAGGTCGTCACCCATCTGAAAAGCTTCGGGCCGCCGGATTACAAATCCGGGGTGGTCGATGGCCCGGAAACCGAGCGCGAGGCCGATATCGACGCGGTTCTGGGGCTGGGTGGCAACACATCGGGCGAAGACGCGCTTTATGATCAGGCGGTGCAGGTGGTCATCCAGGACCGCAAATGTTCGACCAGCTATATCCAGCGCAAGCTGGGCATCGGCTATAACAAGGCCGCGCGTCTGGTCGAGCAGATGGAAGATGAAGGCCTTGTGACGCCTGCCAACCATGTCGGCAAGCGCGAGATACTGGTGCCGGAACAAGGCTGAACGCAGGATCGGTGCAGATCGGCCATAGGGGGCTGCGGGGTGCGCAGCGCTTCAGCGCGCCAGCCTTGCCGCGCGGCCGCCGCGTCTTTGGCTTAGCAGGGGTTTGCGGGCGGGCAGTTCGGCCATGATCGCGCGGCGCTGATCGGCATCCATGCGTGACCAGTCGGCGATTTCGTCAAGGCTGCGCAGGCATCCGGTGCACAGCTTTGCCTGCGGGTGGATGACGCAAATCTTCACGCAAGGGCTTTCAACCTCTGCCCGCTGCCAAATCTGGTCTTTCATCTGACTTGCCTGCTGCCTGCCCTGCCCCATGACTTCGCCCAACATAACCTGTCACGCCGCCGCGGCCAGTCCGAAAGCGACATTTCAGCCTTCTGTGCGGCGCAGATGCGACAGCCGGTCCAGCGCGCCTTGCAAAATGACACCTGCGGCGACATGGTCGATCACCTCGGCACGTTTGCGCCGCGAGGTGTCGGCTTCCAGCAGCGCGCGCTCGGCAGCGACTGTGGACAGGCGTTCATCCCAGAACCCGATTGGCAGATCGCACAGGCCCGACAGGTTGCGCGCGAAGGCGCGGGTGGACTGGCAGCGCGGCCCTTCAGAGCCGTCCATGTTGCGCGGCAGCCCCAGCACCAGCCCGCCGATATCGCGCGCGGCCACAATCTCCAGCAGCGCCGCCGCATCCAGCCCGAATTTGCGCCGCTTTATCGTCTGAAGCGGGCTGGCAACCGACAGCATCCGGTCCGACACTGCAACGCCAATGGTCTTTTCGCCCAGATCCAGCCCGGCCAGCGCGCGGCGCGCGGGCAGCGCGGCGGCGAAATCCTCGATCCGGTCGAACACTGCCATCAGGGGGCATCCATGCCGGTGCGCAACCCGGCTTCTTCGGCGACGCGGTTGATCAGCGCCAGATCCGCGGCGCGGGCGGCAAAGACCATGCGCGCTTCATTCAGGATATCCACCGCCTGCTCGTCGCGTTCCAGAACTGCCAGCGCGCGAATCAGCTGCGCCCATTCCTCGGCGCTGCCGCCTTCATTGCCCAGCCTTGCCGAAAGCGAGGCAACCATGCCCTCGATCATTTCGGCGCGATCTTCGGGCGTCATTTCCTGCGCGGCGTCAAGGTCGATATCGCTGGGCGCGGCGGCCCCGGCGGGGGCAGGGCGGGGCGGAAGCTGATAGCGCGGCTCGCCGGAAATGCGCGCCAGTTCGGGCAGCGCCTGGCGAATCTCCGGCATCCAGGGGGCATCGCCCGCGCTGATATCATGCAGCCTGCGCCAGACGCGGAAGGTCATGTCGGGCCGCCCGGTCTGGGCATACATCCGCCCGGTATAATATAGCGCCACCCCATTGGTGGCATCGCGGCGCAAGACCTGTTCGATCACGCGCTCGGCCTCGGGCGAGACCATGCCGCCTGCCGCCAGCACCATCAGATCCAGCAAAAAGGCGTAATCATCCCCGCTGGCCTGATCGCCGCGCAGCGCGATGACATGCTCCTGCGCCTCGATCGCGGCGCGCAGATTGCCAAGGCGGGCCTCGTTCTGGGCCAGCAGGGAAAAGCCGGTGGCATCTTCGGGGCGGCCCACCAGCGCGGCGCGAAGCTGTTCGACCATCGGTTCCAGCTCTGCCCGGCCCTGAAAATCGCGCGCTTCCTGCGGCATGGCGGCGGCATACTCGGCTTCCAGCGCAAGCTGGCGCGGGCGTTCGGCGCGGGCGCGCTCTGCCTCGGCATGGCGCTGGGCCAGCGGCATGTCGCCATAGCCCGGCGCACCGGCCACGAAATAGAGGCCCGCGCCCCCCAGAAGAACCAGCCCCATCAGCCCCAGCAGCACTGTCCGCGCGGGTTTCGGCGCCAGCCGCCCCGGCGCGCGCAGCCCCTGCTGGCGGTCCAGATCAAGGATTCGGCGCGACACTTCCAGCCGCAGCCTTTCGGCCTCTGACTCGGAAATGGTGCCGCGCGCCAGATCGCGCTCGATCTCCTTCAACTGGTCGCGATAGACGCGCATCGCGCGTTCGGTGCTGTCAGCCTCGGTGCTGTGGCGCGCGCGCAGGGCTGCGCGTGCCATCACCAGCGCCGCCATTGCCGCAATGACCACGAAGCCTGCGATCTGGCCTGTAATGCCCATGGGAACCCCTTTGCCTTGCCCTTATCGTCTGTATCCGCCCGCGCGCGCGACGAAAAGGGCCAAGGCGGGGCAAGGCGCTCACATCTGCATCAAGAACCCGCTTCGCGACGATGGGCCGCAGCGCTGCATCTGCGTCCTGCGCAGGCAGAAAACCGCGCAAGCGGCGAAGGCGTGGCAAAACTGCACCATTTTTCAGGGCTTGTTAACAGCCGCTGCCGCTTTGGCTTGAAAACCCCACGCAAAAGGCAGAAACAGACCCAGACCTTGCCTGAATGGTAAGGGCGAGGACATCCTTAGATAACGAGGGAAAAACATGAAAAAGCTTCTTCTTGCTTCGACCGCACTGGTCCTGTCAGCAGGCGTTGCTGCTGCAGACGTTCGCCTGTCGGGCGACGCACGCATGGGTATCGTCTATGACAACGGCATCGGCGCTGGTGCTGGCTTAGCACAAGGCAACAACACTGCACGCCTGCAGTTCACCAGCCGCGCACGCGTCACCTTCACCATGTCGGGTGAAACCGATGGCGGCATGGCATTCGGTGCAAGCTTCCGCGCTGATCAGGCTGGCGCTGCTAATGGCAACACCGCAATGACCGGTGGTTCGGTCTTCATCAGCGGCGAATTCGGCCGTCTGCGCTTTGGTGACGTTGCTGGCGCTGCACGCGCAGCCGTTGGCGACCTGTATGGCGTTGGCCTGACCGGGCTTGGCGACCTGAACGACATGACCTATCTGGACCGTATGTACTCGGTCAGCCCCAACACGGGCCTGAACCGTCGCACCTCGGCCCTGTATGACTACAGCATCGATGCGTTCACCTTCTACGCGTCGGTTGGTCAGCAGCGCCGCATCAATGGTGCAGGCGTGGGTGTAGCATTTCTCCCGAACCCGACCCAGCGCAGCACGGATGACATGATGGCAATCGGTGCCAGCTACTCGATGGACGGTCTGACCGTTTCGGCTGGTTACGAGATGTCGCGTATGCGCTTCCGTGATAGCGCTGCTCCGGCGACCAACGCCAAGCTGAGCGCGAACCACCTGATCATCGGCGTCGAATATGCAATCGACGACTTCATGATCAAGGCAATCGCAGGCCGCGTTGGTGGCGATCTGGGCACCCAGCTGGGCACCATGACCAACACCAGCCGCAGCCAGTACGGCCTGTCCGTGTCGGGCGACTTTGACGCAACCACCGTCACCGCGTTTGTGAACCGCAACACGCGCAGCACCGACTACGGTATCGGCGCATCCTACGATCTGGGTGGCGGCGCAAGCCTGATGGGCGGCATCAGCCGTCAGGGTTCGGCTGCTGCACAGGTGCAGACTGTTGCACCGGCCGCTGGCATCATGCCTGTTCCGGTCGCAGGTGCTCGTGCAAGCCGCACCCGCGCAGACCTGGGTCTGAACTTCAGCTTCTGATCGACCACGATCAAGGCTTACGGGAAAGAGCGGGCAATGCCCGCTCTTTTCTTTTTGATGGGTTTTTGGGTTCAGCAGGGCGGGGTTTTTCTGCTATAGTGCCGCAAAACAAGAATACGCATCATGAGGTCAGCAGGATGACAGGCAGAAAATCCGCCCTGATCGGGGCGTTGCTGGGGGCGATCATGCTTTCGGGCTGTGAAACGACATCAGCGGTATTTGACGGGGTCGGCGGCGTGTTCATGGGCGCGGGTCAGGATGTGCGCCGCATCGGCGGGCATTGAATGCGCTTATGGGTGGTCATATCCGCCCTGATACTGGCCCTGCCCGCGCAGGCGGGGTCGGAACCGCGCTACAAGACGCCGGGGCTGCATCTGTCGGGCGATGCGCGGATGGGCGTTGTCTATGATGGCGGGGCCGGGCCTGACAATCGCAGCCGCGTGCAGATGACCAGCCGCGCAAGGCTGCATTTCCAGATGGTCGGCGAAACCACCGGCGGCACGCGATTCGGCGTCAGCTTCGATGTTGACAAGCCCAATCGCCGCCTGCACGGTCAGCAGGTCTTTTTCGGCAACTGAATACAGGCCCCCATGTCCCTGACCGATATCGAAGCCCGCATTGCTGCGGCCTGCAAGGCGCATGGCCGCGCGCGCGATGATGTGCGGCTGATTGCCGTGTCCAAGCAGCAACCCGATGCGCGCGTGCGCAAGGTGCTTCAGGCGGGCCACCGGCTGTTTGGCGAAAACCGCGTGCAGGAAGCGGCGGGAAAATGGCCCGACTGGCAGGCGGAATTTGACGGGGTCGAACTGCATCTGCTTGGCCCCCTGCAAAGCAACAAGGCGCGTCAGGCGATGGATCTGTTTGACGCCATTCACTCGCTGGACCGGCCCAAGCTGGCGCGCGCGCTGGCACGGCTGGCGCAGGAGATCGGGCACTGCCCCGATATCTTCGTGCAGGTCAATACCGGGGCAGAGCCGCAAAAGGCGGGCGTGCTGCCCGATGACGCGGATGCCTTCATTGCTGATGCCCGCGCGCTGGATCTGCCGGTTCTGGGGGTAATGTGCATCCCGCCGATTGATGAAGACCCGCGCGCGCATTTCACCCTGCTGGCCGATATTGCCGCGCGCAACGGGCTGGCAGGGCTGTCGATGGGCATGAGCGATGATTTCGAAACCGCAATCGGCTGCGGGGCTACCCATATCCGCGTGGGTTCGGCGCTGTTCGGTGCGCGCGGGGGCTGAAAGGTCTCAATCCCGCCACGGTGCCACCACCGCGATATCGTCATCCGACCAGCCGAAATGATGCGCCAGCTCGTGCAGATAGACATGCGCGACCAGCGCGCCCAGTTCGATATCGCCGCGCGCGATCCATTCATCCAGGATCGGGCGGCGAAACAGCCAGATGCGGTCGGGCGCCTGGGGCTGATCCATCACCGATTTCTCGGTCAGCGGCGTGCCTTCATAAAGCCCGGTCAGGCTGAACGGATCGTCAATGCCCATCTCGGCCAGCAGATCATCGGGCGCGAAGTCGCATATCTGCACGCCCACCTGCCGCGCGGCGGGGCCAAAGGGGTCGGGCAGGGCATCGATCACCGCCAGCGCCAGCGCCTCGAAACTGGCAGGGTCGGGCGGCAGGGCGTGCTGCCAGATTTGGGGGGGCGTGTCGGGCATATGTCCTCCGTGGCGGGCTTGCGCTGGGCCGATCCTTGTGAAAGAGACGTGCCAGTTCAGGAGGTCACGCCCATGTCCAGAATTGTTACCCGTTTCGCGCCCTCGCCAACAGGGTATCTGCATATCGGAAATCTGCGCACCGCGCTGTTCAACTATCTGATTGCCCGCAAATCCGGCGGCGACTTCATCCTGCGGCTGGATGATACTGATGCCGAACGCTCGAAACAGGAATATATCGACGCGATCAAGCAGGATCTGGACTGGCTGGGCCTGCATTGGGACCGCATCGAGCAGCAATCGAAACGGCTGGAGCGCTATGCCGATGCCGCCGACAAGCTGCGCGAAGACGGGCGGTTTTACGAATGTTTCGAAACCCCCGCCGAGCTGGACCTGAAGCGCAAGAAACAGCTGAATATGGGCCGCCCCCCGGTCTATGACCGCGCGGCACTGGCGCTTGATGACGCGGCGCGCGAAAAACTGCGCGCCGAGCGGGCGGGCTATTGGCGCTTCAAGCTGGATCAGTCGCGGATCGAATGGGAAGATGGCATCTTGGGCGCGCTGTCGATCGATGCCGCCAGCGTGTCCGACCCGGTGCTGATCCGCGCTGACGGGCAGGTTCTGTATACGCTGGCCTCGGTCGTCGATGACATGGAGATGGGGGTGACGCATATCGTGCGCGGCTCTGACCATGTGACCAACACCGCCACGCAAATCCAGATCATCGAAGCGCTGGGCGGCACGCCGCCTGCCTTCGCGCATCATTCGCTGCTGACCGGCGCGCAGGGCGAGCCGCTGTCGAAACGGCTGGGCACGCTTTCCTTGCGCGATCTGCGCGCGCAGGGGGTGACGGCCAATGCGCTGCTGTCGCTGCTGGCGCGGCTTGGGTCCAGCCAGCCGGTGGAATTGCGCGACGGGCTGGACGCGCTGGCCGAAGGCTTCGACCTGGCGCAATTCGGTGCCGCACCCACCAAATTCGACGCGCAGGATCTGTGGCCGCTGACCCGCGCCGATCTGCAATCGCGCCCCTATGACGCGGTGGCGGGCGATCTGGCCGCGCTTGGCGTGCCCGAAGATATCGCGCCCGCCTTTTGGGATGTCGCGCGCGAAAACATCACCCGGCTGGATGATCTGGGCGAATGGTGGGCGCTGTGCCGGGACGGGGCGGCGCCGGTGATTGACCCCGAAGATGCAGATTTCGTGGAGCAGGCGCTGGCGCTGCTGCCGCCCCCACCCTATGGGCCGGGGGCGTGGAAGGACTGGACCGATGCCGTCAAGGCGCAGACCGGGCGCAAGGGCAAGGCACTGTTCATGCCGCTGCGCAAGGCGCTGACGGGCCGCGCGCATGGGCCGGACATGTCGGCGCTGATGCCGCTGCTGGCCCGCGTGCCTGCCAAGGGCTGAAAGGGCGCTGCGCGGCGGCGCGCGACTTGTTCCCGCGCGGGGGCTATGGCGCAAGCGTCGGCAACCGGGCTTCAAGCCGACATCGGGATATCATGTGTCAGATGGCGAACATCTGGCGTGTCGCGTTCATTCGCATTCACGCGACCCACTATAACCTTTTGTGGCCGCATGTCTTTTTGCGCAAAACCGGTTGCCACTTCTGCGCGACAGGCCTTCCGGCCCGCTGCCTTCGGCGAGAGTATTTGTCGCAAGATGAAGTCGGGGCGCGCGGATGAAGGTTTCATCTGGCGCAAGCTGATCGGGGACAATTCTAGACGAATTGTTCGCGGATCAGGCGTTCTTCCAGCCCGTGGCCGGGATCGAACAGCAGCTTGTGGGCGACGCGGCTGTCAGAGGTCACATCCACCCGCACCACATTGCGCACTGACCGGCTGTCGGCATCGGCCATCACCGGGCGCTTTTCGGGGTTCATCACTTCAAAGCGGACATGGCTGGCCTTGGGCAAAAGCGCGCCGCGCCAGCGCCGCGGACGGAACGCCGCCACCGGCGTCAGCGCCAGCACGTCGGAACCGATCGGCAGGATCGGCCCATGCGCCGAGTAGTTATAGGCTGTCGAGCCTGCGGGCGTGCTGAGGATCACACCATCGCAGACCAGCTCTTCCAGCCGCTGGCGGCCATCGACGATGATGCGCAGCTTCGCCGCCTGTGCGCCCTGACGCAAAAGCGACACCTCATTGATTGCCAGCGCCTGAATCTGGCTGCCATCATTGCGCAAGGCGGTCATGCGCAGCGGGTTCAGAACGGCCATTTCCGCTGCTTCCAGCCGTTCCAGCAACCCCTCTGGATGATAGGCATTCATCAAGAACCCCACTGTGCCGCGATTCATGCCATAGACCGGGACATCCAGCGCCTGGGTGCCATGCAGCGTATGCAGCATGAACCCGTCGCCCCCAAGGGCGACGATGACATCGGCCTGTTCCAGCGGGCAATTGCCATAACGCGCGGTCAGTTGCTTCAGTGCAATCTGCGCATCGGTGGCAAGGCTGGCAAGAAAGGCGATCTTGGTGGACATGGAACCCTCTGGCTGCGCTGTGCCTTTTTGTAATGAACCTGCGCGGCAGTCTTGGCAAGTCCGGGTTCCCATAGGTGCAGTTGCGGCGCGGATCGGAAATCCTTGCCACATTCGGGTCGCTGCAACGCGCTGTTGCGCCGCAATCGAGGCTTTCCGATTGCCCCCTTATGCGCTAATTGGACGCCAGATGCCCTGCCCTGCCCTGTCATTGCCCGGAGGCCGATATGAACATCACCACCCGCGACGCCGGTTTCTTCACCGACACGATCGAAAGCCGCGACCCGGAACTTCACGCCGCGATGCAGGCCGAACTTGGCCGCCAGCGCGACGAGATCGAACTGATCGCGTCAGAAAACATCGTCAGCCGCGCTGTGATGGAGGCGCAAGGCTCTGTGCTGACCAACAAATATGCCGAAGGCTATCCGGGCCGACGCTATTATGGCGGCTGCCAATATGTCGATGTGGCCGAAAACCTGGCCATCGCGCGCGCCTGCAAGCTGTTCGAATGCAGCTTTGCCAATGTCCAGCCCAATTCCGGCAGCCAGGCCAATCAGGGCGTTTATACCGCGCTGCTGAAACCCGGCGACACGATTTTGGGCATGAGCCTTGATGCAGGCGGGCATCTGACGCATGGGGCCAAGCCCAACCAGTCGGGCAAATGGTTCAACGCGGTGCAATATGGCGTGCGCGAGTCGGATCTGGAAATCGATTATGACCAGATCGCCGAACTGGCCGCCCGCCATCAGCCGAAAATGATCATCGCCGGCGGCTCGGCGATACCGCGCATCATCGACTTCAGGCGCATGCGCGAGATCGCTGATGCCGTGGGGGCGTATCTGCTGGTCGATATGGCGCATATTGCCGGGCTGGTGGCGGCCAAGCTTTACCCCTCGCCCTTCCCGCATGCGCATGTGGCGACCACGACAACGCACAAGACCCTTCGCGGCCCGCGCGGCGGCATGATCCTGACCAATGACGAAACCATCGCCAAGAAGGTCAATTCCGCCATTTTCCCCGGCATTCAGGGCGGCCCCTTGATGCATGTCATCGCCGCCAAGGCGGTGGCCTTCGGCGAGGCGCTGCAACCGGGTTTCGTTGATTATCAGCGGCAGGTGATCGCCAATGCCAGGGCGCTGGCCGATCAGCTGGAAAAGGGCGGGCTGGCCACTGTGACCGGGGGCACCGACTCGCATCTGCTGCTGGTCGATCTGCGCCCCAAGGGGGTGAAGGGCAATGCCACCGAAACGGCGCTGGGACGCGCGCATATCACCTGCAACAAGAACGGCATCCCGTTTGACACCGAAAGCCCGATGATCACCAGCGGCATCCGGCTGGGCACACCCGCAGGCACCACGCGCGGTTTTGCCGAACCCGAATTCCGCCAGATTGCCGACTGGATCGTGCAGGTGGTTGAAGGGCTGGCAGAGAATGGCGAAGATGGCAATGCCGCGATCGAGGCGCGCGTGCGCGGCGAAGTCGCGGTACTTTGCGCGCGCTTCCCGATCTATCCGGGGCTGTGATTGCTTGCGCCAGAGTTTGGCGCAAGCGGGGTAAAAGGGGGCTGTCCGCCCCCTCAACCAGCCCCTGCGGGGCCGGTTTCACCCCCGAGGATATTTGGACAAGGATGAAAGCCCGGTGAGCCAGACCGCGCCAGACGCCGTGACGCTGAACCAGTTGCAATACGGGGCACCATCCGCGCGGCCCTGGCTGCTGGTGGTGCATGGGCTGTTCGGCTCGGCCCGCAACTGGGGGGCGATTGCCAAGCGGCTGTCCGACGGGCGTGAAGTGATCAGCGTGGATATGCGCAATCATGGCGACAGCCCCTGGGCCAAGAGCCATGCCTATGCCGATCTGGCCGCTGATCTGGCCCGCGTGATCGCGCAAAAGGGCGGCACGCCCGATATTCTGGGCCATTCGATGGGCGGCAAGGCGGCGATGATGCTGGCGCTGACCCGCCCCGATCTGGTGAACCGCCTGCTCATCGCCGATATCGCGCCCGTGGCCTATGGGCACAGCCAGCGGGGGCTGATTGCGGCGATGCGCAGGCTTGATCTGGCGGGGCTGGAGAGCCGCGCGGCCGCTGATCGCGCGCTGGCGGCGGATGTGGACGATCCGTCGGTGCGCGCGTTTCTGCTGCAATCGCTGGATCTGCGCAGTAGCCCTGCGCGCTGGCGGCTTAATCTGGATGTGCTGGACGCCGAGATGGACCGCATCACCGGCTGGCCCGAAGATATCAGCGGCCGTTTCGAGCGCCCGACCCTGTTTCTGAGCGGCGCGAAATCGGATTATGTGCGCCCCGAACACCGCCCCGCAATCAAGGCGCTGTTTGCGGGTGCGAAATTCGCCAAGCTGCCCGATGCGGGCCACTGGCTGCATGCCGAAGCGCCGCGCGCGTTCGAGCGCACGGCGCGGATCTGGTTCGACTGACGCGCGCGGGTTACGAGTTGATCAGCTTGCGCGCGATGATCCAGCTTGCCACCAGCCCCACCGCGGCACCACCGGCCGACCATGCCAGAATCGGTTCCAGCGTGTCATGGCCCAGCACCAGACCGGTGACCATGCCGATACCCGCACAGGTCACGCCGACAATGATGAACATCAGGGGAAGCATTCTGGTCATGATAAGCCCTCTTTCCACAAAGACAGGGGCGATATGACCCGGACCGGGCGGTCGGTTCCTTGATCTGGCGCAAACCCGGCTGCGACATTCCGTCCCCGATATCGCGTGCGTGCGGTGATTTCGGCTTTTGCAGGCGCTGCGGCTTGCCTATGATCGCGCCATGACTGATTTGCCCCGCTTCATCCATCTGCGCACCCATACCGAGTATTCGCTGCTGGAAGGCGCGGTTGCGCTGAAGGCGCTGGTCAAGACCTGCGCGGCCAAGGGCTGGCCTGCCGTGGCCGTGACCGATAGCGACAACATGTTCGCCGCGCTGGAATTTTCGACATTGGCGGCGGGGGCAGGGGTGCAGCCGATATTGGGCTGTCAGATCTCGGTGGCCTATGACCCGCCCGCGCCAGGGGAAAAGCTGCGTATGCCTGCGCCTGTGGTGCTGCTGGCGCAGTCCGAGGCGGGCTACATGAATCTGATGAAGCTCAATTCCTGCCTCTATCTGCCCAGGGACCGGCCGGTGCCGCAGGTCACGCTGGAAGAGCTGGCGCAGCATGCCGGCGGGCTGATCTGCCTGTCGGGCGGGGCCGAGGGGGCGGTGGGCAAGCTGATCCAGACCAATCAGGCCGCGAAGGCCCGCGCGCTGATGGAACGGCTGGCCGCGATCTACCCCGACCGGCTTTATGTCGAGTTGCAGCGCCATATGGATGAGGCGGGCCAGATGATGGCCGCCGAGCGCACGACCGAGCGCCCCTTTGTCGAGATGGCTTACGCGATGGGCCTGCCGCTGGTGGCCACCAATGACGCCTATTTCCCCAAGCCCGATGCCTATGCCGCGCATGACGCGCTTTTGTGCATCAAGGACGGCGCCTATGTCGATCAATCCGCCCCGCGCCGCCGCCTGACCCCGCAGCATTACCTGAAATCGCCCGAAGAGATGGCGGCGCTTTTCGCCGATCTGCCCGAAGCGCTGGAAAACACGGTCGAGATTGCGCGGCGCTGCGCCTATAGGGCGGAAAAACGCGCGCCCATCCTGCCGCGCTTTGCCGAGGATGAGGTGCAGGAGCTGCGGCGGCAAGCGAAGGAAGGGCTGGCCGCGCGGCTGGCAGTCACCCCCCATGCCGCCCCGGTCGAAGACTATGAAAAACGGCTGGAATTCGAGCTGGGCATCATCGAAGGCATGGGCTTTCCCGGCTATTTCCTGATCGTGGCCGATTTCATCAAATGGGCCAAGGAAAATGACATTCCGGTGGGGCCGGGGCGGGGGTCTGGCGCGGGCAGTCTGGTGGCCTATGCGCTGACCATCACCGATCTGGACCCGCTGCGCTATAATCTGCTGTTTGAGCGCTTCCTGAACCCCGAACGCGTGTCGATGCCCGATTTCGATATCGATTTCTGCATGGACCGGCGCGAAGAGGTCATTCGCTACACCCAGGACAGATACGGCCATGACAAGGTGGGCCAGATCATCACCTTTGGCGCGCTTCTGTCCAAGGCCGCGGTGCGCGATGTGGGGCGCGTTTTGCAGCTTCCCTATGGGCAGGTGGACAAGCTGTCCAAGATGATCCCGGTCGAAGGGGTCAAGCCCGTCAGCGTGGAAAAGGCGCTGGCCGATGAACCCCGCCTGCGCGAGGCGGCCAAGGCCGAAGAGGTGGTGGACCGGCTGCTGAGCTATGCCCGACAACTGGAAGGGCTGCTGCGCAATGCCTCGACCCATGCCGCAGGGGTGGTGATCGGGGACCGCCCGCTTGACGAGCTGGTGCCGCTTTACCGCGACCCGCGTTCCGACATGCCCGCGACGCAGTTCAACATGAAATGGGTCGAACAGGCCGGGCTGGTGAAGTTCGACTTTCTGGGGCTGAAGACGCTGACGGTGATTCAGAATGCGGTCGATCTGCTGAAACGCCGCGGGGTGGATCTGGATATCAACGCCATTGCGCTGGATGATGAAGCCACCTACAAGCTTTATGCCAGCGCGCGCACTGTGGCGGTGTTTCAGGTGGAAAGCTCTGGCATGATGGATGCGCTTCGGCGCATGAAGCCCACCTGCATTGAAGATATCGTGGCGCTGGTGGCGCTGTATCGCCCCGGCCCGATGGAAAACATCCCCACCTATTGCGAGGCCAAGAACGGCAAGCGCGCGCTGGAATCGATCCACCCCTCGATCGACCATATCCTTGAAGAAACGCAAGGGATCATCGTCTATCAGGAACAGGTGATGCAGATCGCGCAGGTGATGGCGGGCTACAGCCTGGGACAGGCCGATCTGCTGCGCCGTGCGATGGGCAAGAAGATCGCCGAGGAAATGGCCAAGGAGCGCCCGAAATTCGTGAAGGGCGCATTGGCCAATGGTGTCGATGAAAAGAAGGCAGGCGAGGTGTTCGACCTGTTGGAAAAATTCGCCAATTACGGCTTCAACAAATCCCACGCCGCCGCCTATGCCGTGGTCAGCTATCAGACCGCGTATCTGAAGGCGAATTACCCGGTCGAATTCATGGCGGGTGTGATGAATTGCGATATCCACCTGACCGACAAGCTGGCCGTCTATAAACGAGAGGTCGACCGGCTGGGCATTGCCGTGATCCCGCCCTGCGTCAACCGCGCGATGGCCAATTTCGATGTGCAGGACGGTGCGCTGGTCTATGCGCTTGGCGCGCTGAAGAATGTCGGGCTGGATGCGATGCGCCTGATCGTTGATGCGCGCGGGCAAAAGCCCTTTGCCACGCTGTTTGACTTTGCCCGCCGCGTTGATCTGAAGCGCGTGGGCAAGCGCGCGCTGGAAATGCTGGCACGCGGCGGCGCGTTCGACCAGTTGGAGCGCAACCGCAGGCGCGTCTTTGACAGCCTCGATGCGCTGGTGGGCTATTCCGCCGCGATCTTTGACGCGCGCGCGTCAAATCAGGTGTCATTGTTTGGCGAAGCCGGATCGGACATCCCCGAACCAAGGCTGGCCAGTGTCGATGACTGGCTGCCCACCGAAAGGCTGGGGCATGAACATCAGGCGGTGGGCTTCTATCTGTCGGGCCACCCGCTGGATGATTATGCCGCCGCATTGAGGCGCAAGGATGTGCGGAGCCTGGCCGAGATCGAAAAACAGGCCGCAGGCGGCGCGCTGGTGGCGCGGATCGCGGGGTCGGTTTCGGGGCGGCAGGAACGCAAATCCGCGCGCGGCAACCGCTTTGCCTTTGTCCAGCTTTCCGACCCGAGCGGGCTATATGAGGTGACAGTGTTTTCCGACACGCTGGAAGCGGGGCGGAAATATCTGGAACCGGGGCAGAATGTGGTGCTGACGGTCGAGGCCACGATGGAGGCCGAAACCCTGAAGCTGCTGGCGCGGGCTGTGCAGCCGGTTGATGCCGTGGTCGCCGATGCGGGGGCTGCGGGGCTGCGCATTCATGTTGATGCGCCAGAGGTCATCGCCTCTGTCGCCAGGCTGCTTGGCCCGGGCAGCGCACAGCCCGCGCGCGGGCAAGGGCCAGTGCGGTTCTGTGTGGCCGATCTGGGCAAGGGGCGCGAATATGACATCGATACGGGGCTGAATTTCGCGCTCAGCCCGCAAATCAAGGGCGCCGTCAAATCGCTCTCTGGTGTGGTGATGGTCGAGGATATGTAGCGGCGCGCACATGGGCTGCGCGCGCATGCAGATTGCCATTTGCGCCTCATATGCCAGATCTGGATCAGCAGAACAGGAGAGTTGCAGATGGGCCGATTGATTGATGGCGAATGGTCGAACGAATGGTATGACACCAAAAGCACGGGCGGCGCGTTCAAGCGCGACACCTCGCGCTTTCGCAACTGGGTCACGCGCGATGGCAGCGCTGGCCCATCGGGCGAGGGCGGCTTTGCGCCAGAGGCCGGGCGCTACCATCTTTATGTCTCTTATGCCTGCCCCTGGGCGCATCGCACGCTGATCTTTCGCGCCCTCAAGGGGCTGGAGGGGCTGATCGATGTCTCGGTCGTGCATCCCGACATGATGGATGATGGCTGGAGCTTCGACACCGATTTCCCCGGTGCCACCGGCGACAAGCTGCATGGCGCGCGCTTCATGCGCGAGGTCTATACCCGCGCGGATCCCAGGATTTCGGGCCGCGTGACCGTGCCGGTGCTGTGGGACAAGACGCGCAAAACCATCGTGTCCAATGAATCGCCCGAGATCATCCGCATGTTCAACAGCGCCTTTGATGATCTGACCGGCAACCGCGATGACTATTACCCCGCCGAATTGCGCGACCAGATCGACGCGGTGAATGCGCGCATCTATGATCAGGTCAATAACGGCGTCTACAAGGCCGGTTTCGCCACCACCCAAAGCGCCTATGACAAGGCGGTGTATCCGTTGTTCGACGCGCTGGACTGGCTGGAAGACCATCTGTCATCGCGCCGCTATCTGATGGGCGCGCGCCTGACAGAGGCTGACTGGCGGCTGTTCACAACCCTTGTGCGGTTTGATTCGGTCTATCATCTGCATTTCAAATGCAACCGCAAACGGATCATGGATTGCCCCGCGCTATGGGCCTATACGCGCGATCTGTATCAGCATCCCGGTGTGGCGGGCACAGTGCAGATGGACCATATCGTGCGCCATTACCATTACAGCCATGACACGATTAACCCTCACCGCATCATCCCCATCAACCCGGCGCTGGATTTCATGGCCCCGCATGGGCGCGAGGGGGTGTAGGGGGTTGGGGTGAGGTCGAGACAAGCGCCCTGTGCGGTTGATCTCGCCATTGCCCCCGCGCGGAAACAAGGCGCGCTTGCGCCGCCGCGTCCGCATTGCCGCCTGTCGCGCACGAAACGCCCAAGCGCAGGATCCTTTCGTCAGAGGGCGAACGCTATAGTGACTTTTGACCAAGCTTGAGCAGTTGGCTTCATTGCGGCTTTGGCAGGGCGCTGGTTGCGCCGCCTTGACCCTGCTTGCGGGGGGAAGCGGGCCTTCCGGCCCGCTACCTTCGGTGAGAGTATTTGGGGCAAGATGAAAGCGAGGCGCGGATGATGGGTTTCATCTGGCGCAAGCTGATCAGGGGCAACTCTGGCGATGATACCGTGCCTGGGCTGACGGATCATTGCGGCAACGCAGCACTGTTCCGTTTCACGCTGGCGCGTCTGCGATCCGGTCACCGTGGCTGTCAAATAGCACGGCCTTGTCATCATCGAAGTCCAGTGCGATGGGCGTGTCGCGTTCAAACTCCCACTGTCCGACCAGCCGCACGGTCAGGTTTTCAGCTTCTCCGGCATCGACAATCACATGGGTATCTGTCCCCAGACGTTCATAATGCAAGACCCTGCCCCGCAAACGCCCGTCTTCGACAACACGCAAATGCTCTGGTCGCACGCCGATCTCGGCGGCGCCTGAACCGGTCAGCAGATCACCGGCGATGAAATTCATCGCAGGCGATCCGATAAATCCGGCGACAAAGCGATTGACCGGCGTGTTGTACAGTTCCAACGGTGCGCCCACCTGTTCAATCCGTCCCGCGCGCATCACCACAATGCGATTGGCCAAAGTCATCGCCTCGGTCTGATCGTGGGTAACATAGATGATCGGCGTCCCAAGGGTACGGTGCAGGGCCGCGATTTCGATCCGTGTGTTCATGCGCAGACCGGCATCGAGGTTCGACAGGGGTTCGTCAAACAGGAACAGGCGCGGTTGACGCACCAGAGCCCGACCCAGGGCAACGCGCTGGCGCTGCCCGCCGGACAGTTCGGCGGGCTTGCGATCAAGGTAATCGGTCAGTGCAAGGGTGGTGGCCACTTCCGCAATCCGGTCCCGGATTTCGTCACGGGTCAACCCCGCCAGTTTCAGAGCAAACTCGAAGTTCCTGGACACTGTCAGATGCGGATAGAGCGCATAGGTTTGAAATACCATCGCGACCTGACGCTGCCCCGGCGACATCTCGGTGACGTTCTCGTCGAACATGACGATCTCGCCGGAATCGGGCACCTCCAGCCCGGCGATCACCCGCAGCAGCGTGGTCTTGCCACAGCCGGAAGGGCCAACGACGACGACGAATTCCCCCTGTGCGATCTCAAGGTTCACATCAACCAGAACCCGGTTTGCACCATAGGATTTCTGGATGTCAGTCAAGCGAAGGGCGGGCACGGCCGATTTCTGATGCGGTTGAAGCCCTTGGGTCATTGGTCTGGATCCTGACGTTAACAACCGACATTCCACAAATGGCTTGCCCTCTGATGTCAGGATCGCCCGACGAAGCCGACCGATCAAGCATTTTCGCCCGAAGCAGCCTGTGCAGTTGCGCCGACGCCCCGGATCGGTTGGATCACGCCGCGCCCGCTTGCCACGCCGGCGCGCAAGCAACAGCTCGCTACTGGCCGACAACGCACTTAACAAGGCACTTAACAAGGCCGCGAGAATGCGCAAGGACCGACGTCCGGCGAAGTCTTGCGCAAACGCCCGTCGCCCCTGACACCACGCGTTAGAATAAAAGCGATTTCCTCACGCGACAGGTTGCGCTAACGTGGCGCAAAATCATCTGCAATGAGGGCTTTATGCGGTTTCTGATTGGTCTTGTGACGGTTCTTTCCCTTGGTTTCGGCACCGGCGCGCAGGCGCAAAGCTGTGGGGGCAATTTCGGCGCGTTTGTCGAAGGGTTGAAAACAGAGGCCGCGCAGCGCGGTCAGGACCGCGCGTTGATCGAGAATTTCTTTCGCAATGTGCGCCATGAACAATCGGTGATCAATGCCGACCGGCGGCAGGGGATTTTCCAGCGCCCCTTCCTTGATTTCTCTCGTGCGCTGATTTCGCAGAACCGCATGAATGCAGGGCGGGCAAATTATGACCGGCACCGCGCCGTATTCGACCGGGCACAGCGCGATTATGGCGTGCAGCCGGGTATATTGCTGGCGTTCTGGGCGTTTGAAACCGATTTCGGGGCCAATCAGGGCGATTTCAACACGGTCAACGCGCTGGTCACGCTGGCGCATGACTGCCGCCGCCCGGAACTGTTCCGCCCGCAGGTCTTTGCCGCGCTGGAAATGTATCGCCGCGGCATGCTGGACCCGGTTCAGACCCGCGGAGCCTGGGCGGGAGAGGTTGGGATGGTTCAGAAACTGCCCTCTGACATCATCGATTATGCCGTGGATGGCGATGGCGACGGGCGTATCGATCTGCAACGCTCTGCCCCCGATGCGATCTTGTCAGCCGCCGCCATGCTGCGCGCCAAGGGCTGGCGGGCGAATGAACCGTGGCTGCATGAAGTCGCCATCCCGCAAGGGCTGGATCTGACCCGCACCGGGCTGCGCACCGAACTGACTGTCAGCCAGTGGGCACAGATGGGCGTGCGTCCCACGCATGGCAGCCTGCCTTCAGGCAATCTGCGCGCCTCTGTCATTCTGCCGCAGGGCCATCGCGGCCCGGCCTTCATGGTGTTTCACAATTACCGCACCCTGTTCGAATGGAACCAGAGCTTCATCTATGTAACGACCGCCGCCTATTTCGCCACAAGGCTGCAAGGTGCGCCGGTCTATCAGGCGGGCAACCCGGAAACCGGCCTCAATCAGGACCAGATGCGCCAGTTGCAGCAACGCCTTGCCCAGCGCGGCTTTGATGTCGGCGGGATCGACGGGATATTGGGGGCCAATACCCGCGCCGCGGTGCAGGATGTGCAGGCCCAGCTTGGCCTGCCCGCCGATGGCTGGCCCACGCCCCAATTGCTGCGTATGCTCTGAGCGCATGATTTTTCCAGCCATCCCGGCGCAAGGTCAGTTTTTTCTTGGTGTTGCGCGGATTTTCTTTCAATCTGTCGGCGATGCGGATTCCCCCGCATCGCCAGAATAACCAGTCAGGAGAGTGCTATGGGACGTCGGGACGAGTTGATAGAGCGCTATGCGCAGGATTTGCGCGGGAAGATCGGGGTTGAGCCGGATATGGAGTTGCTGCGCAAGGTCACAATCGGCTGCGGCCCGTCGATCTACAACCCCGATGCCAGCACAGTCGCGATGACCCAGCAGCATGAACTGGACACAGTGCGCCGCAATTTCCTGATCGGCAAGCTGGGCCTGTCTGACGGGCAGGAACTGCATGACGCCATCGATGCGGTGATGGAACAATATGGCCGCTCGGAGCGCAACAAATACCGCGCCGTGGTCTATTACCTGCTGACCCGGCATTTCGGCAAGGAAAGCGTCTACGGGTAAGCGATGCTGTTCAGGACCGGTTCCCGGTCCTGAACCCAAGGCGCGCAGAGCTACATTCCAACCCCCACCCCGCCAATCGCCAGGCTTAGCGCCTGCGCCGCCGCCGTCACGGGCCGACTAAGCCGGTCGATATCGGCCATATCGATGCGGCTGGTCGGGCCAGAGACAGAGATGCCCGCAACCACTTCCTGATTCATGTCGAAAACCGGGGCGGCGATGCAGCGCATGCCATCGGTCTTTTCTTCATTATCCACCGCATAGCCCTGCGCCCGCGCGCGCGTCAGATCCGCGATCAGCGCGCTTTGCTCGGTGATCGTGTGGGCCGTGAAGGCATCCAGCGCCATGCGCGCCAGCAGCCGGTCGCGGCGGGCTTCTTCCATATGCGCAAGCACTGCCTTGCCGATACCGGATGCGTGCAGCGGCGACAGCGTGCCGGGGGGAAAGAAGGCGCGGATGCTGGCATGGGTTTCGACCTGGCTTAGAAACAGCACATGGCTGCGCTGCTCGATGCCCAGATTGGCGGTTTCGCCGGTATCTTCCATCAGCTTGCGCATGATCGGCCGCGCGCGATCCACCAGCGAGGTGCGGCGCAGAAACCGCGCGCCGATGACAAAGGCGCGCGGGCCGATATGCCAGATCTGCTCATCGCTGTCGAACTCGACCAGCCCGCGCCCTTCCAGCGTGGTCAGGATGCGGTAGACCGTGGCGGGCGACTCGGCCAGTTCCTCGGCCAGCGCGGTCAGGGGCTTGCCCTGCCCTTCGCTAAGGTATTCGAACACCGCCATCGCCCGATCCAGCGACTTGATGGTGTTCTGCGCGGTCTTGTCATCCCAGCCGCGTGGTCGCCCCCGCGCCCGGCGCGGGCTGCCAGCGCTGCTATCCTGTGGTCCCATCTGGCCCCCCTCGAAACCTTGTGAAAATGGCTTTCATTCTATGAAAAAATGCAAGCACTTGACAACACTTAGTTTTTCATCAGTACGCATAAAATGAAAAACAATTTCAAAAAAATTTCCAGCAGGGTGACCCTCGGCTATGATGCCCCCTGTATCCGAGGAGTCTGACCATGAGCTTTCAAAACCCCGTCTTCATTCCAGGGCCGACCAATATCCCTGAAAGCCTGCGCAAGGCATGTGACATGCCCACCATCGACCATCGCTCTCCCTTGTTCGGGCAGATGCTGCACCCCGCGCGCGAAGGCGTGCGCAAGATCCTGAAAAGCGACGAGGCAGAGATATTCATCTTCCCTTCGACGGGGACGGGTGGCTGGGAAACCGCGCTGACCAACACGCTGTCGGCAGGTGACAAGGTGCTGGCCGCGCGCAATGGCATGTTCAGCCATCGCTGGATCGATATGTGCCAGCGCCACGGGCTGGAGGTGCAGATCGTCGAGACCCCCTGGGGCCACGGCCTGCCCGCTGACCGCTACGCCGAAATTCTGGCCGCCGATACCGGCCACCAGATCAAGGCGGTTCTGGCCACGCATAACGAAACCGCAACGGGCGTGAAATCAGACATCGCCGCGCTGCGTCGCGCGCTGGATGCCGCAGGCCACCCCGCGCTTCTGTTCGTTGATGGCGTGTCCTCGATCGCCTCGATGGATTTCCGCTTTGACGAATGGGGCGTGGATGTTGCCGTCACCGGCTCGCAAAAGGGGTTCATGCTGCCTGCGGGGCTGGCGATCACCGGCTTCAGCCCCCGCGCGCTGGACGCCACGCGCGATGCCAAGCTGTCGCGCACCTTCTTTGATGTGAATGACATGGCCAAGGGCTATGCCAATAACGCCTATCCCTACACGCCTGCTGTCGGGCTGCTGAACGGGCTGCGCCAATCCTGCGACATGCTGCTGGCGGAAGGGCTGGACAATGTCTATGCCCGCCATCACCGTATCGCCGAAGGCGTGCGCGCGGCGGTGCGCGCTTGGGGGTTTGATCTGTGCGCCGCTGACCCGTCGCTTTATTCCGACACGGTCAGTGCCATCCGCACCCCCGAAGGCTTCAACGCGACTGATATCGTCACCCATGCCGCGCAGAAATATGGCGTGGCCTTCGGTGTCGGACTGGGCGAGGTTGCGGGCAAGGTGTTCCGCATCGGGCATCTGGGCAGCCTGACCGATGTGATGGCGCTGTCGGGCATTGCCACGGCAGAAATGTGCATGGCCGATCTGGGGCTGGGTATCCGGCTTGGGTCGGGCGTGGCGGCGGCGCAGGATTATTATCGCGGCCATCCCGCTGAAAGCCGGAAGGATGCAGCATGATGAAGGACACCCCGATCCACATTCCGACCTATCAGGACATGCTTGACGCGCATGAGCGCATCAAGCCGCATATCCGCCGCACACCGGTTCTGCGGTCGGATCATCTGAATGAATTGTCCGGCGCGCAGCTGTTCTTCAAATGCGAGAATTTGCAGGAACCGGGCGCGTTCAAGGTGCGCGGCGCGTCAAATGCGGTGTTCGGGCTGGATGACGAACAGGCGGCGCGCGGCGTGGCCACGCATTCTTCGGGCAATCATGCGTCTTGTCTAAGCTATGCCGCCATGCGCCGGGGCATTCCGTGCAATGTGGTCATGCCCCGCACCGCCCCGCAGGCCAAGAAGGACACTGTGCGCCGCTATGGTGGCAAGATCACCGAATGCGACCCCTCGACCAGTTCGCGCGAGGCCACATTCGCCCGCGTGCAGGCCGAAACCGGGGGCGATTTCGTCCACCCCTATAACGACCCGCGCGTGATTGCGGGGCAGGGCACCTGTTCGCGCGAGTTCATGGAACAGACCGACGGGCTGGACATGGTGGTCGCCCCCATTGGCGGTGGCGGCATGATTTCGGGCACCTGCCTGACGCTGTCAACGCTGGCACCTGAAACGCAGATCATCGCCGCCGAGCCTGAACAGGCCGATGACGCCTATCGCAGCTTCAAGGCCGGTCATATCATTGCCGATGACGCGCCCAGGACCATTGCTGACGGGCTGCTGGTACCGCTGAAGGAACTGACATGGCATTTCGTGTCGACCCATGTGTCCGAGATCTACACCGCATCCGAGCAGGAAATCATCGACGCGATGAAGCTGACATGGAAGCATCTGCGCATTGTGATGGAACCATCCTCTGCCGTGCCGCTGGCGGTGATCCTGAAAAACCCGCACGCCTTCCGCGGCAAGCGCGTGGGCATCATCGTCACTGGCGGCAATGTCGATCTGGACAAGCTGCCCTGGCTGAACGCCAACTGATCCGAATTTGACCATAGGAGCATGGACATGAAAGACATGACCGATCTTGACGCATATGAGGTGGGCTTCGACATTCCCGCCAAACCCGGCATGAACGAGGCCGATATCCAGACCCCCTGTCTGGTGCTGGATCTGGACGCGCTGGAACGCAATATCAGGAAGATGGGCGATTATGCCCGCGCCCACGGCATGCGCCACCGCGTGCATGGCAAGATGCACAAATCCGTCGATGTGGCGAAATTGCAGGAACGCCTTGGCGGCTCTTGCGGGGTGTGCTGCCAGAAGGTGTCAGAAGCCGAGGTCTTCGCCCGTGGCGGCATCAGCGATGTGCTGGTCAGCAATCAGGTGCGCGACCCGGCCAAGATTGACCGGCTGGCGCGGCTGCCGAAACTGGGCGCGCGCACCATTGTCTGCGTCGATGACATCGACAATGTCGCTGATCTGTCGGCGGCGGCGCAAAAACACGGCACCCAGATCGAATGTCTGGTCGAGATTGATTGCGGCGCAGGGCGCTGCGGTGTCACCACCACCCCCGAAGTGGTGGCGATTGCCAGGGCGATCGATGCCGCCGAGGGGCTGAAATTCGCGGGCATTCAAGCCTATCAGGGTGCGATGCAGCATATGGACAGCTATGACGACCGCAAGGCCAAGATCGATATCGCCGTGGCGATGGTGAAAGATGCCGTGGACGCGCTGAAAGCCGAAGGGCTGGAATGTGACATCGTCGGCGGCGGCGGCACTGGCAGCTATTATTTCGAATCGACCAGCGGCGTTTACAATGAACTGCAATGCGGATCTTACGCCTTCATGGATGCCGATTATGGCCGCATCCTCGACAAGGATGGCAAGCGCATCGATCAGGGCGAATGGGAAAACGCGTTTTTCATCCTGACCTCGGTGATGAGCCATGCCAAACCCGACAAGGCGATTGTCGATGCGGGGCTGAAGGCGCAATCGGTCGATAGCGGCCTGCCGGTGATCTATGGGCGCGATGATGTCGAATATGTCAAATGCTCGGACGAACATGGCGTGGTGATGGACCCGCAAGGCGTGCTGCGCGTCAATGAAAAGCTGAAGCTGGTGCCGGGCCATTGCGACCCCACCGCCAATGTCCATGACTGGTATGTGGGCGTTCGCGGCGGCAAGGTCGAATGCGTCTGGCCGGTCTCGGCGCGCGGCCACGCTTACTGAGCCTGCGCGCCCCAAAGGGCGCAACGCCGCAAAAGCTGACAGAGGCTGCGTCCATGCGGGTGCAGCCTCTTCTTTGCCAGAATTTCACGAAAGGATCCGATCATGTATATCGTGCCAGAACGCGCCATTGGCGATCTGATGACCCGCCAAGCTGCCTTTGACGCGGTGGAAAAAGTGTTTGCCGCAATGGCATCAGGCGACGCCTGCAATTTCCCGGTGGTGCGCGAGGCCATCGGCCATGAAGACGCGCTTTACGGCTTCAAGGGCGGGTTCGACCGCGCAGGCCAGGTGCTGGGGCTGAAGGCAGGGGGCTACTGGCCCCACAATCTGGAAAAGCGCGGGCTGATCAACCACCAATCGACCGTGTTCCTGTTCGACCCCGATACGGGCCGGGCAAAGGCGATGGTGGGGGGCAATCTGCTGACCGCGCTGCGCACCGCCGCCGCGTCATCGGTGTCGATCAAGCATCTGGCGCGGGGGGATGCGCGCATCTTGGGCATGATCGGCGCGGGCCATCAGGCGACATTCCAGCTGCGCGCCGCGCTGGAACAGCGCCGCTTCGACAAGGTCATCGGCTGGA
This sequence comes from Paracoccaceae bacterium, assembly GCA_020832655.1. Taxonomy (GTDB): domain Bacteria; phylum Pseudomonadota; class Alphaproteobacteria; order Rhodobacterales; family Rhodobacteraceae; genus Roseinatronobacter. The sequence continues at coordinate 70,786 of JAFIEF010000008.1, forward strand.
ACTATCACCCCGAAATGCTGCCCAAACTCGCCGAAGTTGCCGAAGAAGCCGGACTGCCGTTTGAGGCCGTCGATCTGCCGGGGATGCGCGCGGCGGATGTGATCATCTCGATCACTTCGGCCTTCGCGCCCTCGCTGATGGCCGAGCATGTCAGCCCCGGCACCCATATCGCCTGCATGGGCACGGATACCAGGGGCAAGCAGGAGGTCGAGGCCGCACTGCTGGCGCGCGCGCGCGTCTTTACCGATGAGGTCGCGCAATCGATCAGCATTGGCGAGGCCCAGCACGCCATTGCCCAAGGGCTGATCGCCGAGGCCGACATCACCCAGATCGGCGCGGTGATCAATGGCACTGATCCGGGGCGCGCAAGCGATGATGAGATCACGCTCTTTGACGGAACCGGCGTGGGCTTGCAGGATCTTGCGGTGGCGGCATCGGTGGTTGATCTTGCCATCGCGCAGGGCGTCGCCATCAAGGTTGATTTCTGACCCGCCCATAATTTTTCGAAACGCCAAAGGCAGCACCCGTCAGGGCGCTGCCTTTTTTGTGGCGCGCCTCCGGCCCCCGGAACCGGCACGCCCCACCGCCCACCCGCACGCCGCTTCCGGGGGCCGGGGCAACAGAAAACGGCGTGGCCGAAGCCACGCCGTTCGCAGTTGTGCCATCAGTGTTAACGTAAGATCACTTGTGGCGATCTTCCTGCGCCAGCCCTTCGCCTTCGCCATGCAGCCCGCCCGAGACCTCCTCGGTGGATTCGGCGGCCAGTTCCCTGGGCAGGATCAGGTTCAGCGCAATCGCGATGGCGGCTGCAGGCAGGATGCCAGAGGTCAGCAGCACGCGCGGCGTATCAGACAGATGTTGCAGCGCCGAGGGTTCCAGCTGCAGCCCCAGCCCGACCGACAGCGCAATCGCGAAGATCACCATGTTGCGCCGGTTCCAATGCACATCCGACAGCATCGAGATACCGGCCGCGCAGACCATGCCGAACATCACGATCACACCACCGCCCAGCACCTCGATCGGCACGGTCGAGATCACCGCCCCGACTTTCGGAAACAGCCCTGCAAGGATCAGGAACACCGCGCCGATGGTAACGACATGGCGGCTCATCACCCCGGTCATGGCGATCAGCCCGACATTCTGGCTGAAGCTGGTATTGGGCAGCGCGCCGAACAGCCCCGACACAGCCGTGCCCAGACCATCGGCATAGGTCGCGCCCTGGATCTCGCCCTCGCTGGCTTCGCGCCCTGCGCCGCCCTTGGTGATCCCCGACACATCGCCCACTGTCTCCACCGCCGAGACAAAGGCCATCGCACAAAAGCCGATGATTGCAGCGGCGGTGAATTCCAGCCCGAAATGCAGCGGGTTGGGCAGGGCAAAGACCGCCGCAGTGCCGACCCCACCAAGATTGACCATCCCCATTGTGAAGGCCACGACATAGCCTGCGATCAGCCCCAGCAGCACCGCCGAGACCGACAGCATTCCGCGGGCGAAGAATTTCAGCCCCAGCGTGACCAGAATCACCACCAGAGCAATCGACCAGCTTTGCAGATTGCCGAAGGCGTCAGTGCCCATTGCGGGCACGCCACCGGCGGCATACTGGATGCCCACCCGCACCAGCGCCAGCCCGATCATCAGCACCACCAGCCCGGTGACCAGCGGCGGCAGGGCAAAGCGGATGCGCCCGATCACCGTGCCAAGGGCGGCATGAAACAGCCCCCCCACCAGAATGCCGCCCATGACAGCGGCCATCGCATCGACGCCCTTGCCCGCCACCAGCGGGATCATGATCGGGATGAAGGCAAAGGATGTGCCCTGCACGATCGGCAGGCGCGCGCCGACCGGGCCGAAAGTGATGGTCTGCAACAGCGTGGCCACGCCCGCAAAGAACATCGACATCTGAAGCATGTAGATCAGATGCGGGAAATCCGGCGAGCCGGAGCCGAAGCCGAAACCTGCCGCGCCCGCCACGATGATGGCGGGGGTGACGTTCGAGACGAACATCGCCAGCACATGCTGCACCCCCAGCGGGATGGCCTTGTAGATGGGCGGCATATAGTCCGGGTCGCGTAATTGTTCGGGCGTGCCGATACTGGGTTGTGCCACGGTCTTGTCCTCCTTCAAGACATGCGAAACCATGCGCCAAAAGCGGCGGGGTTTTCGCGTATTTGCTTTTGCACGGACAGCGCGCCTCCTTAGCGCTGTTCGCGCACCTCCCACGGGGTTTCGAACCAATGCTCCTGCAGATTGGCAGTGGTCCCGATCCGGTCGATCACGGCGAAACGACCGGGGCTGGCCAGGGGCGTCAGAACCCCGTGCCAGATATTGCGGTGAAAATTGATGCCCTGCGCCCCGTCGGTGACAAAGGCAAGCGGGCGGGCCGGGATGCCACCCGCGTCTTCGGCGACGATGACCAGAAAGGGCTGTTCATGCATCGGGATGAAGGCCTGGCTGCCTTCGGGGTGGCGTTCGACCATCTCCAGCCGGTAGGGCAGGGCGCGCGGCTGCGCGTCGAAGATCGAAATCCCCGCGCGCCCGCCCGCGCCGAAATCCAGCCGCGCGCGGTCATGAAACCGCCCGCACAGCCCCTGATTGATCAGCTTGTCGGGGCGGCCCGTGGCCGCCAGCACATCGCCAAAGGGGGCGAAGTTATCTGCCGTCAGCGGGGTTGGGGTCAGGATGCGCGTCACGCTGTGTTCTGGCATATGTGGCAGGGTGGGTTTGAGTATTTCTGGCAAGATGAAACTGTCATGGCAGCATGTCCTTCAGCCGCAATTCGGCGATGCGTTCGACCTGTCGGCAGGCGGTGTCAAATTCGGTCATGCGGTCATTGTTGATGCGGGTCTGAAAGGCGTGCAGGATGCTGGCCTTGGTGTTGTCGCGCACGGCAATGATGAAGGGAAAGCCGTGCTTTTCGACATAGGCGGTGTTGAGCCGCTGAAACTGTGCGCGTTCCGCGTCGGTCAGCATGTCCAGCCCCGCGCCTGCCTGTTCGGCGGTGCTTTCCGCGGTCAGCCTTCCGGCCGCGGCCAGCTTGCCCGCAAGATCGGGGTGGGCGGTCAGCACGCCAAGGCGCTGTTCATCGCTGGCCGCGCGGAATATCCGCGCCAGCGCGTTATGCAAGCCTGCCGCGCTGTCATGGGCGGGGCCGAGTTCCAGATCATGCGCGGCCTCTGCAATCCAGGGGGAATGCTCGAACACGCTGCCGAAACGCGCGACAAACTCGGCCTTGTCCATCTGTGACGGGTGCAGGCGCGGCTGTGGGGGGTGTTCCTGTGCCCAATGATCGGCAATCGCTTCGCGGGTGGCGAACCACACGCCATCATGCCCGCGCATATAGTCCAGCGCGCGTTTCAGCGCCATTGCACGGCCGGGGCGGCCGGCAATGCGGCAATGCAGCCCGATCGACATCATCTTCGGCGCCCCTGCCTGCCCTTCGGCATAGAGCATGTCGAAACTGTCTTTGAGATAGCTTTCGAACTGATCCCCAGAGGTGAAGCCCGCCTGAATCGCAAAGCGCATATCATTGCAATCCATCGTATAGGGGATGATCAGTTGATCCTTGCCGCCCGCGCGCACCCAATAGGGCAGCTCATCGGCATAGCTGTCGGCGATATAGGCGAAATCGCCCGCCTCTGCGGCCAGATCGACCGTGTTCATCGAACAGCGCCCGGTATACCAGCCGCGCGGGGGGTGCCCGACGACTTCTGTATGCAGCGCAATGGCCTGGCGGATCTGGTCGCGTTCTTCGGCGGCGGTCATATCCTTGTGCTCGATCCATTTCAGGGCGTGGCTGGCGATTTCCCAGCCCGCCTGTTTCATCGCCGCCAGTTGTTCGGGCGCGCGCGCCAGCGCTGTGGCCACGCCGTAAACCGTGACCGGCAGATCGCCCAGCAACCGATGCAGCCGCCAGAACCCGGCCCGCGCGCCATATTCATAAAGCGATTCCATGTTCCAGTGCCGCTGCCCCGGCCAGGCGGCGGCGCCGGTGATTTCCGACAAGAACGCCTCTGACGCCGCATCGCCATGCAGGATGCAGTTTTCGCCGCCTTCCTCGAAATTCAGCACGATCTGCACCGCGATCCTGGCACCGCCGGGCCAATTGGGCGCGGGCGGGGTGGGACCATAGCCGGTCATGTCTCTGGGGTAGCGTTTCAACTGGGCCTCCGTTTCGTTGGCTATTGCATAAACGATAAAATGAAAGATGTTTTTCAAAAAATACTATAAGGAGTGTTTTGCCAGACTCTCTTTGTCTAACCCGCCTTTCCGGGCTTACAAATGGGCAAACGCCAAGGAGGCTTCACATGACCGGATATCTGACCACCCATGTTCTGGACACGGCGCGCGGCTGCCCCGCCAAAGGCTTGAAGATCGAGCTGTTCCGCCGGACGGGCGACAGGCGCGATTTGCTGAAAACGCTGGTCACGAATGACGACGGGCGCACCGATGCACAGATCCTGCCCGCCGAGGAATTTGCCCCTGGCGAATATGAGCTGGTGTTTCATGCCGGTGTCTATCTGGATGCCAGCGGCACGCCGCCCGAATCGCCGCGCTTTCTGGATGTGATCCCGATCCGCTTCGGCATGTCGGAAGCCGCGCATTACCATGTGCCGCTATTGCTGTCGCCTTTTGGCTATTCCACCTATCGCGGCAGTTGATCCTGCCCCTGACGATGCGCGACCCGGATCGCCGCGCCGATGCGCTCGATCATGAATTCCATGAACAGCCGCGCCTTGGGGTCCTGGCGGCGGCGATGGGTGAACAGGCACGCCATCTGGATCGGTTCGGGCGGGGTGGCTTGCGCCACCGGCACCAGCGCGCCGCTGCGCAGATGCTCGGCCACTTCGAAAACCGGCTTCATCACCACGCCATGCCCTGCCAGCGCCCAATCGGTCAGCACATCGCCATCATCGGATTCATACCGCCCCGACACCCGGAAGCGCCGCGATCCTGCGGGCGTTGACAGCCGCCATTGAAATTCGGTCGCGCCGGGAAAGCGCAGGCTAAGGCATTCATGCCCTTCTGCCACCAGATCATCGCCGGATCGCGGCATGCCCCGGCTTTCGACATATTCCGGCGCGGCGCAAAGAATTCGTTCGACATCGGCGATTTTGCGGATGCGCAGATTGCTGTCTTCGGGCTGGCCCAGAAAAAACGCCAGATCCAGCCCTTCGGTGGTCAGGTCAACCTTGCGGTCGGTCAGCCGCAGCCGGATGCTGACTTCGGGGTAATCTGCCAGAAAATCGGGCACTTGTGGCGCAATCAGCCTTCGGCCAACCCCCAAAGGGGCGGCGACATATAATGCCCCGCGCAAATTCTCGGTGATGTTGACGATCTGCGCTTCGGCGCTTTCGACCGCTTCCAGTATCTCGGTCGCACCGCGATAGAAGGACTTTCCCTGTTCGGTCGGCGTCAGATTGCGGGTGGTGCGCTGGAACAGCCGCACGCCCAGATGCGTTTCCAGCTGCGAGATCCGCGACGATGTCACCGCAGGCGAAATGCGCATATCGCGCCCCGCCGCTGACATGCTGCCCAATTCATAGACGCGCACAAATGTGCGGATATTGTCCAGATATGACATTTTCTGGTTTTGTTTGAGACTGCTTAGCCTTTTTCTGCATTAACAAAATAAAGCGCTATCGTCTAGACTGGCGCAAACATCGAACAGGAATGGGAAAAGCCATGTATGATTTGGCCGTCATCTGGGACTGGATCGAATTCTCTGTGCGCTGGTTGCATGTCATCACCGCAATGGCGTGGATCGGGGCGTCGTTCTATTTCATCGCGCTGGATCTGATGCTGCGGCCCAACCCCGCCCTGCCCAAAGGCGCCACTGGCGAGGAATGGGAAGTGCATGGCGGCGGTTTCTATCACACCGTTAAATACAATGTCGCGCCGTCTGAAATGCCCGAGCATCTGACCTGGCACAAATGGCAAAGCTATTCCACATGGCTGTCGGGCGCCGTGTTGATGATGATGATCTATTGGGTGGGGGGCGAACTGTTCCTGCTGGACCCGACCCGCGCCGATCTGGCGCTGTGGCAGGGCATCGTGATTTCGGGCGGGTCGCTGACCATTGGCTGGCTGGTCTATGACCAGATGTGCAAATCGCGCCTTGGCGAAAACCCCACGCTGCTGATGCTGATCCTGTTTGCGCTTCTGGTGGCGATGTCCTGGGGCTATAACCAGATCTTCACCGGCCGCGCCGCGCTGCTGCATCTGGGTGCCTTCACCGCCACCATCATGACCGCCAATGTCTTTTTCCAGATCATGCCGAACCAGCGCATCGTGGTGGCCGATCTGAAGGCCGGGCGCGTGCCGGACGCCAGATATGGCAAGATCGCCAAGCTGCGTTCGACCCATAACAATTATCTGACGCTGCCGGTCGTGTTCTTGATGCTGTCGATCCATTACCCGCTGGCCTTTGCCACCGAATATTCCTGGATCATCGCCAGCCTGGTCTTTCTGACCGGCGTGACCATCCGCCATTATTTCAACACCATGCACAGAACCGGCAAGGGGCCGTTCTGGACATGGGGGGTCACTGTCGCAATCATGGTGCTGATCGCATGGCTGTCCACTGCGCAAAGCGGCGAAAGCTGGGAAGAGGCCGAACTGCGCGAACTGACCGCCTATGAGCAGCGCTTCGCCTCTGCCGAGGGGTTCGAGGATGCCTATTACGCGGTGCTGGGCAATTGTTCCATGTGCCATGCGCGCGAGCCGGTCTGGCCCGGCATGTATTGGGCACCTTCCGGCGTCTATCTGGAAACCGCGCAGGATATCGCGCGCCATGCCAGCCAGATCTATCTGCAATCGGGCATCAGCCATGCCATGCCGCCGCCCAACGCCATTCAGATGGACCCAGAGGCGCGGCGGATGATCGTGGCATGGATCAGGGATGTGCGCGGGCAGTAGCCCGGCGCCAAGGTCAACGGGTTGAGGCAGCTTGCTCGCGCGTCAGCCGGATCACCACATCAACGCGCGAAATCCGCGCCCCTTCGGGGGCTTGCGGCAGGCGTTCAAACGCCACTTCGGACGCCGGGGCGTCGGTCAGGGTCTGGCTGTCTTCCCAGAAGAAATGCGGGTGTTCTTCGACACAGGTGTCGAAATAGGACCGCGTCGCATCGACCGTGATTTCATTCATCAAGCCAGCATCGCGGAAAGCGCGCAGCGTGTTATAGACCGTGGCCAGCGACACGCTTTCGCCACTGTCCTTAACGGCCATGAACAGGCTTTCGGCGGTGACATGCCGGTCGCGCCCATCGCCCACCAGCAAGCCCGCCAAGGTCTGCCGTTGGCGGGTCGGGCGCACGCCCGCGCGCGCCAGCCATTCAGCGCCGCTTTGCAGCGCAGCCTGATCCAGATGGGCAAAAGCTTTATCCATAACGGGTATATAGTGCATGCCTGCCCCAAACTTCAAATGAAAATCACTCTTAACTGCGCTGATCAGCCAGATGTGACAGGCTTGCACCGCTTTGGATGGCAATGCTACAGGTGTTCGACTGCAGAGGAGAGCATGATGTCCAACTACCCCAGTTCGTTCGACAAGGAAGCGCTGCTGGCCTGCGCGCGCGGTGAATTATTCGGCCCCGGCAATGCCCAGCTTCCTGCGCCGCCGATGCTGATGATGGACCGCATCACCGAAATCTCGGGCGATGGGGGTGCGCATGGCAAGGGCCATGTCGTGGCTGAATTCGACATCACCCCCGATCTGTGGTTTTTCGAATGCCACTTTCCCGGCAATCCGATCATGCCCGGCTGTCTGGGGCTGGACGGGCTGTGGCAGCTGACCGGCTTCAATCTGGGCTGGCGCGGATGGCAGGGGCGCGGCTATGCGCTGGGCGTGGGCGAGGTCAAGCTGACCGGCATGGTCCGCCCTGACCGCAGGATGCTGACCTATCGGGTGGATTTCACCAAGGCCGTGCAGACCCGCCGCCTGACAATGGGCGTGGCCGATGGCATCGTCGAGGCTGATGGCGATGTCATCTATCAGGTCAAGGACATGAAAGTGGCGCTTAGCGAAAGCTAAAGCAATTTCAGAAAAAGTTGACAGACTTTGTCGGTTCGAAATTGCGACAAA
>JAFIEF010000009.1 GCA_020832655.1 Paracoccaceae bacterium
ATCGCCCTGACGCTAGCGAAATTGCGCGCTGCGCCCCCCAGCATACGAAGTGCACGGAAAGGAACCATAAAAACAATTACTTAGCGGAAGGCGGAGACAGTTTTTCCGGTCAAGCGGTGGGCGTTTGCCCGCTTCAACTCTCGCTCGATCATCCGCGCGCACTTCTCGACTTACCTCTCACATACCGACGCAATCGAAAAAGTGTCTGGCAGAAATTTATTCTTGGGTCATTTTTTTCAAAGCGCCGGATCGTCGGCTCGTGCAAGGTCGATGACTTGTTGCATGGACAGCTTCTGGTTGACACGTCTGCGGTTCAGCTTGTGCGAAATCAGGCACAGCCCATAGACCCAGTGATGATGCGCAGAGGACCTTTGCAGGCCGACGGCCCGGCAGACCTCGCGCCATCGATAACCGTAGGCACGTAGCCAAACGATCTGGCCGTCGATGGGGTCAAGGCCCGCAGTCCAGGTCAGCGTCTCCTCCATACGGGTGATCGCAGCGGGCGACGGAATCACGCGCATGGGCTTAGGTTCTTGGCCCACCTTGTCGGCAAAACTCTGAACGATCTCCGGCCATGTGCTGAAATAGCCCATCAACTTGGGCTCCGGCAGGCGCTTGAGCACGAACGCTGCCTCCGAAAGGCGAACCTCAACCAATCTCGGTGTCCAATTGGTCATCGCGGTTTGCCCTTGCTTGTCTTGCCGTAAAGTTTTTCACCGAGTTGGCGCACCAGTTCGCGTTCGGGCCATGTCAGGCGTTCATCGTCGATCCTGACCGCCAGCAGCCCTGTCTGTCGCCATCCGTCGCGTTTGACCTGATCGGCATCACGGCGTTCGCCACCACAGCCGGGGGGATGCCAACGCATGCTCTTCATCGCAGCACCTCCGGCATGAGCGCGGCATACCCGATGACATCGATAAGGCTATCGCGGTGGTCGGGGTCGTGCGTGAGGCGAACCATCTTGAGGTCAATCATGCACAGCACAACCTGCGCAGGCGTCACCTCGCACTCCAGGACCTGCGACCAACGGGCTGCGATCTTCTCCAACGACGCGGACGCCGGCCCATAGGCTGCCGCACGGCTTTCGAGCACCTGCTCCGCCGCTGTCAGGATCATCGAGCGCGTCATGCCTGACCTCCGTTGGTCTCGATGGCCCAGAGCAGCAGTGCGATGGCATCGGCCTCGTTGTCGTCTGCGGGGCTGAACCCGCGGGCATGGGCGGCTGCGACCATCGCATCCTTGTTCGCATTGCCCTTGCCAGTGGCGTGGCGCTTGATGGTGCCGACCGGAACGCCTTCATATGGGATTCCCCGCAGTTCCGCCCAAGCCGTCAACGTGGCCATCAGACCGCCGTAAACGTGTGAGGCGTCCACACCCTTGTGATTTCTGACTTCCTCAAACCAGATCGCCTCGATCGGTCCGGACAGCCGGTCCATCTCGGTCAGCCAGTTGGTGAACCGGAGATACCGCATGCCGCCGCCGTCGAAGCGGCCTGGCTTGAAGAATGCTGTGCCACTGGTGATCAAACCGTCGTAGCCACGTAGAGCCCAACCAGTGGTGGTGCCGAGGTCGAGGGCGAGGATTGCCCGGCGTCCACGATGATCATGTGACAAACCCCTGTTGACGGGTTTGACGGGTTTGACAGGTGTTGGCTTATCAGCCGTAGACACGCGCGTATGCGCGCGCGTGACGGCTTTATAGGTATGACCTGTCAAACCCGTCAATTGCTCTGTATTTGTTGGCATTTCCTTACTCCTGCTCAAATAGGTCAACGCTGCTGTCCTGAAGGCGAATTCCGCGAAATCCACGCGCTTTCCCGTTGCTGTTTTTCTCGAAGCCTCGCGTGCTCAGCGTCTCGGACAGGCGTTTCATCGAACCTGCGTATTCGCCATTGGCCTCTGCCCATGTCTTCCAGCTGTTGAAGAGTTCTGTGGACCCGGCCCAGTAGGCTGGTCCTGTTTCGCAGCACTCCTCGAGCCAGCGCCCGAGGGCGTCCTCAGCCTCGAAATAATCCTCGGTGGCGGCCATCACTGCAGGTGGCGGGCGCAGACCGGTTCTCTGCCATTCAAGGCAGCCTTGCAGCGCCCAGGCGAGGATGCCATCGCGCTCAGCCAACAGCCGGTCCGGCAAGCGCTTGTCGCGCTTGACGGCTGGGATGGTGACGGTGAATGGCACCATGTGCAGGCGCCGCTTCATGGCCTCGTCCACGTTGCGGATCGAAGGCTTGTGGTTGCCGACGATCAGCAGCTTGAACTGCGGAATGAACTCGAAGAAGTCCTGCCGCATGAAGCGCGCGGTGATCTTGTCGCCGCCAGTCAGCGCCTTGAGCTTGCTCTCTGCCCAACGGCTGCCCTGTTCGGTCTCAATGGAGGTGACGACCCGAGCGCCCCGCAGACCGGCCATGTCGGTTGGGTGGCGATCGCCATGGCTCGCCATGAACATGTCCATCGGCGCTACGGTGGCGTAATCGCCAAGGATTTCCGTCAGCGTGTTGGCGAAAACTGATTTGCCGTTCGCCCCTGTGCCATAGAGGAAAAAGAGTGCGTGCTCACTCGTAACGCCGGTCAGGCAGTAACCCGCCATGCGTTGAAGATAGGCCTGCAGTTCTGCATCCCCGCCTGTCACAGTGTCGAGAAAGCCAAGCCATACAGGGCATTCACCCTTTGGCGCGGCAGCCGCAATCTTCGTCATGTGAAGCGCAGGGTCATGGGACTGTGACTGACCGCTGCGAAGGTCCAGAACGCCCTCGGATGTGTTCAGCAGCCAAGGGTCGCGATCCCAGACCTCTGTTGTGGTGGCATGGCGCCGATCGCTGCGGGCGAGCCGCTCGACTGCGGCCACGGTCGAAGCAGACGACAGCTTTGTTCTGACCCGAGCCGAAGGTGCCCGCGCAGCGGCTGTTCGACACACCTGCCGGGCCAGATCGAATGCCTGCAGCGTGTCCTCGCGTTTCCATATCCGTGACGTCCAGGTCAGCCATTGCCCCCATGCGGCGACAAAGCGCCAGCCATCGGAATGCTGATCTGCGAAGATGGCAGCCAGAGCGTCCTCGGAGAACCGCACTGGGCTGGGGCCGCCGCCATTTACGCCGCCGTCGTCACCGCCGGTGCTGTCCCTATCTCCGTCGTCATCGTTCTCACCATTACGGGCCTGGTCGCGACGCCAGAGGCGTTCGGCCTCCTGCCGAAGTCGCGACTCTGGCCAGGGTGGATCAATACGGGCATCGTTATAGTCGACAATTTCGCCCCATGCCTCTGCAGGCGTGACATGGCCTTCCCGGCACCGGCGGATCCAGTACCCGATGACGCGGGACAGGGCATCGAAGCGCGTTGTCCCGTCAACGCCCCCCTCACGGATCGGCTTTGCAAAAAGCTCCGGGACCGTTCCGCCATCCACCTGTGCCGTGTTGAAATCGAGACCGTCGGGCGCCGCGCCATCTATGGGCGGCATTGCGAAGATGGCCTCTGTCAGATCGGCAAGCTCATAGTCGATGAGTTTATGGTCAAGTATCGCGACCAGACGCTTGACGCCCGTCTTGGCGTGGACTGACCCGGCCACGCGTATGGGCTGGTGGGCTGATTTGAAGGCCGGGTCTCCGCCGACCTTGGTCGCAATCATCTGGCGTGCGCGGCATACCCGAGCGATGTCCTCACCCTCGGCAGGTTCAGTCAGTCGCCAATAGAGATGAAGCTTGTTTTGCCCCTCGTGTGTGATGCCCCCAGAGGCCACTTCAAGAGTTGGTGTGCCAAGATGGTGGATCAGGTGGTCGCGCTTCGCAGCAATGTCGCCATGATCGAGATCGACCAGGACCACCTGAGTCTGAACCACATTCTCGGCGCGCGCTGTTCCTGCGTCCTCTACAGTGCCAGGCACCACGAAAAGCGCCATACCACTCTGCGCGGCCCAATCCGCCTGTTGCGCTAGCTTGAACGCCAGATCATTGTCGACAGCGACAAACGGCGTGTGCGGCGGAGCGTCATCGCCGCCTTTTTCTGCAAGTGCACGCACGGGGGCCAGATGTTCGCAATAGCCGAAAACAACATCGGCATAGATGGCGATCATGGCCCCATCGGGGGTGACGGCGGAGGCTGTATCGGTCGATGAGACATGCTCGCTCATCCCCAGCACCTCGCGGAATATGCGCAAAACCGACACTCGAAGTGCTCGGGGTCTGTCGTGTGTCGGGGCAGCTGTTCACCGGCATCGCAAGCGCGCAGGATTCGGACCGCCTTGTCGCTGGCCGCCTGCGCAAGCGCAGCATTGAAGGGCACAAGCTCGTGCCAGACCTCGCTGGTGTCCTTGTTCACGGCGGTGAACAGTGCTGGTGCTTCGGTCAGGCCCAGATATGCCTGATAGAGCGCAATCTGGGCTGCATAGATGGGCTTTGCCTTTTCGACACCGTTCCTGGACATGGCCCGCCAGTTCTTTGCGTTGGCCGATTTGCATTCCCAAAGCGCGGGCACTGCCATGCCGTTTGGCGCGGCCACGACCACACCGTCTGCATGTCCGCGGACGCGCCCGCCCGCGACCGAAAAGCCGAACTGATCACCATGGCGGTTGCGTGTACGTAGATCGAAGCCCGCCTTGCGCAGCCAGTCGATCACGAGGTCTTCGAGGACATGGCCAAGCGCAAAGATGCGCAAGGATTGCCCAGTGAAGTCCCCGCCTTCGTCCTTTGGCGTCTTGAGGTATTCGTATTGCAGGCGGCGCGCGCAGGCATCGCCGAGCCGACTGCCACCCAGATAATCGCGCTGCGGGCGTTTCGCGTTCTCTTCGACGAGGGCAAGATCAACCAACATGTTGATGCGGTCCGCGAAGCTTGGGGGTTTTTCGCGGTGATTGAAGTCCAAAAGCGCGTCGGTCAAAACGGCACCTCGCTCTCGTCGCGCGGGGCCGTGGCCAGCATACTTTCCTGGAAGCCGTCGACAGCTGCTTCCACCAGTTTGGCGGCCTGCTCGGCCGAAAGCTCGCAAAAGCGGGTGGACCAGCCGATTTCGCCCATCAGCTCACCCATGAATTTCATGGCGTGCGACAAGGCTTCGCGCTCGCGATCATCGGGATCGATCATGACGCACCGCTATCGAACGCGGCGGTGATATGCTTAAGGCAGGCGGTGTCGCGCCGGGCGCGATCGGACATGTCGATCATGGGGAAATGCTCCAGCCGTTTTTCTCACATACCGGCGGGCTGGCTGGTGTGTCGGGGATGCTGGCAGAACATAGCGCGAACACCTTCTTGTTATGACTCGACTTTCTGCTTATTCTAGTCGGGTATCACCTGCCCGGAGCACAGAAGCCTATGTCAGCATTCAACCCGAGGATTTTCACCAACCCCGACCGTCTGAAGCATATTGCGCCGAAGCGGCTCAAAACGTTTCTCGGGCCCTGGCAGAGTTATTTCGCAGCACGTGGGCTGGATTTGGCTGCCGCCTCCACAGACGATATGCCACTCGACCAGATAGCTGACATTTTGCTGAACCCCGACGCCTCTGTACCCGAGGAAATGGTCAATGCGCTCTATTACGTCCACGAGACGGCGACCAACGACGACATGGAAGAACTGCTGGAGAGGGCCGAAGCGGCGGGCATCCAGATTGATACGGATCAGGAGGTTACCACATCTGATGTGTCCGTTCAGATCTGGCTTGCCCAGCCAATGCTCTTGCAGCGCCATCACGCCGAGACCGTCGCGTTCAAGCGCTCCAACTTCATGTATTTCGCTGGAACCCGACCCAAGAAGGCATCAGCGGAACTCCCGGTCATTTCCGACGCAGCTGCCAAGACCATGCAGGACCGCATGGACAACTGGTTCGAAGGAAAGCGCCGAGGCCGCAAATGCAAGATTTTCGCCTTTCCCAGAGGCGACAAGATCTGGCTTCTGATTCGGCATGGCATGCCCATGCGGCGAGAAGGCAAACATCAGGAGGATGGTGAGGCTGGAATCGCCTTCTATCGTCCGCAGCAGCACGATGTTCTGATCTATGACAGGATCAATGACGAGATGGGCGTGAACGCTGGCACCAAAGGCGAACGCCAGCTATATCTCAAGGTCTTCGGCGATGTCCTGTTTGGAAACGACGAGTATTTTAATCTTTCCGAGCGGTATACGCTGAACCCCTTGCGCGAATTGGGTCCGGAGGCGTTGGCCCATGAGGACATCGAAGGTTTGGCTGGCGTTCGTCTGGTGGAATTCGGACGCAGGTGGCAAGGCAAGGTCTCGGAACTCGAAATCCGTAAGTCGGAGAACCTGTTCAAGGGGCTCGGCGAGAACTGGAAGAAGCGTCTTGAAGACGGCCTTCTCACCCACGCCACGTTCAAGTTCGCCTTCGACGGGTCGAAGCGCGAGAGGTCTGTAACGATCCGCCCGGCAAACATCGCGAGGTACGAGCGAGACGAGGACGAACAGATCATCGAGGCCTGGCTTCAGGCGCGCGGTTTCTGGCCGATCAGCGACGAGGACGACGAGGATGAAGACTACGAAGTTCTGGAAGACGCTGGATGAGCTCACCGACGCAGCAACGGATCGCCGAGAATGGCGGGCGCAGCTTGGGGACCAATGGGATCGGCTCTCCTCGCTGCTGACGTCGACCGGCTCGCTTGCCATGAGCGTCTCGTGTCCGTCGCCCGGCGGAGACGGCTGCCCACGCAGAATCGTTCGACATGACGATGACAGCATTCGCGCTGTCTGTGGTGACCGGCCCAAGGCATGCCGCGATCTGGATCTGGCGAAAGACGACATCGTCGTTCTTCGCCTTGATCGCGCAAAGTTGGCATCCGAGGTTTCCCGAGCTTTCGGGCTCGCGAGCACCCTGAAGCGCCTCGAACAGTCTAACGTCGCGCAAATCGGCACGCACGATGTGTTCGCTGGACGTGGCTTTCCAGTTTTTCTCTGCGTTCCGGGCCCGCAGCCCAGCGAGGATCTCCAGCCATATCAACGGATCATGACGATCCCGGGCCCGAAGCTGCTGCTTGTTCCGACAGCGAGATCGTTGCCTGCGTCCATTGCAGACCATCTGGACCGAGCTCGCGTCATGACCCTTGCGCTGGAGGATTGCCTGACAGTGTCCCACCGCGGTTTCGGACTCCTGCAGCCGATTGAAACGCTCTGCGCGGGTCTCTTTGGAGAACTGGACACACAGGCTGACACAGAGGCCTCGAACCTTGCCTGGCCACTCCCTAAGGATGCCTGCTGGCCAGAACTCACGTTCCGTTTTGTCGCTGACGAAGTTCTCAACGTTAGTTTTCGAGGCGACACCAGACGTTTCGAACCAGATGCCCTACGCATGAAGAACGCAAAGAACGGGCGCCCAAAGGCTGTGTGGACATATCTCAAGGCGTTTGCGCTGAAAGGCGGGCGGCTTGCCATACACCGTGACGATCCGAAAGAAACGTCAAAGCACCAGAAACAGAAGCAAGAGTTGTCGAGTTCGCTGCGCAGAGCCTTTGGGATTGCCGACGATCCCATTCCTGCCGAGGGCCGCGAATACGTCACACGCTTCGTCGTGAGCGCAGACGATCTTCGGCAGGGCCAAAAGGACCAGCGATAACGAAATTTCGTTGGGCCTGACTGAAAAAAGTTCAAAAAAATCGCCTGCTCATAACCGCTGAAATCTGCTGGATTCAGCGGTTTTTCTTTGTCGTGAAGCCGTCCGAGCCGCCAATCCAACGAATTTTCGCCGGTGCCAGATACTCGGGCCGCGTGCCCGTCCATCTGGACCAAGGCGAAACTCATGGAGCAACTTCACAAGCTAACCGATCCCACATCCCGTATTTCCCGCAATATCCGTATCCGTGCCGGACGGCTTGCGCGTTCTGGCGCCGTGCCCGGGCTTGATGTCGATGATATCGAGCAGGAACTGCGCCTCGATCTGATCAGGCGGGCCCATAATTTCAATCCGGAGAAGTCGTCCTTCGACACCTTCGCCGATCGGGTGATTAAGAACCAGATCGCAACGTTGGCGAGCGCCACAAGGGCGATGCGCGCAGAAAGGGTGATGCAATCCCTGCATTCTCACGTCGGCGAGAACGAAGCCGACGATGGTCTGACGCTGTCAGATATTCTGCCCGAAACCGCCGCGATTCATCCTGTTGACGAATTTGCTTTGGCGCATGCGCCTGGCCTTCGGGGTGATGTCGCAAAGCTACTGAATGCCCTCTGCCCATCATCGCGCCGGGTCGCAATTGCACTTAGCCATCTCAATATCGCCGAAGCCGCCCGTGTGCTCGGGCTTCATCGCAGCACGGTCTATGATCGGCTCGCGGTCATTCGCCAGACCGCGCAAAGCCTCGGTTTGGATGGGTATTTCGAGGCTATCCCGACAGTTTCGCCTGCCCGCCGGTAAGTGAAAGCACGAAGATAACCAAATTCATGCCGGGCCTTCGGGGGAATGCAAAACCCTCTGGGAAACACCCCGACCGCAAGCTCCAGGGCGGCGTCGGGCCCGGCAGTTGTCACCTCAATGACGATCCCTGGGCATGACGAAACAGGAGCAGAACAATGTTCACATCATCTGCAAAGAACACATCGCCTTTGAAGAAACTACGCCAGTCGAGTTGGCTGAAAGAGATTCCTGACTGCATTGATACTCCCGCAATTGGAGGAAGGCTCGCTCGCAGCGTGCCGATCGAAAGCGCGACCTTGGACCAGATCGCCTTCGCGCTTTTGCCCCTAGAGCAGCACCGCCGAGACATTGGCAAGAGGATCATGGCACTTCAGGAAGTCATTTCGATGGCCCGCAGGCAGGGGGCACTAGGCGCGGAGATCGCGATCATTGCTGCCTCGAAGGATATGGAGGCACACAAATGAGTGCGCCTTTCACAATCGCCCCGCTGAAAATCATCACCGCTGACGAGCGCCTCAAGGAAAACCGCGGCATCAAGGGTGTCCTGACCGGTATTTCGGGCATCGGCAAGACAAGCCAGCTCTGGACGCTGGATCCTGAGCGCACCCTGTTCATGAACCTTGAGGCCGGGGAACTGGCAGTACAGGGCTGGCCAGGTGACGAAATACGCATCCGCGATTGGGAGCGAGCCCGTGATCTTGCCTGCTGGATCGGTGGACCGAATCCCGCGATGCGTGATGATCAACCTTACAGCCAGAGCGACTACGACCGCGTCTGTGCCGCCTTCGGCGATCCGACCATCCTCGACAAATACGAGACCATATTCGTCGACAGCATCTCGGTCGCTTCTCGCATCTGCATGCAATGGTGCAAGGGGCAACCGCAGGCGCAATCCGACCGCAGCGGCAAGGCCGATATGCGTGGCGCCTATGGCCTTCTCGGCCAGGAAATGATCGCCTGGCTGACACACCTTCAACATACACCACGCAAAAACATCTGGCTTGTCGGCCTGTTGGACAAGAAGGTCGACGATTTCGGCAAGCCTTATTTCGCGCTGCAGATCGAAGGGTCCAAAACCGGCCTCGAACTGCCCGGCATCGTCGATGAGGTCATCACGCTTGCTGAAATCCGACCCCAAGAGGGCGATCCATTTCGGGCTTTCGTTTGCACCACAATCAACGATTTCGGGTTTCCCGCGAAAGACCGCAGTGGCCGTTTGTCGATGATCGAACAGGCCCATCTCGGTCGGCTGATGGCCAAGATCCGTGCCGGTCAGGGACCGACCACAAGATCGGGCCTCGATTTCGACCTGCCCGAGGCAGCACGCCAATCCGACCCCATGACGAAAGGAGCCTGACCCCATGGCTGACAAAATGGATTTCAACGGCGCGGACAGCCAGGACGCCGCCTTCGATCTCATCCCCGCGAACACGCTGGCCAAAGTGACGCTCACCATTCGCCCCGGCGGCGCTGGCCCGGAGGGCTGGCTGACCCAGAGCCGCACAAGTTCCGCAATGTACCTGAACGTCGAGGCGATAGTGCTTGATGGTCCCTACGCGCGGCGCCGGGTTTACACGCGCATTGGCTTCAAGGGGAAAAATGTCAACGAGCGTGGAGAGGATACCTATGCAAACCGGGGCCGCGCCCTGATCAGGGGCATTCTGGAATCCGCGCGCAACATCAAGGCCAACGATCAGTCGGAGACAGCACGTGCGGCGCGTTTGATCCGGAGCCTTGGTGATCTCAGTGGGCTGGATTTCGTGGCCAAGATCGGCGTCGAAAAGGACCGTGACAATCCCGACGATGCCGGACGCAACGTGATCAAGGCTGCGATCGGCCCCGATCATGGCCAGTATGTCGTGGTGATGGGGGCCGCGCCCACGCCGTCCGCGCGCCCCAACACCGCGCCAGCCTCGCCGCAGAGCGGCAACTATGCAGCGCCGCCAACCGCAGAAACCGCCAGTTCGGGTAATGCGCCGTTCTGGGCGCGCTGAGGGAGGCTGTCATGATTCCTCGTGATTATCAGCGGGCAGCTGTCGATGCCGCGCACGACCGGACGGCCGAACATGGCAATACCATGCTCGTGCTACCAACCGGCGCGGGTAAAACCGCCATCGCAGGCTTTTATGTCGGTGAACAGGCTGATCGGGACCGCAATGCCAGGATGCTGGTGCTTCAGCACACCGACGAGCTCATCGAGCAGAACCGTTCGGCAATAGGCCATGTCTCGGACCTCGACACCTCGGTGGTCAAGGCCGAACAGGATTGCTGGGACGGACGTGTGGTCTTTGGCAGCGTGCAGACGCTGGCGCGCGGCGATCGACGTGGCAACATGCCGGTAATTTCCCACTTGATCATCGATGAATGCCACCGCGCAGCTGCCACCAGTTATCAGTCCGTGATCGAGCATGTGCGCGGCCTGAACCCGAATGCCAAACTGCTAGGGCTGTCCGCCACACCCGGGCGCGGCGATGGCCAGTCCTTGCGCAAGACCTTCAGCAACGTGGGTTACCATCTTCGGATCGGCACGCTGATCGCACGAGGCCTGTTGGTGCCGCCCAGGACCTTCACCATCGACCTTGGCGTCGATGACGAGCTGTCCGGGATCAACAGCACCGCCGGTGATTTCGACATGCGCCAGGCCGACAAGGTGCTGAACCGCTCGGTGCTCAATGAGGCCGTCGTCGAACACTGGAAAGAAAAGGCGGCAGATCGGCGCACCATATTTTTCTGCTCCACGGTCGCCCATGCCGAGGCGGTGGCTGATGCATTCCGCGCTGCAGGCGTCACAGCGGGCATCATCACTGGCGAGATGAGCGCCCGGGCGCGTGCAGACCTCATCGCGCGGTTTGATCGCGGGGAGGTCCAGGTCCTGACCAATTGCATGGTGCTGACCGAGGGTTTCGACAGCCAGCCCGTGGGTTGTATCGGCATTCTGCGACCCATGCTGCACAAGGGAACCTTCATCCAGGCCGTCGGGCGCGGGCTTCGGCGCGTTGATCCCGAGCGCTATCCCGGCATAATCAAGACGGATTGCGTGGTGCTGGACTTTGCCGGTGCCGCATTGCGTCATGGATCGCTGGAACAGGATATTGGTCTCGACGAAGAGGATACACCCAACGGTGCTCAGCCTTGGAAAACCTGCCCATCCTGCGAGGCAGAGTTGCCGCTCAGTGCATTAAACTGCGATTTCTGCGGTCACGTATTCACGCGTGAGATTGGCGAGAAAAGGCTGCTGACTGATTTCGGCATGACCGAGATTGACCTGCTGGATCGCTCACCGTTCTCATGGGTCGCGCTGCACGAAGACCAACAGGCGCTCATGGCCAGTGGGTTTCAGGGCTGGGCCGGGGTGTTTCATGATGGCGCGCTTTGGCACGCGCTCGGACGCCCAAAGGGCAAAGCCATCCGCACATTGGCGGTAGGAACGCGCGTGCAGGCATTGGCGGCGGCTGACGATTTCTTACGTGAAACAGAAACCAGCAGCGCTGCTGCCAAGAGCAAGCGGTGGATCAATGATCCCGCAAGCCTGCGCCAGATCGAATTGCTCCACAAGGTCGGCTTCGGAAGCACCGGGCTTGATTTCGGCCTTTCCAAATATGCTGCGAATTGCCACCTGAATTTCCGCTGGAATAGCGCGGCGATCAAGGCAGCTATTCTGAAGGATCTGGGGCAGCGCGCGGCATGAAACGCCCCAACCCTCTGCACCCTGACCAGATGTCACCCGCAGAACGCCGCGCCGAGCTTTGCGGCTTGCTGGCGCTTGGGTTGATCCGGCTGCAGCAGCGGGAACGGGGGCAACAATCTGCAGATACCAGAGAAGGTTGCCTACACTATCCGGCCGACCAATGGCGTCATGAAACTCCAACTCACCGGAGAAACCCATGACGACACATGATCCCATCCCAGCGCGCTTGGCGGCGCTCAAGACGATGCCGACGCCCGACCTGAAGAAGCAGTGGCGAGACCTATTCGACAGCGATCCGCCGCCATTCAATAGGCGCTATCTGGAATCCCGTCTGGCCTACCGCATCCAGGAACTGGCCTATGGCGGGTTGAAACCTGAAACGATCCGGCGGCTGGAACGGCTTGGAGAGGAGCTGGATGGCGGTGACAAAAAGAAGCGCAGCATCCGCGCCAATCTCGACCGTCCCATCACCGGCACGCGGTTGCTGCGCGAATGGCAGGGCGTCGAACAGATCGTCACGGTCACAGCCGACGGGTTCGAATGGCAGGGGCGGCCCTACAAGTCGCTGTCCGCGATCGCGCGCGCCATCACCGGCACGCGCTGGAACGGGTGGGTTTTCTTTGGCCTCAAGAACCACAGGGGGCGGACATGACAAAACCTGTCGTCAGAAAACTCCGCTGCGCGGTCTATACCCGCAAATCCTCTGAGGAAGGGCTGGAGCAGGAATTCAACTCGCTCCACGCCCAGCGCGAAGCCTGCGAGGCTTACATCGCCAGCCAGCGCTCAGAGGGCTGGGTACTTGTCCGCGATCAGTATGACGATGGTGGCATCTCGGGCGGCACGCTGGAACGGCCCGGATTGAAGCAGCTCATGGAGGATATTGAGGACGGGTTGGTTGATGTCGTGGTGGTCTATAAGATCGACCGTCTCAGCCGTTCGCTGGCCGACTTCGCCAAGCTGGTCGAGGTGTTCGACCGCAATGGCGTCACCTTCGTGTCCGTCACTCAGCAGTTCAACACCACCACATCGATGGGTCGGCTGACGCTGAATATCCTGCTGTCATTTGCGCAGTTTGAAAGGGAAGTCACCGCCGAACGCATCCGCGACAAGGTCGCTGCCAGCCGTAAGAAGGGTATGTGGATGGGCGGGGTGCCACCCTTCGGCTACCGCGTCGAGAACCGCAAGTTGCTGGTGGATGACGAATCCGCCACGCATGTGCGCTGGATATTCGCCCGCTTTATCGAAATCGGGTCCTGCACAGTGCTGGCGCGCGAAGTGGCCAAACGCGGCATAAGGACGCCGCGCGGCAACCAAATCGACAAGAAATACCTGTACCGGCTGCTGAATAATCGCGCCTATATCGGCGAGGCGGTGCACAAGGGCGAAAGCTATCCCGGCGAGCAGGACGCGATCATTGACCGCGAATCATGGGACAAGGTCCACGCCATCCTGACGGAAAGCCCCCGGAAGCGCGCCGCGCGCACGCGTGCGGATACGCCCGCGCTGCTGAAAGGGCTGCTGTTCGGTCCTGATGGCGCGGCGTTTTCGCCGACCCACACGCGCAAGGGCGGGCGCTTGTACCGCTACTATGTGAGCCAGACGGTGCTGAAGCATGGCGCTGGATCCTGCCCAGTGGGTCGCGTGCCAGCAGGTGAAATTGAAGCCACCGTCATCGATCAGCTACGCGCCGTGTTCCGCCAGCCCGAGATCGTTGCGGGGACATGGAAGGCGGCGCGCGCGCAGGATGGTGAGATAGCCGAGGCTGACGGGTGCAATGCCCTGCAGCAGCTCGACCCGCTGTGGGAGGAACTCTTCCCCGCCGAGCAGGCCCGCATCGTCGCGTTGCTGGTCGAGCGCGTCGACATCGACATCGATGGCTTGAATGTCCGGCTCCGGATGAACGGTCTGACCGAGCTCGCGCGCGAAATGATGACTGATTTCGGAGCAGCGGCATGACCCACGCGAAGCCAGCACCGGATACGGTGACAGTGCATGTCCCGTTCCGCCTCGTGAAACGAGGCGGCCGCAAGGAAATGCACCTGCCGGATGGGGCATCAAGCCAACGCAAGATGGACAACACTTTGGTCAAGGCGCTGGCCCGCGCGTTCCGATGGAAGCGGATGATGGAAACAGGCGCGTTCGCGACAATCGCCGAGTTGGCTGCGCACGAGGGGATTGCACCGTCCTACATGACCCGACTACTACGGGTCACGCTGCTCGCGCCGGAAATAGTTCAGACTATCCTCGACGGGCGGCAAGGGGCCGAAATGACACTGGCGCGACTTCTGGAACCATTTCCAATTGAGTGGGAAGACCAGGCGCTTGACGCTGCCGTTGCGTGGAACTCTAGGTTTTGAGGTGGCTGGCGCATGAATTCGATAATATGGTAGGCGGAACACTCGAAAGGAAGCTTGGAATGTCGAATTGGTTTGAAACACACACAGCGAGTATCGTGGCTGACCGACCAGTTGCGCATGATGCCTCCTTGCCCGTCTATTCCACCAAACTTGGTGAAATGTATCAGGGGCAGTCCGAGGACGTTCTTCGTGCCAAACCTGTAAAAAAATATGCGGGCCAGGTTCAACTTGTGATGACCTCACCACCTTTCCCGTTGAACACCAAAAAAGCCTACGGGAATCGAACGCAGGATGAATACGTTGAATGGTTTGCCGATTTTGCGCCGATTTTGCGCGATATGGTGACCGAAGATGGGTCGATTGTAATTGAAATCGGTAACGCGTGGATGCCTGGACGTCCCGTAATGTCAGTCCACGTTATGAAGGCTTTTCTGCAATTTTTGGAAAAGGGTGATTTACATCTTTGTCAGGAATTTATTTGGTATAACCCTGCACGACTTCCGTCACCTGTAGAATGGGTCAATAAAGAACGATCTAGAGTCAAAGATGCGTTCACCCGCATTTGGTGGATGTCGCCGAACGAGCGGCCGAAAGCCGACAATCGAAAAGTTTTGCGTGAATACAGTCCTAGCATGAAGCGCTTGATCAAGTCTGGAAAGTACAACGCCGGCCCACGGCCCTCAGCTCACAATATCGGGGCAGAGAGTTTTAAGACCGACAACAAGGGGGCGATCCCGCCAAATGTTGGTGATGTTGACGGCATTCCTTCGATCGACGGAATGATTTCGCAAGAGCAGTTCGAACAAACGTTGCAACTTGTCTCTGAGTTCGAGGGAGCCACGAACCTAATCAAGGCTGCCAACACAGTATCAAGCGATGGCTATCGCAAATTTTGTCTCGATCAAGGAACTCAGGTTCACCCGGCGAGAATGCCAAGGAGTCTGGTAGATTTTTTTGTACGGTTTCTTACCGACGAGGGTGACACGGTTCTCGACCCATTTGCAGGTAGCAACACGACCGGCGCGGTTGCCGAAGATCTCGGACGCAAATGGCTCGCGGTTGAAGCGGATTGGAAATACGCAGCGCACTCGATAGGCCGTTTTTCTCCAACTAGCCTCTTATCCACGTGTCAAGGCATCACGTTCGAACCTCGCCGGAGTGGGCGATAAATAACTTCAACTGCATAGGTAAGAGCCAGCCATGCGCAGGTGCGTCAATTCCGCCGAAAATCCGACCTTCCCCAAAGCTTACCGAAAGTTATTTACTCATCAGCTTCATCAGCTTCATCAGCTTCATCAGCCAAATCTCGCTCCTTTATCTCCCAGATACCATCTCCAAGGTACCGCGTACCCGACGACGAAAGCGCATGCGACACAATACTCTTGTCAATCTGCCGTTCAGTGATGAATTCTAGCCAGTCCTTAATGTCCGAAATTTTCATTGGACCCGGAACCTGTTCCATCAGCCTATCGAGCGCTGTTTTAAGTGTAACCCGCCTCGAGTCGCCCCATTCCTTCAAGTAAGCGAAGCGGCCAACGCCGATTGCTATCCGATCATCTAGTGCAGCAATGCTAAAGATGGCCTCCGCGTCCATCGAAGGCGAGCAATCGATGTACTGTTTCACTTCGTCTAAGTGTATTCCGGACCCCTTTTTCCGAAGCGCGCTGAAAACGTTGTCGACGAGCGCTGGTTGTTGGTCTCGCTTCACTACAAGATCTCGGTCATTTAGCCCCCAAAGACCTCGTCCCACCCGCAGTACTGGGTCACGGTTCCAGATCTGAAAGGTGCTGTTGACTCCTCTGAATTCAGAAAGACGCTTGTTGATTTCACCCGTTGAAAGTGGCCCACCAGCAGCATCCAAAATCCCAATGACGGCATCTCTAAGGTCAACGCGATGCTGTTCATCCGCTTCGGGAAGCACCCAGACTAGTCGACCAAGGTACTTCAATGGCGATTTCATTTGTAGCGCAACACTAAGCCCGTATTTATCCAGTCTTTCTCTTAGAGCGCCATCTATTTCTTGTAACTCCGAAACTAATTCGGATGCGTGCCATTGTCGGCCATCGGCCTGGTCCGCCACTATATCGGACGCCATTTCCGCCACTTTCTCAATCTCGGCATCGGATAAGGGGACGTGTTTCCTGAGACCGTAGGTTCCTCGACCAAGTAGAACGCCTACGTTAGCAACAGCGTTGCGAATCTGAGACTCACTGATTTGCCTGCCCGAGATCTCACTAACCATCTGGGCAACCTCGCTCGTATGGAGCGGGTTTGGGCTATCTTCTAGGACAACCTGAACCAGTTGCTCTATGCCACGCCCGTAGGCAGTGAGGGTCCGCGAGTCCGCAGGTCCGGAAAAATGACAAAGGCGTGATGCCTCAGTCCAGAGAAGTGGCGCCAATTCTTTCCCCTGATCAGGAAAGAAGCTTTCAATTGTCTGGCGGCATTCGTTCTCCGACCAATTTAGGTCGACCGCGCTCTCGAGAAATTGCCGTGCTTCCCTTAGTTTTTCGTTCCAATTTTCCTGATCGACACGGGATACATAACTAACATTACCGACTTTCAAAACATGGAAACGCTTTTCGCAAATCGTGTCTATCAGATACGCAAGCACGTTTTGTTTGCCGGAAGTGCCTCTAAACCAATCATCCACGACCTCCAATCCGAAGAGAGGCAATGGTTTTTCTCGAGACTCCAAGATAACGCTTAGCCGGTGTCGCATCACATCATCCCAGATCTCTTTTGTGATGATACGTTCAAGTGATCGCTTCTCGATTTGACGAATGCGTTCGCGTGTTATGCCGTAATCAACTCCGAGATCCTCGAGTGTTCGTGGCGGTTCATTGAAGCCCATTCGACCAAGGAGAACCTTGCGATCCCGTTCTTCGATTTCATTTAGTGTTTTGAGAAGGTTTCCAATCAATCCGAGCGAAATAGCCGCGGATGGTTCGCCAGTCTCGCCACGTACGACATCCTTTTCTCTGTTATTTCCCAATCCCTGGTCAAATAAGTTCGTCGAGACGTGTGTATCGACCACTCCACGACCGAGGCCCTCAAGTAGAGCTTCGGCTAAGTGCTTTTTTGAATGTCTTCCAAAATTTTTCAGGCGAAAAAGCTCCGCCTCTGAATAGTGGTCTAGATCAGAGATGATCTCTATCCGGTTGTTGCTAAAAACGTTCCTTAGACGAACCGTCAGAGACAATCTTCCGACTTCAAGAGACCGAAGCCACGGCGGCGCACAGCGCACAATGTCCAACGGATCGGTTGGGTCATGAATCAAAAAGTCATAACGAAACTGCCCAAGCGAAGTTCGAATTGAATCCTGCAGATCTCCCTCTCTTTCAAGGTAGCTTTCTTCATCATAGATACCCAACTGAATCAAGTTTCCCTCAAACTCGGGAGCCACTGTCAAGAATTGAGACACCCATCCACGCGCAACGGGTACTTGATTAGCACCGTTCGCCGTGTCGCCGCTGCTCGAAAATCCGGTTTGAGAAATCGAACGAACAGTTGGATCCTCAATACTGTATCCCCAGCCTTCAAGAGCGAGAAATATAGGCAAGTCACCCGCTTCGGCGACCTTTGCTACTGAGCATTTGAAAGGCAGTGGTAGCACAAATCTGGCACCCTGAGTTACGAGCAGCCGCCCTTCGTTGTTGCTAGCAACTTCATTGAAAACGCGTGCCGGCGGCCGCCCGAAACCTACATGTATGACACCTGCAAGTGCTCCATCAGCCAGTAGCCTGGTCCATTCCTCGTGAACCTCTTCCAATTTCTGGGAAACAAAGATTTTCCATTCAGAACCTGGTTTTTGGGTCATCAAAAAGATTCTGAGCGGAGAGTTCATTGGGCTGATGCGTCGTCCACACTCTTCAGAAGGGCTGTAAAATCCAGCTGCCCTTGCGAGGCCTGTTCATACAGTTCTCGAACGCCCCAATCCGCCAGGCGCTCGGCGATTCGATACACTGAGATCGTCGTTAGTTCGTCTTCGTACAAAGCTTCAATAGCGCTCCTTATCAACTGCCCGGGGTCAAGCGATCCCACGTTAAACAATGTCTTACGCTTTCCGATCTCTGAGGGAACAATACCGGAAGCAACAGCGAAACTGATCGCAAATCGATAGCCGTCCAGTTTTTCGGCAAAAATTTCTTGCTCTTTCATCTGATCAAGGAGATCGTCGGCGTGCTCGGAAAGACCGACCGTTGTGACTTCAGATTCAATCATAGTTTGGACCTTTCGATTTTCGTCTGTGTCTCTGAGACCTCGATTAGATCGTAAACCGCGCCGACACGGTCCTTAATGGACTCGAGATCTGTCTCTCGACGAATCTCGCCACCATGAACGAACAAAACGAACTGAGTGGTCACCGACGGTAGGTAGCCCAAGATGTTGTTCCGGTGCTTCGGGTCGAGGCGGCCGAATGGAGTGTCCATCACCACTGGTCCTGCCGATCGGCCCGTCCTGTTGAGGCCATCTATTAACGATAGTGCGACGATCTGTTCAGCACCGGCACTTCGCATAGAAACGGTGCGTCCATGGCTGTCGATAATACTCAGACCATAATTTTCGTTTATCTGGAGACCTTGATAGGCGTCTTGCGTCGTCATTTCGCGGAAAGCGTCGCTTGCCAGTTGCTCGACTTTGCCGCGAAGCCGGTCACGGAGCTTTTCAATACTGGCAGAGAAAGCTCTTTCCAAATTAGAGGTTAGCGCAACCTTCTTTGTGGTCTTGTCAGCCCGAGCAGATGCCACGCCT
This sequence comes from Paracoccaceae bacterium, assembly GCA_020832655.1. GTDB lineage: Bacteria > Pseudomonadota > Alphaproteobacteria > Rhodobacterales > Rhodobacteraceae > Roseinatronobacter. Next base: position 19,142 of record JAFIEF010000009.1, read on the forward strand.
TCAATTGCCTTTCTTGCGATCGCGAGATCTTCTTTAACCTTCCGGATATTGGTTCTCACGCTGTCAGTATCGCTGTTGAGCTTACCTTCTTCCTTCAGAAGATCGGCAATCCGCGACCGTTTTCGAGAAATCTCGGTTGCGTCCTGCTCATCGATTTTATCCTCTATGTCTTCAATCTCGTTCTCCGCTTTCTGAAGCTTGATCTGCGCGAGATTCACGTCCTTTTGGATCTGAAACAACCGCTGAGCCGCCCCAGATCCACGAATTTTTTCCAGATTGCCAAGTTGAGCTGATAATTCATTAAGTCGGGCGCTGACATCCTTCTGAGCCATAAGCCCAGCTTGCATTTCACCGAGTGTTGTCTTTAGAGTTTCGCGAATTTGACCCGTGACCGGCTGCAGACACGTTGGACAGGAGTCAGTGTCAATCAACTCCCTGAGACGATCAATGTCCGCCTCAAATCGGGAGGTTGTCTTTATTTCTCCAGTGACGCGAAGCTGCTCCTCCCGCAGTTTTCTCTTCTTTTCGCCTAGTCGTGCGTCGAGCATGTCCTTCCAAGCAGAGGCAAGTACTTCATGGCGCTCAGTGTACTTCCGAGCAATGGTGGATTGGCTTTCGTCGCGGTCTGCTCGAGCGGCATCAAGTTTGGCCTTTAACGCAAGAACCGTCGCGGCAGCCTCAATTTCGTCTTCAAGGTTTTCGCGTTCCTCGCGAATTCCAGAGATCGAGGCTTCAAGATACTTTTGATCAGCTTCAAAGGCCTCTAGCTTTTCGTTCAAAGCGTCAGTGCGCAATGCTTGTGCTTTCAGGCCCTGGATGTGAGCCAGTGCCTTGGTTTGGGCTCGCGAAGCGTTCTTTAGAATGGTGCCGAGTTCATCGCGTCCTCTGACGAGAGTCGGAACACCTAAAGCTTGCTCAATCGCGTCTTTGATCTGGCGCCCTTGTTCGCTGCCTTCGAACAGGAGCTCCTCATACTCCTGAAGCAGCTCGCCGTCAAAAAGGAAGAATCGCGACGTCTGCTCGGGGGCAACTTGATCGAGTTCATAGGCCACTTGGTTGCCCGCGACGACAGAACCATTTTTCTTCAGTAACACTGAAGTCTGCAGGTCTTCCGAACGGGAAGGACGCACGACTGGGGAGCGGCGGTCCGCCGTGCGGCGAAGCTCGAAGACATCACCGTTAGCTTCGAATTCAACAAACACTTCAACGCGCCAGTTGTCCTCGAGCAATGCGTCCTTATTGACGATATCTATCAGAGGGATCAGGCGGGAATGTCTCCCCAACGCCTTTTCATAGAAGCCCCAACGCAGCGCGTTGAGAAGCGAAGTCTTCCCCCTCATGTTGTCGCCAAAGACGAGCATCACATTTCGGGACTCATCTTTAGGAAAATCAATAACAGCCTGGTCTTTATAAGGCATGAAGTTTTTCATTGTCAGACGGATGAGCTTCATTTCAGCCCCTCCGGTTCGGCTGACAGTTTCTCAACTTCGGAATCAATCAGTCTTTCCATCTCAGCCATCGGCACTGAGCGGTCAGAAGTAAACTGATTGTTCTTTTGAACAAAGTAGCACGCTCGAATAAGGTCTTCCGGCAAGTCTGGAGCAACCTCCAAGCGTAGGCCCAAAAGTATTTCGAGTGCAATGTCTGGTCCTGACCGTTCAGTCATCAACTTCTACTCCGTCTCGAGCTGCGAGGTCGTCTATGTCGATGCCCATTTCCATGGCAATTGCCCTCAATTCTGCTCCGGCTGACTTATTGATAGCACCGTTGGCGAACTCAATTGCACGTATCATCTCCCCACGGAGGAGGCCAAGTTGCTCGGGTTCCGACTCCGAGTTCAATGGTCGCACGATGGCGTCATGAATCTGTGCCATGTTCTTACCAGGAGAAATCCGCAATACTCTTCCTCGTCGCTGAATGAATTGCCTTGGGTTTTGCGATGACGCCAAAATCAGAGCGTGGGAAACCTTGGGTATGTCTACTCCCTCGTCGAGGCACTTTATTGAAACCAGAATGCCGCCAAACTTGTGGAACCATTCCATCGTGGCCACTCGATCGCCAAGCATGTTTGAGTGGTACTCGATAGTTTCGATTCCCGCCACCCGAAGCGCGTTTACTACATCGCCAAGTTGCTCACTGTCCTCGCAGTAGATCAGCCAACTCTGACCGTCGCGGAACTCTCGTTTGATCGTCCGAACCGCAAGATCCACCTTCGATGTCGCCTTCTTGGCAATCCTTGAACGTTGAATGAGCAGCATTTTTGCCCGTTCGCTTAACAGTTTTTTTCCATTGGCATCAGTGCTGCTTCTTGCGATTTCCTTTGTTATTCTATTTGTGAAATCGCGCCATTGGTCCGCTTCATCTGCGTTAAGGCTGATTGCGTGCGGGAAATACTGATAAGGCACCAGTCGACCGGCTTTCATGGCATCGCCAAGCGTGATTGGTGGAGGCACAACACCGCCGAAGTAGTCCATGAGCCTTTTTGTTCCCTCAGTATCGCCGTGGCGCCGTGGTGTCGCGCTCAGTCCAAGTCTTAGGCCCGCCGCTATCTTGAGCGCACGCGAATTAATGGGACTGCCTATCTGATGAACTTCGTCAACAACCAGCAGCAATTCGTCGCTCTCGGCGACCCCTGCCAAAAAGAGATCAGTTGCAGCGGTGGGCATCATCGCCAATGTCACCCGTGGTCCTAATTCCAGATCCGCAGTTGTCATGCTCTTGAGCCTACCGTGCAACTTCCAACGGTTTTGACCATCACCAGCCATCATCAAGGCCGCGTCTGGTATCTCATCGCTGATCTCTTCAGCCCACTGATGCAGCAGCAGCCTGCTGGGCACGAGAACAAGGGCAGGTTTGCCGGTCTTGACGTGATCCCTAATTGCTACGATCGCTGTGAAGGTTTTGCCAGTTCCAGTAGCGTGCTCAAAGATGCCACGGCAACCTTGCCTTCGCCAAGCATCAAGTGCCTCGGTTTGGTGTGGCAGGGGTTGTCGGCGTGACGTCGGGGTGACTGGGACGCTTTCCATGATTTCTTCGATGCTCTTAGCCGCGAATTTTCGTAGATAGATTTCGGCCGTCTCGGGGAACGCCGAGACCGTGACGCCAGGTTCCTTTCCCGACCAGAGTGTCGCGAAATGGTTTCGATGTTTCTCGGTCCGAATCCTATCGGAAGGCCCATCCCAATCGCAAAAAACCTCAATTGCTTCGAAATTTCCTTCTGCGTGCCAGCCGCTCCATGTTTCATTTGTTGATCCACGGAAACTTACGGTGTGACCAACGCCATCCGTAAAAAGCCCAATCTTTTCGTGATACATTCCATTTCCAGAATTCAATTCGGCCAGCCTAACCTCTAGTGCTCCACAAGAAATAAGAGTTGCTAGGGCTTTGGCAGGAAAGGCTGTCGAGGGCTCAGCCAGCAATCGATCAAACTCTTCAATGACCGCTGAGGCCAAGACTTCGTCGCGACGCGCGTAACCGCCTGAAATACTTCTGACATCCTCGTCACTGAGGCTTGGCGAGCAGATCAGTTGAATTCGACCTCCGCGACGCGCGAACTCGAGAAGTGTCCGTCCAATGATCAGTAAAACAGAAGAACGAAAATAGCCAACGGCTCTTTGATATAGATCTGCATTTCGAAGGCATTTTTTGTAAAATGTCTCGACCGGATCATTCTTTGTAGATCGGTATTCAGTATCAAGGTGGAGTTTTGATAAATCCCCCCTAAAAGCAATCTCCGCCGCGTTACTAATCATTGTTGCTCTTTGCATTTCTCGGCTTTGATACAAGCCTTCATTGTTGGACCAACGTTCTGTCTTCTATCCTCGGACCATTGCCAGCTTCGGTCAACCCCGGTTCTACTCATCGGCCGCGGTTTGAAGGACTCGATTGGTGCTATGGTATGGCTTTCGGTTCGTTAGGATGCACCTCGGGAGCCGGCGGGGCAAGCAGTGAAACGGTTGCACGTTTTCAAGAGCCATTCGGGGATTTCTGATGCTCTGGCCAGTGGTTCGATTTGTGTTCCACAAGCCGAAACGACTGACGTCGAAGTGCTCAGATCGGCAGGCCAAAAAACTACGAAAGTTCAGCTGCTTGCAAGCTATTCACCAAAATCCCGCAGTCATGAGGTCCAGAGAATGTCGGCCCGTAGAGAACGCTTTGGTCCATCCTCACATCGAGGCCAGTGCTCAGCCCCTCCCGTATAACCCTCGAAAACAACGGAAAAATCCGGCCGCGGCCGGATCGGGAGAACGCTTTCGCAAGGGCAAGTGGCGGATGGGGTGGGATTCGAACCCACGGTACGCTCTCACGCACGCTGGTTTTCAAGACCAGTGCCTTAAACCACTCGGCCACCCATCCATATCGTGGTTCGTAGTCGGCACCAGCCCCGAATTCAAGAGCCGTTGCGGGATATTCAAGACATCCGGACGCGGGGCGGGTCTGCGGTCATGCGTGGCTTTGTCGGCTGCGGTAAAGGGGTATCGACAACATCCAATTACAATCATTCCAATTATTGATCTGCATCAATGCGAAGACCGTCCATTGCTGCCACAGTCACTGTGACGCGCGAGACTGTTTGCCGCCAACCCCAAGACGGAGGGACGAAATGACTTCATCATCACTCATGCGCGCATCTGCGACAGCGATTGCGCTGGCGCTTGCTGCCGGGGGTGTCCATGCCGATGATGTTCAGGAATATATGGACTTCTTCGAGCCACTTCCCTATCTGCCACCGATCCCGGCAGACAACACCATGACGCCCGAGAAGATCGAACTGGGCAAGATGCTGTTCTTTGAACCGCGCATCTCTGCTTCCGGCGTGATCTCTTGCGCGACGTGCCACAACCCCGCGCTGGGCTGGGCTGACCGTATTCCGCGCGCCGTGGGGCATGGTGGGCAGGTGGGCGACCGCAACACGCCGACAGTGCTGAATTCCGGTTTCCTTGAGGCGCAGTTCTGGGATGGGCGCGAGCCTGACCTGGAAGGTCAGGCGCTGGGTCCGATCCAGGCCGATATCGAAATGAACCTGACACTTGCCGAAGCGATCGAGCGGCTGAAGGAATTCGAGATCTATCACGAGCATTTCGGGGCTGCTTTCCCCGATGATCCAGATCCGATCAATGAAGGCAATGTCGCGCTGGCGATTGCGACTTTCGAGCGCACGCTGAACACGCCCAACTCGCCGCTGGACCGTTTCCTGCGCGGGGATGTGCAGGCGATGACCGAGCAGCAGGTTGACGGCATGAAGCTGTTTGTTGATGCGGGCTGCGTGGCCTGCCATAACGGCCCTGCGCTGACCGACAGCAATTTCCACCGCTTCGAATTGCCGGGCTCCACCGATGAAGGGCGCTTTGTCGTCACCGGGGATGAGGCCGACATGTTCGCCTTCCGCACGCCCACGCTGCGCAATGTCGCTGTGACCTACCCGTATTTCAACAACGGCTCGGTCGACAATCTGCATGACGCGGTGCAGTTGATGGGCCAGCAGATGCTGGGGCAGGACTTTGCCGAGGATGAACTCAACAGCCTCGTGGCCTTCATGCACGCGCTGACCGGCGAGATGCCGCGGGTTGAAATTCCGGCCCTGCCATAAGCTGCCGCGCGACGGCGCAGCTATCATCATGAACCGCCCGCGACATGTGTTGCGGGCGGTTTGCATGTTGCGGGTGGGTTGAGGGCTTGGCTGTTGCCGTCCTTGCTGCGATGTTGGACGGCGCGCGCGGGCGGCGCCTCAGCCAAAGACGCGCAGCAAGGCGGCTTCGAGATCGGCGCGCTTGAGAGGTTTGGTCAGGCAGTCATCGAATCCCGCCGCCAGATAGCTTTCGACCTGATGGGTCATGGCATTTGCGGTAAAGGCGAAGGCGGGCGTGCGCGCGCGGCCCAGCGCGCCTTCTTCGCTGCGAATGGCGTTGAGCAGTGTGACGCCATCCATTTCCGGCATCGAGATATCCAGCACCAGAAGATCGAAGCTGTCCTTGCGGAAAATCTCCAATGCGGTTCGCCCGTTATCGGCGGTGGTGACTGTCGCGCCAAGCTTGCCCAGCATCACGCCAAGGATCATCTGATTGGTGCGGTTGTCATCGGCCACCAGGATGGACAGCCGGGGCAGGCGTTGTGCGTCTGGCTTGTCGGGCGGGCTTTCCGGGCGTGCCGGCATATCGGAACGGGAAACAGCAGGCAGGGGCAGGTCAATGGTGACGCATGTGCCTTTGCCGATCGTGCTGTCGACCACGATGTCGCCCTGCATCAACTCGACCAGGCGCTTGACAATGGACATCCCCAATCCGGTGCCCCCGAAGCGGCGCGAGATAGAGCTGTCCGCCTGGGTGAACGGCTCGAAGATGCGCTCCACTTGTTCGGGCGTCATGCCGATGCCGGTATCTTCGACACGCAACCGGACCATGCGATCATCTTTCGCTGAAATCCAGACATTCACATGGCCTTCGGATGTGAATTTCAGCGCATTGCTGATCAGGTTGTGCAGGATTTGCGTCAGGCGGTGCGGGTCACCCCGGCGGGGCCGGTCGATGGAATCGTCGATTCTGACGCTCAGCGACAAGCCCTTGTCGGCGGCACGCAGCGTGTGCGCTTCCTCTATGCGCCGCCCAAGTTCGGTCAGTTCGAACGGCACAAGTTCCAGCTCCAGCGCGTCGGCCTCGATCTTGGTCATGTCCAGCAGATCGTTGATGATGCCCATCAGCATGGTGCCCGAATTGCGCAGCACGTCGATCATCCGGAGCGTCGACTTGTCGCTGGCGGTTTCCGACAGGATGTCGGAGATGCCCAGAATACCGTTCAGCGGGGTGCGGATTTCATGGCTCATCTTGGCCAGGAAATTCGACTTCGCGATATTGGCACGGCGGGCATCGTCAAGCGCCGCTTCGCGCGCCTGCTCTGCCTTGACCATCGCCGTGACATCGGTGACGGCATAGACAACGCTTGCTTCCACCCCCTGCGCCGCCGCGATCGGGGCGGCATTGATCGAGGCGTAGCGCAACCCGTTATCACAATGCAGCGCGACACGGTGGTTCTGCACCATGCGCCCGGTTTTCTGCACGACGACGAAAGGTTCGTCCTCGTTGCGAATGTGCGTGCCGTCCAGATCGGTCAGGCGCCATTTCGGGCTGTTATACATCTCGCCCATCATGAAATCGCGGGTGACGCCAAGCACGGTTTCGGCCGCGTCATTGGCATAGATGATCCGCCCTTCATTGTTCAGCACCACGAAGCCGGCCGCATTGGTGCTGACAATGCCTTGCAGGAAGGCGCGTTCGCGCGCCAGTTCTTCTTCGGCCCTGCGCCGCAACAACACCGACATCACCACATCGGCAAAAGAGCGCAGCAGATAGATCTCGCCGGGCAGAAACGCGCCGGGCCGGTCGACGCTGTCAAAGCCAACGAGGCCGAACAACTCGCCCTTGTCCAGCATCGGCACCATCAGGACCGAACGAATGCCTTGCGATTGCAGCAACTCGTATTCGGCGCTTCCGGGTTCGAAATCCGCGATATCGGGGGCGTGAATGACTTGGCCCGCACTCAGCGGAACGCGCAGCCCTTCCAGCTCTGCCACTGGCAGGGCTTGCAGCATCTCTATCATGGGGTCGATGCCCTCGGCGCACCATTCATGCGAGTTGCGTGCGAATGCGCCTTCGATCAGGAACACATAGGCGCGGTCGCGGCCGGTATAGCTGCCGATACGCCCCAGCGCGTCGTCGATGGCATGGTCGACATCGTCACCGGTCGCAGTCAGCAGCCGGTTGATCAGCTCTACCACCAGCGCCTGAATCTCTGTCAGACGGGCTTCGTTGCCGGGATGTACTGCCTCGCCTTCCATTCGCTCCTGTGTTCCGTGCAGCCCAGACCATGCGCTATTCCGGGTATTCAGTAGTAATCCATCCATCAAATTCACGCTCGAACCGTTGAAATCACAATATCTTAAGATCGCTCGACACCGTTACATAACACAGCTTCTTCGGCAAGGTCACAGGTTTTGTGAAAGCTTACTTGACGGGGGTTGCACAGGCGCAACCCTTAGCTATAACCCGCAGCAATTTGCGCGGTGCCCAGAACTGGCCCGCCCCGATTCATGCGCAGGTCATCCGGGGGTCCGAAATGCCGAAAAGAACCGATATCCAGTCGATCATGATCATCGGTGCAGGACCGATTGTCATCGGTCAGGCCTGTGAATTCGACTACTCCGGCGCGCAGGCGTGCAAGGCGCTGAAGGAAGAGGGCTACCGGGTCATTCTGGTCAACTCGAACCCGGCCACCATCATGACCGATCCCGGTCTGGCCGATGCCACCTATATCGAACCCATCACCCCCGAGATCGTGGCCAAGATCATCGAGAAAGAGCGCCCCGATGCGCTGCTTCCCACGATGGGCGGGCAGACCGGGCTGAACACCAGCCTGGCGCTGGAAGAAATGGGCGTGCTGGCGAAATACGGGGTCGAGATGATCGGCGCACGGCGCGAGGCCATCGAAATGGCCGAAGACCGCAAGCTGTTTCGCGAGGCGATGGACCGGATCGGGCTGGAAAACCCGCGCGCCACGATTGTCGCTGCGCCCAAGGTCAACGGCAAATTTGATATCAATGCGGGTGTGGCGCAGGCAATGGCGGCGATTGAATATGTGGGCCTGCCGGCCATCATCCGCCCGGCCTATACGCTGGGCGGCACTGGTGGCGGGGTGGCCTATAACCGCGATGATTATGAGCGTATCTGCCGCTCTGGCCTTGATGCCTCGCCGGTGGCGCAAATCCTGATCGATGAAAGCCTTCTGGGCTGGAAGGAATACGAGATGGAGGTGGTGCGAGACCGCGCCGACAATGCCATCATCATCTGTTCCATCGAAAATGTCGACCCGATGGGGGTGCATACGGGCGACTCGGTCACGGTCGCGCCTGCGCTGACCCTGACCGACAAGGAATACCAGATCATGCGCAATGGCTCCATCGCCGTGCTGCGCGAGATCGGCGTTGAAACCGGCGGCTCGAATGTGCAATGGGCGATCAACCCTGCCGATGGGCGCATGGTGGTGATCGAGATGAACCCGCGCGTGTCGCGTTCCTCGGCGCTGGCGTCAAAAGCCACGGGCTTTCCGATTGCCAAGATCGCGGCCAAGCTGGCGGTCGGCTACACGCTGGATGAGCTGGACAATGATATCACCAAGGTCACGCCCGCCAGCTTCGAGCCGACCATCGACTATGTCGTCACCAAGATCCCGCGCTTCGCGTTCGAAAAATTCCCCGGTTCCAAACCGGAACTGACCACGGCCATGAAATCAGTGGGCGAGGCGATGGCCATCGGCCGCAGCTTCCACGAATCCGTGCAGAAGGCGCTGGCCTCGATGGAAACCGGCCTGAGCGGCTTTGACGAGATCGCGATCCCCGGCGCACCCGACAAGGCCGCAGTGATTGCAGCCATCAGCAGGCAGACACCGGACCGTTTGCGCCTGATCGCCCAGGCCATGCGCGAGGGGCTGTCCGATGACGAGATCCAGACCGCCACATCGTTTGACCCGTGGTTTCTGGCCCGCATCCGCGAGATCATTGACGCCGAGGCCCGCATCCGCAGCGAAGGCCTGCCCTTGGACGCGGACGGGTTGCGCGAGGTCAAGATGATGGGCTTCACCGATGCGCGTCTGGCCAGCCTGACCGACAGGACCGAGGCCGAGATCCGCCGCGCGCGGCATGATGCCGGGGTGACGGCCGTGTTCAAGCGCATCGACACCTGCGCTGCCGAATTCGAGGCCCAGACGCCTTATATGTATTCCACCTACGAGGCGCCCGTGATGGGGGATGTGGAATGCGAGGCGCGGCCTTCTGATGCCAGGAAGGTGGTGATCCTTGGCGGTGGCCCGAACCGGATCGGGCAGGGGATCGAGTTCGATTATTGCTGCTGTCATGCCTGTTTCGCGCTGACCGATGTCGGCTATGAAACCATCATGATCAACTGCAACCCCGAAACCGTCAGCACCGATTACGACACCTCTGACCGGCTGTATTTTGAGCCACTGACACTGGAACATGTGCTGGAGATTCTGCGCGTCGAGCAGGAAAACGGCACGCTGCATGGCGTGATCGTGCAGTTCGGCGGCCAGACGCCGTTGAAGCTGGCCAATGATCTGGAAGCCGCGGGCATTCCCATTCTGGGAACCGCGCCCGATGCGATTGACCTGGCCGAGGACCGCGAACGCTTTCAGGCGCTCTTGAACAGGCTGGGGTTGAAGCAGCCAGTCAATGGCATTGCGTCGAGCCGTGATCAGGCCTTCGAGATTGCCGCGCGTGTGGGCTACCCGCTGGTGATCCGCCCGTCCTATGTGCTGGGTGGCCGCGCGATGGAGATCGTGCGCGATGACGCCCATCTGGACCGCTATATCCGCGAGGCCGTGGTGGTGTCGGGCAAGAACCCGGTGTTGCTGGACAGCTATCTGGCGGGCGCGGTAGAGATCGATGTCGATGCGCTGAGCGATGGCCAGAATGTCCATGTCGCGGGCATCATGCAGCATATCGAGGAAGCAGGCGTACATTCGGGCGACAGCGCCTGTTCGCTGCCGCCCTATTCGCTGTCCGATGACATCATTGCCGAATTGCGCATCCAGACCGAGGCCTTGGCGCGTGGCCTGAATGTGGTGGGGCTGATGAATGTGCAATTCGCGATCAAGGATGGCGAAATCTATGTGCTGGAAGTCAACCCGCGCGCATCGCGCACCGTGCCCTTCGTCGCCAAATCCACCGATAGCGCAATAGCATCGATCGCGGCGCGGCTGATGGCGGGCGAACCCTTGTCGAATTTCCCGCTACGCGCGCCGATCAATGGCGATGTCAAGCCCACCGAACCCATGCCGCTGGGCGACCCGCTGACGCTGGCCGACCCGCAAACGCCGTGGTTTTCCGTCAAGGAAGCGGTGCTGCCCTTTGCCCGCTTCCCCGGTGTCGATACCCTGCTGGGGCCGGAAATGCGTTCCACCGGCGAGGTGATGGGCTGGGCGCGCAATTTCGCACGCGCCTTCTACAAGGCCCAGCTTGGGGCCGGGGTGGCGCTGCCCGATTCCGGGCGGGTCTTCATCTCGATCAAGGATGCCGACAAGGGCGCGCTGATGCTGGAAACCGCGCAGACGCTGATTGATCTAGGCTTTACGCTGGTGGCCACGCGCGGCACCGCGAAATGGCTGCAACAGGCCGGTGTCGCCTGCGATCAGGTCAACAAGGTCTATGAAGGCCGCCCGCATGTCGTTGATCTGCTTAAGAGCGGGGAAATCGTGATGGTGCTGAATACCACCGAAGGCGCCCAGACCATCGAGGACAGCCGCGAAATCCGCGCCGTCGCGCTTTATGACAAGATCCCCTATTACACCACGGCGGCGGGCAGCCATGCCGCCGCCCTTGCGCTGAAGGCGCGCGAAGAAGGGGAAATCGGGGTGCGCGCGCTGCAAGGCGCCTGACGCAACAGGCGGCTTGCGCCACGGCCTTGCGACAAGCCCCCGGCACAGCCCGGGGGCTTATGCATATGCCATATTGCAGTCAGAATTATGCGCCATAGCATTAACCGAGTTGGGGGTGCCCGGTGATGGTGACAATGGCGCGATATGGTGTAGCAATATGGGCATGCAGGCTGATGAACTGGACCCGGTTGTGACAGATGCGGCAGGGCGGATGACCCCCACGCCGCCCATGCGGCTGGATGTTGCGGGCGCGCGGGTGACGATTTCCTGCCCCACCCGCGCGATGCTGTTCGAACAGATGGAGCAGCGTTTGCGCCTTGGGCAGGGCTTTGCGCTGGCGACGATCAATCTGGATCATCTGGTGAAGCTGCGCGAGTCGGGCGATTTCCGCGAAGCTTACAGCCGCCATGAACTTGTCGTTGCCGATGGCAACCCGGTTGTCTGGCTGTCGCGTCTGGCCCGCCGCCCGGTCGCGCTGCTGCCGGGGTCGGAACTGATCGAGCCGATCTGCGCATGGGCCGCGCGGCAGGGCATTGCGGTTGCCTTTTGCGGCAGCACTGCCGCGACGCTGGACAAGGCCGCCACAGAGTTGCGCCACAAGATACCCGGCCTGCGCATCGCCGCCCAGATCGCCCCGCCAATGGGGTTTGATCCGGTCGGGCCTGACGCCCGCGCCATGCTGGAAGAGTTGCGCGCCGCTGGTGCCGGTATCTGCTTTCTGGCGCTAAGCGCGCCGAAGCAGGAAATTCTGGCCATTCACGGGCGCGATGTAGCCCCCGAGCTGGGCTTTGTGTCTATCGGGGCAGGACTGGATTTCATCTCGGGTCGCCAGACCCGCGCGCCGCGCCTCGTGCGCCGCTTGGCGCTGGAATGGCTGTGGCGGATGCTGTCGGACCCGAAGCGGCTGGTGCTGCGCTACATCAAATCTGCGCTGATCCTGCCGGGGCAGGCAAGGGCCGCTTTGCGATTGCGGGCCGAGCATGCGCGGGAGTAGCGGCTGATGGTGCGCATGACGCAGACCACACGCCGTGTGGCCATGCTGGGGGCCGCCGCCGCGCTGGGCGTGGGGGGGTGGCGTTTCTTCACCAGGCCGCGCGCCCTGACGCCAGAGCAGTTGCAGGCGCGCCACGCCACCCCCCTGCCGCGCCCCGAAAGCGCGATGCGGGTCTATCATCTGGGTCACAGCCTTGTCGGGCGGGACATGCCCGCCTTTCTGGCGCAGATCGCGGAACATGCCGGGTTGGGCGGGCATGGCTACAACAGCCAGCTTGGCTGGGGCACCAGCCTGCGCGCGCATTGGGAAGCCAGCCAGCCGATCACCGGCTTTGACGACATGAATCACCCCCCCGCCTGGCGCGACCCGTTCGAGGCGCTGGATTCGGGCAGCTATGACAGCCTGATCCTGACAGAGATGGTCGAGCTGCGCGACGCCATACGCTGGCATGACTCGGGGCGATACCTTGCCCGATGGGCGGCGCGCGCACGTCGGGGCCGGTCAGATATCCGCCTCTATCTGTTCGAAAGCTGGCACGGGCTTGACGTGGAAGATGGCTGGTTGCAGCGGCTGGACCGTGACCCGCCCAAGCTGTGGGAAGGCACGCTTCTGGCGCAGGCAATGGCGCAGCCTGATACCGGCGCGATCCATATCATCCCCACTGGCCGCGTGATGGCCGCGCTTGTGCGCGCGGTAGAAGGGCAGGGCGGTTTGCCCGGAATGACCGACCGCAGCGATCTGTTCCTGCGCGACGCAGATGGCGCGCTGGACCCCATTCATGTCGGCGATCTGGGGAACTACCTGAATGCGCTGGTTCATTTTTCCGTGCTCTATCATCGCCCAGCGCCCCTGCCGCCGCAGTCGCTGTTGCGCGCCGATGGCTCGGATGCGACACTTCCGCCCGATGCGCTGGACGCGCTGATGCGCGATATCTGCTGGCGCGTCGTGACCCGCCTGCCCGCAACCGGGCTGCCGATGGAAGGAACATCGCCATGATCCGCCCGCTTTTTGCCAGCCTTCTCGGCCTGATGCTGATGCTGTCAGCGGCAGCGGCGCAGCAGGATCTGCAATCCCCGCGCGCGGCAGGCACGGAACCGTGGCTGGGCATCAACCTGACCGAGCTGCGCGACTACCAGCCGCAGATGCCCTTCATCAACATCATGAAAACCGCGCGCGAATGGACCGGGCATCTGCCGGGGCAATGGGGCGGCTGGGACGAGGATGATCTGCGCGCCGCAGATGCGCTGGACGCTGATGGCTGGCTGCGCACCGTCCCCCCGCAGTTGGAGCGCGTCTCGGCCATTCTGATGGCCGATCTGGAAGAAGATACAGGTGCCGTGGCCGGAAATTACCGCCTGACCCATGACGGGCAGGGCCGGATCGAAATACGCGGCCGCGTGGGCGGCACCCGCAGGCAGGGCGCCAATACGCTGTGGTTCAGCTATTCCCCCGGCCCCGGCATTGTCGAGATCTCTGTCAGCCAGACCAACCGCGATGACCCGATCCGCAATATCGAAATCGTGCATGAACGCCATATTGCCGCGCATGAGGCGGGCGAGATCTTCAACCCTGACTGGCTGGCGCGGATGGACGGGATGGCGCTGTTTCGCTTCATGTCCTGGGCCAACACCAACTACACCACCCTGTCGCAGTGGCAGGACCGCCCGCTTGTGTCGAACTATACCTGGACCCGCGACGGGGTGCCGCTGGAAATCATGATCCGGCTGGCCAATGAAACCGGGGCAGAGCCGTGGTTCAGCCTGCCACACCGCGCTGATGACGAATTCTTCGCAAAAGCCGCCGCGCTGATCCGTGAACAGCTTGACCCCGATTTGCGCGCCTGGATCGAATTGTCGAATGAAACCTGGAACTGGGGGTTCAATCAGGCGCAGGACGCCATCCGCTTCGCCGAGGACCGCTGGGGCGACCGCAATCAGTGGCAGCAATGGTATGCGATGCGCGCCGCCCAGATGGTGCAGATCTTCGATCAGGTCTTTGATGGGCAGCAAGATCGGCTGGTGCGGGTGCTGGCCACGCATACCGGCTGGCTGGGGCTGGAAGAGCAGCTTCTGGCGCCGCTATGGCAGGCCGAAAGCCCCGACAACCCGCCCCCGCCGGAACTGTTTGACGCCTATGCCATCACGGGCTATTTCAGCGCGCTTCTGGGCTATGATGAAAAGATCGACATCACCCGCGGCTGGCTGCAAGACGCGCGCGAGACCGCCCGCGCCGATGGTGTCGCGCTGGGTCTTGGCGGGCAGGCGCTGGAAGATCACATCCGCCAGATGAGCCATGACATATTGCGCGCCCGCCTGATCGAGGAGTTGCGCGATGGCCGCCATAGCGGCGATACGCGCGACACGATCCATACCTATCTGAACGAAACCCTGCCCTATCATCTGGGGGTGGCGCAGGAATGGGGGCTGGAACTGGTCGCCTATGAAGGCGGCACCCATCTGGTGGGGGTGGGCGCGCATATGCACGATCAGACCCTGGCCGATCTGTTCATCGACGTGAATTATTCCGACGGCATGGGCGCGCTTTACACCGAATTGCTGGAAGGCTGGTTTGCGGCGGGTGCGGGACAATTCGTGCATTACAGCGATGTGCGCCGCCCCTCGATCTGGGGCAGTTTCGGCGCGCTGCGGCACTTGGCCGACAACAATCCGCGCTGGGACGCGCTGGTGGGCTTTGACCCGGCGTCGGTGCAATGAGCGCGACAGCGGCGCTGTCGGTCATCATACCCGCCAGCAACGAGGCGGGCTATATCGGCGCGTGCCTTCAGGCGGTGCTGGGGTCAGAGCCAGCGCAAGAGGGGCCGCGCGAAGTTCTGGTGATCGCCAATGGCTGCCGCGATGATACTGCCGCGCGCGCAAGCACTTTTGCCGATGCGGCCAGCGCGGCAGGCTGGCAGCTTCGGGTGATCACGCTGGAACAGGGCAGCAAGCCCGCCGCGCTGAATACAGGCGATACTGCGGCCAGCGGCGCTGTTCGCGTCTATCTGGACGCCGATGTGGTGCTCAGCCGCCCGCTTCTGGCGCAGATTGCCCGCGCGCTTGCCACCGATGCGCCGCGCTATGCCACCGGCACGGCGCGCATCGCCCCGCCGCGCAGCGCAGTGACGCGGGCTTACGCGCGCTTCTGGCAGCGCCTGCCCTTCATCCATAGCGGCGCGCCGGGTTTCGGGTTGTATGCGGTCAATGCCGCCGGGCGCGCGCGCTGGGGGGCGTTTCCCGATATCATCTCGGATGATACATTCGTGCGGCTGAGTTTTTCCCCGGCAGAAAGGGTGCAACTGCCCGCAACCTATGACTGGCCAATGGCCGAGGGGCTGTTGGCACTGATCCGGGTGCGGCGCAGGCAGGATCAGGGTGTGGCCGAACTGGCGCTGCGTTATCCTGATCTGATGGGCAATGAAGCCAAGCCCGCGCCCGATTATGCCGCCTTGATGCGCGCCGACCCGCTGGGCTTTGCCGTCTACGGGTTTGTTGCGCTGGTTGTACGCCTGACGCGCGGGCGCAATGCCGGGCGCTTCATGCGCGGGCGCCAGCAGACGGGCTGATCGAGGCACCCGCCCCGCAGCAATTCTTCCGTGGCGCGGCTGAACCGGCAGCATGATCAATAGAAAACAGGGCCGCGGAAAACCGCGGCCCTGCCAGTATAGTGCCTGAAGCGGGGTGGCTTACATCATGCCGCCCATGCCGCCCATGCCGCCCATATCGGGCATGCCGCCGCCGCCGCCCTGGCCCTTCGGCTCTGGCTTGTCGGCGATCATGGCTTCGGTGGTGATCAGCAGGCCAGCGACCGAAGACGCGTCTTGCAGCGCGGTGCGCACAACCTTGGCCGGATCGATCACGCCGAATTTGAACATGTCGCCATATTCGCCGGTCTGGGCGTTGAAGCCGAAGGCCTTGTCGTCGGTTTCGCGGATCTTGCCCGCCACGACCGAGCCGTCAAAGCCGGCATTTTCGGCGATCTGGCGCAGCGGTGCCTCGATGGCCTTGCGCACGATATTGATGCCGACATCCTGATCGCCATTGTCGCCGGACAGGCCGTCCAGAACCTTGGCGCCCTGGATGAGGGCCACACCGCCGCCGACGACGATACCTTCCTGCACCGCCGCGCGGGTTGCGTTCAGCGCATCATCGACACGGTCTTTGCGTTCCTTGACTTCGACCTCGGTCATGCCGCCAACGCGGATGACAGCAACGCCACCGGCCAGCTTGGCCAGACGCTCTTGCAGCTTTTCGCGGTCGTAATCGCTGGTGGTTTCCTCGATCTGCTGACGGATCTGGGTCACGCGTGCTTCGATCTCGGCTTTCTCGCCAGCGCCATCGACGATGGTGGTCTCGTCCTTGGTGATGGTGATGCGCTTGGCGGTGCCCAGCATGTCCATGCTGACATTTTCAAGCTTCATGCCCAGATCTTCGCTGATCACCTGGCCGCCGGTCAGGACGGCGATATCCTGCAGCATGGCCTTGCGACGGTCGCCAAAGCCCGGTGCCTTGACAGCAGCGATTTTCAGACCACCGCGCAGCTTGTTCACGACCAGCGTGGCCAGTGCTTCGCCTTCGACATCTTCGGCGATGATCAGCAGCGGCTTCTGCGACTGGATCACCTGCTCCAGCAGCGGCACCATCGGCTGCAGCGAGGACAGTTTCTTTTCGTGGATCAGGATCATCGCGTCTTCCAGTTCCGCGACCATCTTTTCGGGGTTGGTCACGAAATAGGGCGACAGGTAACCGCGGTCGAACTGCATGCCTTCGACGACATCGGTTTCGGTTTCCAGACCCTTGTTTTCCTCGACAGTGATGACGCCTTCATTGCCGACTTTCTGCATCGCGTCGGCGATCTGACGACCGATTTCGGCTTCGCCATTGGCCGAGATGGTGCCGACCTGCGCAACTTCGGCGCTGTCATTGACCGGGCGGGCGGCTGCCTTGATCGCCTCGACAACCTTGCTGGTCGCCAGGTCGATGCCGCGTTTCAGATCCATCGGGTTCATGCCGGCGGCGACCGATTTCAGACCTTCGCGGACAATGGCCTGCGCCAGAACGGTTGCGGTGGTGGTGCCGTCGCCAGCTTCGTCATTGGTGCGCGAGGCCACTTCCTTGACCATCTGCGCGCCCATGTTTTCGAACTTGTCTTCCAGTTCGATTTCCTTGGCGACCGTTACGCCGTCCTTGGTGATGCGCGGTGCGCCGAAGGACTTGTCGATGACGACATTGCGGCCTTTGGGGCCAAGGGTGACTTTCACAGCATCGGCAAGGATGTTGACGCCCTTGAGCATACGGTCGCGGGCATGAGTGTGGAACTTGACGTCCTTAGCAGCCATTTGGGTGCCTCCTGGTTGTCTTGAATTCTTTGAAATGCGGACGACTTCAGGCGATGATGCCCAGAATGTCGCTTTCTTTCATGATCAGCAGTTCTTCGCCGTCGACGGTGACTTCGGTGCCCGACCATTTGCCGAACAGCACGCGGTCGCCTGCTTTCACTGCCATTGCGATCAATTCGCCCGAATCCTTGCGCGCGCCGTCGCCGACTGCGATGATTTCGCCTTCGGCGGGTTTTTCCTTGGCGGTTTCGGGGATGATCAGACCGCCTTTTGTTTTGTCGTCGCTTTCGACGCGACGGACTAGAACACGGTCATGCAGCGGTTTGAATGCCATCTGAGAACGCTCCTCTGGTTCCAGGTTGAAATCCTGTTAGCACTCGCTTTATCCGAGTGCTAACGGCGCAGAGATAGGCAAGCGCCTGCGGCCTGTCAACATCGCGATCAAAAAAAATCGTCCCCGCGCGGCGTGGATCCTTGGCATGGGTGACAAGGCGTATTGCCCAAGCTATAAGCGCGGCGGAATTCAAGCCTGACGCAAGCAATGGAAAGCTGATCATGATCAAAGTCTTCGGCCATTACTCTCCCGATACCGATTCGACCGGATCGCCGCTGATCTGGGCGTGGTATCTGTCGGAAATCGAAGGCACGCCCGCCAAGGCTGTGTTGCTGGGCGAACCGAATACAGAAGCGAAATTCGTGCTTGATCAGTGGCAGGTTGCCCAGCCAGAGATCATCAGGGAGCTGGCAGAGGGCGAGCCGGTGGTCATTGTCGACACCAACAACCCCGATGAATTGCCCGCCAATATCAACAAGGCCGATATCCGCGCCATCATTGACCATCACAAGCTGGTGGGGGGGCTGGAAACCAAGGGACCGATCAACATCACCATCCGCCCGCTGGCCTGCACCGCCACGATCATGTTCAACCTGATCGGCAAGCACATGGCGCAGGCACCCAAAGCCATCAAGGGGCTGATGCTGTCCTGCATCCTGTCGGACACGCTGGAATTCCGCTCGCCCACCACCACCGACGAGGACCGCGCGGTGGCCCATGCGCTGGCTGACGAGCTGGGCATTGACCTGTCGGAATATGCCGCGCAGATGTTTGCCGCGAAATCCGATGTCTCGGATTTTTCCGAGGCCGAATTGCTGAAGATGGACGCCAAGAAATACGCGGTCGGTGGCAAGACTTTCCGCATTTCGGTGCTGGAAACCACCTCGCCCGACCAGATTCTGGCGCGCAAGGATGCGCTGGTTGCGGCCATGCCCGGCGTCGCCGCAGAGGATGGCGCGGATGAGGTGATGCTGTTTGTCATCGACATCCTGAAAGAGGAAGCCACGCTGCTGGTGCCTTCCGACACCATCCGCCAGGTGGCCGAGAAATCCTTTGGTGTCACGGTCGAGGGCGATGAGGTCGTGCTTCCCGGCGTGATGAGCCGCAAGAAGCAGATCATCCCGGCGCTGACGCTGTGACGCGCGCCATTTCCAGCTTTGCCGAGGTGTCGGCGAATTATGATCTGGCCCTGGTCGATCTGTGGGGCTGCGTGCATAACGGGCGCGCGATCTTTCCTGCGGCCGAGGCCGCGCTGTGCGCGTTCCGTGCCAGCGGCGGCCGGGTGGTATTGCTGACCAATGCGCCGCGCCCGCGTGCCGCTGTGCAGGACCGGCTTGACGAGATGGGCCTGTCGCGTAATGCCTATGACGCGATTGCGACTTCCGGCGATGCAGCGCAGGACGCGATGGCAATGGGCGCGGTGGGGCGCAAGGTCTGGCATCTGGGGCCGGACAAGGATGACGGCTTCTTCACCGACCTGCCCCCGCATCTGGCCGGTTATCCGCCGATTGAACGCGTGAGCTTTGATCAGGCAGAGGGCATCGTCTGCACTGGCCCGTTTGACGAGCTGACCGAAACCCCCGATGATTATCGGGGCCGCTTCCTGTCGGCCAAGGCGCGCGGGCTGAAGCTTCTATGCGCCAATCCCGATATCGTGGTCGATTACGGTGATACCCGCATCTATTGCGCCGGCGCGTTGGCGCAGCTTTATGATCAGATGGGTGGCGAGAGTTTGTATTTCGGCAAACCACACCCGCCGATCTATGATCTGGCGCGCAGGCAGGCCACGGATTTCGGGCTGCGTTTCGCCGATGACCGCGTCATCGCCATTGGTGACGGGATTGCGACCGATATCATGGGCGGGCTGGGCGAAGGGTTTGATACGCTGTTCATCACCGGCGGGCTGGCGGCAGGGGAGTTCGGCCCGGATGCCGAAAACCCCGATATGGGCTTGCTGAAGGCATGGACGGCGGGGCAGCAGATCCACCCCACCTTTGCGATGGGGCGCTTGCGTTAGCGGGCCTTGCGGCCGCTGGCCTTAAAGCATTTCGGCTTTTCGTTGAATCGCCTTCAATGCTTTAACCTTTTGTTCTGTCGCAATTTCGAACCGAACCGAAGGTCCGCGCAAGCGAAAAAGTCTGTCAACTTTTTCTGAAATTGCTTTAGCGAGAGTATTTGGGGCAAGATGAAGGCAGGGTGTCAGGCGGGTGTGCCTGGTGCAAGCTGACCCCGAGCAAGTTCAGGGGTGCTGCGTCTTACCCATACTGCTTCATCAGGCGGCGCTTTTGCTTGTCCCAGTCGCGCTTGGCCTCGGTCGCGCGCTTGTCGGCCAGTTTCTTGCCCTTGGCGATGGCGATCTTGATCTTGGCCAGACCCTTGTGGTTGAAATACAGCACCAGCGGCACCAGCGTCATGCCGTCCTTGGCGCTGGCGGCCCATAGCCTGGCCAGTTCGCGCTTGCTGACCAGAAGCTTGCGGCGGCGGCGTTCTTCGTGCCCCCAGACCCCGGCCTGCTTGTAGGGCGCGATATAGGCATTGACCAGCCACAGCTCGCCGTTTTCCACCGCCGCATAGCTGTCGGCGATATTGGCCTTGCCGGTGCGCAGAGCCTTCACCTCTGACCCGTGCAGGATGATCCCGCATTCGATGTCATCTTCAATCGCGTAATCATGCCGCGCGCGGCGGTTTTCGGCGATGACGCGGTAATTGCTGTCGGTATGCTTGGCCATGTGCTTGCAGATAAGGGGGCAGGGCGGCGCTGTCCAGAGGGGGGCATTCCACAGGACGCCGGTTCATATGGCAGACAGCCCGCGATGGGCCAGATTTCAGGCGTTTCTGTCGAGGATGGCTGCGCGCCTATGGCTTGACGCGAACCTGCATCATGTTGCCCGCCGATTTGCGCAACTCGAAGGCACCGGCCCTGGAAATCAGCTCGCTCAGCTTCGCGCAGCCATAATTGCGGCTGTCGAAATCGGGGTTTGCGGCGACAAGGAACTGGCCGACCTGCCCCAGCGAAAACCATTCCTCATCCTTGTCGATGGCCTGCATCGCGGCCTTGATCAGCGGCACCGCCTTGGCGGGCGTGGCTTTCTTGTTATGCGCGGGGTCCGGGTCGGCCTCTGGCAGGATATTCTCGACAAAGATGAAGCGCTTGCACGCCTTGCGAAACGCCTCGGGCGTCTTTTGCTGGCCGATGCCATAGACATCCAGCCCCTGTTCGCGGATGCGGCTGGCCAGGCGGGTGAAATCGCTGTCGGAACTGATCAGCACGAAGCCGTCAAACCGGCCCGAATGCAGCAGATCCATCGCATCGATCACCAGCGCGATATCGCTGGAATTCTTGCCCACCGTATTGGCGGGCTGATGATGGGGCACCAGCGCCAGCGTGGGCAGCTTGTCCTGCCAGCCTGACATCTGCTGGCGCGAGAAATCGCCATAGATGCGCCGCACGCTGGCCTCGCCCAATGCGGCGATTTCTTCAAAGATCGCATCGGCCCATTTCGGCGAGGAATTATCGGCGTCAATCAGGACGGCCAGCAGCGGAATGCCTGCGCGCGCCATTGGCGGCTCCTTCTTCTGGTTGTTGTATCCCTTCCATATCGGGTTTTGTGCGGCTTGCAGAGGGGGCCGGGCAAGATTTTTTCGTCCCCCGCCGCTTGCTCGAATCGGAAAGGAACATATATAGAACATTCATGCCGGAACGCTGCCAGACCCACCCTGATATCACCCCTTATGCCGAGCTTTGCGTGACCTCGAATTTCACCTTTCTGACGGGTGCCTCGCACCCGGAAGAACTGGTCACGCGCGCCGCAGAGCTGGGGTTGGACGCGATTGCGATCACGGATCGCAATTCGCTGGCCGGTGTGGTGCGTGCGCATGTCGCCTTGCGCGAACTGGCGCGCAGCCGGGCCGAAGGCTGCGGGGTGCATGTGCGCTCCACGCGGCAAAGTGATGCCTCCTCGCGCCAGATACGGGCCGGGCCGGCCTTGTCTGTGCACGCGCGCGCGCTGCCGCGGCTGATCGTGGGGGCAAGGCTGGTGCTGGCCGACAGCGCGCTGGACTGGCTTGCCCTGCCAACCAGCCGCGCAGGCTATGCCCGGCTTTCGCGGTTGATCAGCCTGGGCAAGAGGCGGGCTGACAAGGGCGAATGTCATCTGACCCAGGCTGATCTGCTCACACTGGCCGGGGGGCAGATGATCCTGATCGCCCTGCCGTCTGATACCCGCGCCCCTGGCAAGCAGGGGGGGGGCCGGGGCCCCCCCCCCCCCCCCCCCCGGCCCGGGGGGGGGGCCCCCGGCCCCCCCCCCCCCCCCCCCCCCTGAGGTGGGTCATCTGGGGCAGATGCGTCAGCATCTGCTGCAGATGGCGCGCAACCATTCCGGCGCGTGTTTTCTTGGTGCTGCACCGCGCTATGACGGGCATGACCCGGCGCGGCTGGCCGCGCGCGCGGCGCTGGCGCAGGCAGTGGGGCTGCCGATGGTTGCGCTGGGCGATGTGCTGATGCACAGCGCGCAGCGTCGCAAGCTGGCCGATCTGCTTTGTTGTCTGCGCCTTGGCCGCCGCATCACCAAACTTGGTGCCCATGCTTTGCCCAATGCCGAACGCCGTCTGAAATCGGGGGCAGAGATGGCGCGGCTTTTTGCCCGCTGGCCCGCCGCGCTGCGCCGCACGGTCGAGATTGCCGCGCGGTGCAGCTTCAGCCTTGATGAGCTGTCCTATGAATACCCCGATGAAATCACCAATGGCGAGGCCGCGCAGGGTCGGCTGGAACGGCTGGTGCAGGCCGGGTTGTGGCGGCGCTATCCGCAGGGGCCATCGCCCGATATCGCCGCGCGTGTGGCGCGCGAATTGCGCATCATCGCCAATCTGGGCTTTGCTGCCTATTTCCTGACAGTGCATGACATTGTGGAATTTGCCCGCGCGCGCGGTATCCTGTGTCAGGGGCGCGGATCGGCGGCGAATTCGGTGATCTGCTATGTTCTGGGCATTACCGAAGTACCGCCCGACACCATCTCTATGGTGTTTGAACGCTTCATGTCCGAAGCCCGCGGCGAGCCGCCCGATATCGATGTCGATTTCGAACATGAACGCCGCGAAGAGGTGATCCAGCACATCTATGACCGCTATGGCCGCCACCGCGCCGGGCTGACCGCCACGGTGACCCATTTCCGTTCGCGCGCCGCATTGCGCGAGGTGGGCAAGGTGATGGGGTTGTCGTCAGATGTGATTGCCGCGCTGGGCGGGTCGGATTGGGGCCGCAGGCGCGGCGCACCGGCACCGGAACGGCTGCGCGAACTGGGGCTGGACCCCGACAACGCGCATCTGCGCCAGACCATGCAATTGATCGATACGCTGGTCGGTTTTCCGCGCCATCTGTCGCAGCATGTAGGCGGGTTCGTCATCACGCGCGGGCGGCTGGATGAGTTATGCCCCATCGAAAACGCCGCGATGGCGGGGCGCACGGTCATCGAATGGGACAAGGATGACATCAACGCGCTGGGCATCCTGAAGGTTGATGTGCTGAGCCTTGGCATGCTGACCTGCATCCGCAAATGCTTTGAGCTGATCACCCTGCATGGCGGGTCGCGCCACACATTGGAAACCCTGCCGCGTGAGTGCCCTGCCACTTATGACATGCTCTGCCGCGCCGATGCTGTGGGCGTGTTTCAGGTCGAGAGCCGCGCGCAGATGAATTTCCTGCCCCGGATGCGCCCGCGGCTTTTCTATGATCTGGTGATCGAGGTTGCGATTGTCCGCCCCGGCCCGATTCAGGGCGGCATGGTGCATCCCTATATCCGGCGGCGGCAGGGGAAAGAACCCGTGCATCTGCCCAGCCCCGAATTGCGCGGTGTGCTGGAACGCACGCTGGGCGTGCCGCTGTTTCAGGAACAGGCGATGCAGATCGCGGTGGTCGCGGCGGGTTTTACCCCCGAAGAAGCCGACAAGCTGCGCCGGTCGCTTGCGACCTTCAGGCGCATGGGCACTATCGGCAGCTTTCGTGACCGCTTCATCGGGGGGATGCTGGAACGCGGCTATGAGCCGGAATTTGCCGCCGCCTGTTTCGCCCAGATCGAAGGGTTCGGCGAATATGGCTTTCCCGAATCCCATGCCGCCAGTTTTGCCTTGCTGGTCTATGCCTCGGCCTGGTTGAAATGCCATCATCCGGCGGCGTTTGCCTGTGCCTTGCTTAATTCCCAGCCGATGGGGTTCTATGCCCCGGCCCAGATCGTGCGCGATGCGCGCGAGCATGGCGTCGAGATCCGGCCGGTTTCGGTCAATCGCTCGGCATGGGATTGCACGCTGGAAGCGCGGCCTGACGGCAAGCTGGCGCTGCGGCTTGGCTTTCGCCAGATCAAGGGGCTGCGCGCCGAAGATGCCGACTGGATCGTGGCGGCGCGTGCCAATGGCTATCCCGATCCTGAAAGCCTGTGGCGCCGCGCGGGCCTGCCAGTGGCGGCGCTGGAGCGTCTGGCAGAGGCCGATGCGATGGCCTGTATGGGGCTTGCCCGGCGCGAGGCGCTTTGGGCAGTGCGCGCCCTGCGCGCGCCCAGACCCTTGCCGCTGTTTGATGCGGGGCTGGAAGGCGAGGGGCTGGCAGAACCGAACGTCACCCTGCCGCCCATGACGCTGGGCGAGGCGGTGATCGAGGATTATCTGTCGCTGCGCCTGAGCCTGCGCGCCCATCCGATGGAACTGATCCGCCCTGATATGGACGGGCTTGTGGCCCATGCCGACCTGCCGCGCGTCCAGGCCGGGGCGCGGGTGTCGGTCTGCGGGCTGGTCATCACCCGCCAGCGCCCCGGCACCGCATCGGGCGTGATATTCCTGACGCTGGAAGATGAAACCGGGGTCAGCAATATCGTGGTCTGGCCCCGGCTTTATGAACGCTTTCGCCGCGCGGTGATCGGCGGGCGGCTCTTGCGTGTGCGCGGGCGGGTGCAGCGCGAAGGCCCGGTGATTCATCTTATCGCCGAAGAGATCGCGGACCACTCGGCGCGGCTGTCCGGGCTGGGGCAGGCCGGGATCGGCGCGCGCGCGGGGCGCGGGGATGAAGCCCGCCGCCCTGTCGCGACCGAAGCGGCCGGGGCGGTATCGGCGGCACGCCATCCGCGTGAACAGGCCAAACGCTTGTTTCCCAGCCGGGATTTCCATTGAAACAATTTCAGCGAAGGTGGCGACACCTTCGCTGTTCGGAATTGCGGGAAAACAGAAATATGCAGGTTTGTGGCGCTTCAGGATGAAGTCGCAAAGCTTTGAAAGCGCGCCATACGGCCTGTTGGGCTGTCAGCGCGCCCTGATTGCGTCAGTGACGGAATACCGGTGTGCGCGGCAGGGCGCGGGCCATATCTGCCGCCAGATGATCCAGGCGGCGCAGCATCACGTCTTCATGTGTTGCGTCTTCCAGACAGGCCAGGCCAGCATGGATCGCATCATTTGCGGCAACACGTTTGGGCATCACATCCAGTCTATAGCTCATCTTGGTCACCTTGGTTTCATGTCCCGCAGCATCTTTGCTGCCCATGTTTCGAAACTAGCTTTGGGTTGTGGCAAGAATTAGGCAATTTGCGGCAAAAAATGCGTTACGCAAACATAAATCTTTGCAATATGCAAAGAAAAGGTAGAATTTGAGATGTTTTTCTGCCCGATCACTGACAAGCACAGACAAACTGCAATTTGCGAGTGATTCGATGTTGCGGTTTGCGAATCCGAATCCTGCACTGCCGCGACTGCGCCCCGCAATCGGGCTAAATTGCAAACCCGTCAGGAATACGCTCCTGCCCCTCCAGCACCAGATCGGCCATGATCGCGGCCAGGTCCGGGGCCAGCGCGAAGCCGATCTTGAAGCCGCCATTGAAGACGAAATGCCCTGCGCGCCCCGGCCAGCACCCCAAAAGCGGCGCGCGGCTTTTCGCGCGCGGGCGCACCCCGGCCCAGCGTTCCAGCACTGGTGCCTCGGCCAGCGCCGGGCAGGCCGCACGCGCCTGCGCGATCAGCACATCGCATTGCCCATCCACACTGTGGGGGGTGTCGAATTCGCGTTCGCTGGTCGATCCGATGGCGATTGTGCCATCTGCATGGGGCACGATATGCAGCCCGTCGGCGAAAAGCTGCGGCATGTCCGGGGCCGAATGCGCCAGAAGTGCCGCCTGCCCCTTGACGCCATTGCCGATCTCTCGGCCCAGATCAGCCGACAGCGCGGCCAGCCCTTCATGGCCCGTGGCCCAGACGACCGGGCTGGCCGCGTCAGGGGGGGTAGTGGCCCCGAAGCTGATCTGCCCGCCCATCTTCTGCACCGCGCGCGCCAGCGCCTGCCCGGCGCGGCGCGGATGCAGCCTTGCGCTGAGCGTGTCATGAATCACCCAGCCCGACGGGGCCAGAAGCGGCAAGCCCGGCGCATCCGCAGCAGGCAGGACACGCCATTCGGCCATACCCTGCCACAGGCTGCGCGCCTGCTCTGCGCGCGCGCGGGCCAGATCCAGCTTGCCCTCTGGCACGGGCTGCACGCGACCGGTGCGCGCATAGCCCGGATCACTGCCCGCTGCTGTCGCGACACCCTGCCAGAAGCTTTCAGCGGCCAGCAGCGCCTCTAGCTGAAAGGCTTTCTTGGTGTTCCAGTTTTCCGGCACATGGGGGGCCAGCGCGCCGACCAGCCCGCCGCTGGATCCTGCGCCCAGATGCCGCGCCTCGATCACATGCACCTTCGCGCCCCTTCGGGCGCAGATATAGGCCAGCGTCAGCCCGAAGGCACCCGCCCCCATGATGGTGATATCGGCCATTGCCATTCCTTTCGCGCGGCTGCATGACTTGTCCATCTTCTAAGGCAGGCCCGGATGAACGACCAGATCGCAGATGTCACATGGCAGGGCGGGCAGGTACCCGTGGCCACGCGCTTCGATGACCCGTATTTCTCGCTTGCCGACGGGCTGGCGGAAACGCGGCATGTATTTCTTGGCGGCAACCGGATTGCCGAGCGTGCGCGCCCCGGCTTTCACATTGCCGAGCTGGGCTTTGGCACCGGGCTGAACCTGCTGGCGACCGCGCAGGCGCTGGCCGCGCATCCCGGCCCGATCCATTACACCAGTTTCGAGGCATTCCCGATCAGCGGTGATGACATGGCCCGCGCGCTGGCGGGTTTTCCCGAACTGGATGCGACCGCGTTGCTGGCAGCATGGCGCGCAGGACAGCGCCGGTTTCAGATCGGTCCGGTCGCGGCAGAGATCATCATCGGTGACGCCCGCCAGACCTTGCCCGAATGGCGAGGCTGCGCGGATGCCTGGTATCTGGACGGGTTTTCGCCCGCCAAGAACCCCGAATTATGGTCCGCCGATCTGATGGCAGAGGTCGCGCGCCACACAGCGCCGGGGGGCAGCTATGCTACCTATACCGCCGCAGGTCATGTCCGCCGCGCGCTGGGGGCTGCGGGGTTTGACGTGACCCGCCCGCCCGGCTTCGGGCGCAAGCGGCATATGAGTTGCGGCGTTTTGCGATGATTGCACAAAACAACAGCCTGGGCATCTGGCTGATGTCGGCCACGGCGCTGATCTTTGCCTTGCAGGATGCGATCTCGCAGCATCTGGCGGGCGAATACAATGTCTTCATGATCATCATGATCCGCTACTGGTTCTTTGCCAGCTTCGTGATCGTGGTGGCGGCGCGCAGGGCGGGGGGCTTGCGCAATGCGGCCTATACCCGTCAGCCGGTGCTGCAGATCTTTCGCGGCGTTCTGCTGGCGCTGGAGGTCTGCGTGATGGTCACCGCCTTCGTTCTGCTGGGGCTGGTCGAAAGCCATGCGGTGTTTGCGGTCTATCCGCTGCTGATTGCCGCGCTTTCCGGCCCGGTTCTGGGCGAGAAAGTGGGCTGGCGGCGCTGGGCGGCGATCGGGATCGGCTTTGCGGGTGTGCTGATCATTCTGCAACCGGGCTTTGGCGTATTCCAGCCTGCCGCGCTGGTGCCGTTGCTCGCGGCCTTCATGTTCGCGCTTTACGGGTTGCTGACGCGCTATGCCGCGCGCCGCGACAGCGCGGCGGTCAGCTTCTTCTGGACCGGCACAGCCGGGGCCGTGACCATGACCCTGATCGGCATCTGGTTCTGGGAACCGATGGCGCGGGGCGACTGGCTGTGGATGGGGCTTTTGTGCATGACTGCGGCCTTCAGCCATTTCCTGCTGATCCGCGCCTATGAGGTCGCAGAGGCCAGCGCGGTGCAGCCCTTCGCCTATCTGCAACTGCCCTTTGCTGCGGCGCTGGGCATCCTGATATTTGACGAATCGCTGCGCAGCAATGTCGCTTTTGGCACGGCGGTGGTGGTGGGGGCAGGGCTGTTCACGCTGTGGCGCGCGCGCCAGCGCGGGGTATAAGGCGCAACGCCCCCTGGCCGCGTTGCCCTGTCAGCGCCGCGCGCGGTTTGATGCACGCGCAATACAGAATGAAAACCGCCCCGGACAGAAAATCCGGGGCGGATCATGAAATCCCGGTCTGGAAATCCTTAGCCCTGACGGGCCTTGAATTTCTTTTGCGTCTTGTTGATCACATAGACACGGCCCTTGCGGCGCACGACCTGGCAATCGCGGTGACGCTGCTTGAGCGACCGGAGCGAGTTTCTGACCTTCATCGGCCTATCTCCTGTTCGCGGCGCGCATGCGCCTTTAAGGGTTGTCCTGCCGAAAAGCAGGGGTGAATGGTGGGCACGACAAGGTTCGAACTTGTGACCCCTACGATGTCAACGTAGTGCTCTACCACTGAGCTACGCGCCCTGAACTGCGATATGCTGCGCCCCAAACGAAAAGGGACGCGGCCTGCACACCGCGTCATTGGCGCGGATATAGAAAGAATCAGCGGCGGGATCAAGGGCTTTCGAAAGCTAAAAAATTCGCGCTATACTGAATTTCCGAACAGACAGGCGGGCAAATGAACGCATTCGAGTTACACCCGGCCACCGCGCCCAGAAGTGCAGTTATTTTTGCCTCGCCCCATAGCGGTCGGGTCTATCCAAGGGCGCTGCTGGACGCCTCTGTGCTGGATGAGATCACGCTGCGTTCTTCTGAAGATGCTTATGTCGACATGTTCCTGCGCAAGGCGCCGGATTTCGGGGCACCGGTGCTGCTGGGCGGCGTGCCGCGCGCCTATGTCGATTACAACCGCGCCGCCAGCGAACTGGACCCGGAACTGATCGCGGGCCTGCCGAAATCGCCGACCAATGCGCGGGTATTGTCCGGGCTGGGGGTTATCCCGCGCGTGGTGGCCGGGGCGAAGGCCATCTATCGCGGCAAGATTTCGCGCGCCGAGGCAGAGGCGCGGCTGACCCGCTTCTGGCACCCCTATCACGCCCAGCTTGGTGCATTGATGATCCAGCACCGCGAACGATTCGGGCGTGCGATCCTGTTTGACATGCATTCCATGCCGCGCGATGAGCTGAACACGTCCTTTCCGGCGCGATATGCGCGCCCCGATATCGTTCTGGGGGATCGCTTCGGGGCATCGGCCTCGGCATATATCACGGATCAGGTGGCCGATCTGTTCACCGCCGCCGGGTTCAAGGTGGCGCGCAATGCACCTTTTGCCGGTGCCTATATCGCGCAGCGTCACGGCAGCCCTTCGAGCGGTCATCATGTCGTGCAGATCGAGATTGATCGCGGGTTGTATCTGTCAGAGCGCAGCATCCGGCCCAGTCGCGACTTCGACAGTTTCTGCGCGGTGATGGACCGCATTGTCTGTGATCTGGTGCAGATCGGGCGCAGTGCCGGGGGAAGCGTGGCGCTGGCCGCAGAATGATGGTGTCAGCAATGTGCTGATGGCAGGATGCCCTTTCCCTGACCGCGCGCCTGCCATATATCGCGGCCATGACACAGGCACCGCTGCTTCAGCTTTCCGACATTTCCCTGACTTATGGCGGCACAGCGCTGTTTTCCGGGCTGGATCTGGTGATCCAGCAAGGCGACCGGCTGGCGCTGGTGGGGCGCAATGGCTGCGGTAAATCCACGCTGCTGAAAATGATGGCCGGACTGGTCGAGGCCGATAGCGGCACCCGCTCGCTCGCGCCTGGCGTGACCGTCGGCTATATGGAACAAGACCCCGATTTCGCAGGCTTTGCCACGCTGGGCGATTACGCCACCCAGAGCCTAGACATGGCCGAGCATTACAAGCTCGACATCGCCGCCGAAGGGCTGGATTTCGACCCCGGCCTTGACCCGGCGCGGGCCTCTGGTGGGGAAAGGCGGCGCGCGGCGCTGGCCAGGCTTCTGGCGGAAGCGCCCGAACTGATGCTGCTGGATGAGCCGACCAACCATCTGGACATCACGGCAATCGGCTGGCTGGAAGCGCGGCTGCGCGAAACCCGCGCAAGCTATGTGCTGATCAGCCATGACCGCGCCTTTCTGCGCGCGCTGGCGCGGGCAACGCTGTGGCTGGACCGGGGGCAGATGCGCAGGCGCGAGGGTGCGTTTGACGGGTTCGAAGACTGGCGCGAACAGGTCTGGGCCGAAGAAGACCTTGCCCGCCACAAGCTGGACCGCAAGATCAGGTCCGAAGCGCGCTGGGCGGTCGAAGGCATCAGCGCGCGGCGCAAGCGCAATCAGGGCCGGGTGCGCGCGCTGCAAGCGCTGCGTGCCGAACGTGCGGCGCAAATCCGCAGGCAGGGCACGGCGGGGCTGGCACTGGAAGAGGCCGCGCCCTCGGGCAAGCTGGTGGCCGAATTGCGTGGCGTGAACAAAAGCTATGGCGACCAACATATCCTGCGTGATTTCAGCCTGCGTGTGATGCGCGGCGACCGTGTGGCGATGATCGGCCCGAACGGGGTGGGAAAAACCACGCTGTTGCGGCTGATCACCGGGCAGGAAGCCCCCGATAGCGGCGATATCCGGCATGGCACCAATCTGCAAATGGCGGTGTTCGATCAGAGCCGCGCACAGCTGGACCTTGGCGCCACGCTGTGGGAAAACCTGACCGGCGATCCCTTGATGCGGGTGCCGGGGCAGGCCGATCAGGTCATGGTGCGCGGCACACCCAAACATGTGGTGGGCTATCTGAAGGAATTCCTGTTCGATGAAGCGCAGGCGCGCGCGCCGGTGCGGTCATTGTCAGGGGGCGAAAAGGCGCGGCTCTTGTTGGCGCGGATCATGGCGCAACCGGCCAATCTGCTGGTTCTGGATGAACCGACCAATGATCTGGACATCGAAACGCTGGATCTGTTGCAGGATGTGTTGGGCGGGTTTGACGGCACGGTGCTGCTGGTCAGCCATGACCGCGACTTCATCGACCGCGTGGCCACGACCACGCTGGTCTTTGAAGGGCAGGGCAAGGTCACGGCGTATGCGGGGGGCTGGTCGGATTATCTGGCGCAAGGTCCGAAAACTGACACTCCGACCCGTGCCGGTGTGGTTGCCCCCAAACCAGCGCCCGCGGCGAAACCCGCCGCCAAACCGGTCAAGCCGGGGCTGAGTTTCACCGAGGCGCATCGCCTGAAAGCGCTGCCCGATGAAATCTCCCGGCTGGAGGCAGAGATAGCGAAGCTGACAGAGCTTCTGTCCGACCCGGAACTGTTCAACAGCGCGCCATTGAAGTTCCGAAAGGCGACCGAGGCACTGACCGAACGCCAGGCCAAGCTTGACGCGGCCGAGGAGGAATGGCTGCTACTGGCCGAGAAGGCCGAAGAATAGCGCCCGCGCGCAACAGCGTTGCACTGCGCCTCAATCCTGATCTTGTGCCAGCAATTGCACCAGCCGCGCGGCCTCTTGCCGGCAGGGCGTCAGGCTGTTGCGATCTTCGCCGGGGAAGAACCGCGCGCGCGTGGCGGTGGGCATGGGCGCGCAAGGCTCGACCAAAACGCGCGGTCCGGTCCTGACGCTTTCCGCAGCCCAGGCGCGCGCCAGCGCCATCTGCGCCGCCTTTGACGCGCCATAAGCCCCCATGAACTTGCCGCTTGCAACGGGGTCATCGACAAACAGTGCCGTGCCCCGATCTGCGGCTGCTGCCAGAAGTGGCGCGATCATGGTCAGCAGAAAGCCCGTCGCGCGCATGTTGATGCCCACGCATTTGTCCCAGTCCTTCAGCATGACATGATCGGCAGGCGTCATGGGCGGGGCGTGAATGGCGGTATGCGCCCATAGATCCAGATGCCCCCAGCGGTCATGGATATCACGACACAGATGACGCATGGCGTCATCATTGGTGATATCCAGCGCCGCCAGCGTGGCGCTGCCACCCTTGGCCTGAATGCGGTCATCCAGCTCTTCCAGCGCGCCCAAAGTGCGCCCCACGGCAATGACATGCCAGCCCTGTGCGGCCAGTTCTTCGGCCAGGGCCGCGCCCAGGCCACGCGATGCCCCGGTGATCAGGGCCAGTTTCTTGTCCATGCTCATGCCCGCCTAGTGCCACCAGATTGCGCCAAGGGCAAGAGGCGCTGCTGCCGCACCCGCGGCGCAACCATGAAGGGCTTGACTCGAATCGCTGCGCGCGGCGCAATTGCAGATCTGCTGCTGCAACAGATCAATACGTTATTTCCGGGGGATGGTATGATGCGGGTCATATTGGGCGCATTGGCGCTGATGGTTGGGGTAGGGCTGTGGGCTACATCGGCGCAGGCGGACAGGATCGTGGCGCGTGTCAGCCTTAGCGAACAGGTGATGCATGTCTATCATCACGGCAAGCTGGTGCATGAATGGCCGGTCTCGACCGCGCGGGCGGGCAAGATCACCCCGATGGGCGATTGGCGACCGCAATGGCTGTCGCGCAATCACCGTTCCTCGCGCTACAATAATGCGCCAATGCCCTTTTCGATCTTCTATTCGGGGCATTATGCCATTCACGGCACTGACCAGATCAGCCGCTTGGGGCGCCCGGCCTCTGCCGGTTGCGTGCGGCTGCACCCGGAGAATGCGCGGGTGTTGTTCGAACTGGTCCGTGCCGAGGGGATGGACCAGACACGGGTGATCGTCACGCAATAGGCCGGTTCTGCCCGCCGGATTGCGCAGAGTGAAGCCTCCACGCGCGCCGCGCCGCTGAGTCTTGCATGCAACAGCGCGATGCCAGTATCTGGTGGCAGGCGTTTCCGGCTACCCAACAGATCGCGGTTTGCCTATAGTCTTTGGGTCAGGGACAGAAACAAACCCGAGGGAGAGGTCATGCGCTGCCCGTTCTGCGGCAATACCGATACGCAAGTCAAAGACTCACGGCCCGCCGAAGATCACGGCGCGATCCGGCGCAGGCGTTTCTGTCCGGCATGCGGGGGGCGGTTCACCACCTATGAGCGCGTGCAGCTTCGTGACCTGGTGGTGGTGAAATCCAATGGGCGCCGCGAAGCCTTCGACCGCGAGAAGCTGGAACGCTCGATCCGCATTGCGATGCAGAAACGGCCGATCGAGCATGAGCGCATCGACCAGATGATTTCGGGCATCGTGCGGCGGCTGGAATCGATGGGGGATACCGACATCCCGTCCAAGGTGATTGGCGAGATCGTTATGGAAACGCTGGCCCGCATCGACACGGTTGCCTATGTCCGCTTCGCCAGCGTCTACAAGAATTTCCAGGAGGCCGATGATTTCGACAAATTCGTCTCGGAATTGCGGCCCGAGCCGAAACCGGCAGATTGAGATTTGGACAGCTGCGGCGATGATCGGTTCATGCGGCTGGCCATCGCGCTGGGTCGTCGCGGGCTGGGTCAGGTGTGGCCCAACCCAGCAGTGGGCTGCGTCATCGCCCGCGCGGGGCAGGTGCTGGCGCGGGGCTGGACCCAGCCGGGTGGCCGCCCCCATGCAGAGGTCATGGCCCTGCGCGGCTGCGATGCGCGCGGTGCCACGGCCTATGTCAGTCTGGAACCTTGCGCCCATCACGGCCAGACCCCGCCTTGCTGCGATGCGCTGATCAGCGCAGGCGTGGCCCGCGTGGTCACGGGCCTGACCGACCCGGACCCGCGCGTGGCCGGGCGCGGCCATGCCGCTTTGCGCGCCGCCGGGGTCACGGTGGTCGAAGGGGTGCTGGCCGCCGAAGCACGGCTGGCCAATGCGGGTTTTCTGCTGCGCGTCAGTGAAGCGCGGCCCTGGCTGACACTGAAACTGGCGCTGACGCTGGACGGGCGCATCGCCACGGCCACCGGCGAAAGCCGCTGGATCACCGGACCAGCGGCGCGCCGCGCAGTCCATTCCTTGCGCGCGCGTCATGATGCGGTGCTGGTGGGTGGCGGCACAGCGCGCGCGGATGACCCCGATCTGCGGATCCGGGGCTTGGGCGTGGCGCATCAGCCGGTGCGGGTGGTGGCCTCTGCCGGGCTGGATCTGCCGCTGCCGTCGCGGCTGGGCGAAAGCGCGGGGCAGGGGCCGGTCTGGCTGCTGCATGGCGCGGGCGCGCCGCAGGATCAGCGCAATGCGTGGCAACTGCGCGGGGCGCAATTGCTGGCGGTGGATCAGGCGGCAGAGGGTGCGCTGGGTGCGCGCGCCATGATGCGTGTGCTGGCAGGCAAGGGCATTACGCGGGTCTTTTGCGAAGGTGGCGGCGCGCTGGCGGCCAGCCTGCTGCGCGCAGGGCTGGTGGATGAGCTGGTGGTGTTTTGCGCAGGCAAGCTGATCGGGGCAGAAGGGCGCGCAGGGGTCGGCCCGCTGGCGCTGGCCGCGCTGGCCGATGCGCCGCAATTCCAACTTGTGCAGACCCAAGCGTTGGGCGGCGATGCGATGCAGATCTGGCGCGCGGGCAGATGGATACCCCCTGCCGCTGCCTGACAGGGGATGCGCGCCTTGACATCGCCCGTCGTACCCGGCACATGGCGCATAAATAACCCGCAACCGGGCGTTCCGTGGGCGCCAAAATGACGAGGACCGGCCAATGGCCCAGATTTCCCTGACCTTTCCCGATGGCAATGCACGCGACTATGATGCCGGTGTGACGCCTGCACAAGTGGCCGAAAGCATTTCCAGATCCCTGTCGAAAAAGGCGATTTCGGCCAGCGTCAACGGCGCGCATTGGGATCTGCAATGGCCGATCCATGATGATGCCCGCATCGCCATTCATACGATGCAGGATGACGAACCGGCGCTGGAACTGATCCGCCATGATCTGGCCCATATCATGGCCCGCGCGGTGCAAGAGATCTGGCCGGATGTGAAAGTCACCATCGGCCCGGTGCGCGACAAGGGGTGGTTTTATGATTTCGACCGCGCAGAGCCTTTCGTACCCGAAGATCTGGCGCTGATCGAGGCGAAGATGCGCGAGATCATCAATGCGCGCGAGCCGGTGCGCACCGAAATCTGGGACCGCGCCCGCGCGATTCAGCATTACAAGGATGCAGGCGAGCCGTTCAAGATAGAGCTGATCGAGCGCATCCCCGAAGGCGAACCGCTGCGCATGTACTGGCATGGGCACTGGCAGGATCTGTGCCGCGGCCCGCATCTGCAACATACCGGACAGGTGCCGGGCGATGCCTTCAGGCTGATGTCGATTGCCGGTGCCTATTGGCTGGGCGACAACACCCGCCCGATGCTGCAGCGCATCTATGGTGTGGCCTTCAAGAACCGCGCCGATCTGAAGGCCCATCTGACCATGCTGGAAGAAGCCGCCAAGCGCGACCACCGCAAGCTGGGGCGCGAGATGGATCTGTTCCACATGCAGGAAGAAGCGCCGGGGCAGGTGTTCTGGCACCCAAATGGCTGGTCGATCTATACCAGCCTGCAGGATTACATGCGCCGCCAGCAGCGCCGCGGCGGTTATGTCGAGGTCAACACCCCGCAAGTGGTGGATCGCAAGCTTTGGGAAGCCTCGGGCCACTGGGACAAGTATCAGGAGCATATGTTCATCGTCGAGGTGGACGAGGACCACGCGCGCGAAAAGGCGGTGAACGCGCTCAAGCCGATGAACTGCCCCTGCCATGTGCAGATCTTCAATGTCGGGCTGAAAAGTTATCGTGACCTGCCCTTGCGCATGGCCGAATTCGGGTCGTGCAACCGCTATGAACCCTCGGGCGCGCTGCACGGGATCATGCGCGTGCGCGGCTTCACGCAGGATGACGCGCATATCTTCTGCACCGAGGATCAGATCGAGGCAGAGACCAAACGCTTCATAGAATTCCTGTCGGGTATTTATCGCGATCTGGGGTTCGAGAAATTTCGCGTGAAATTTTCCGACCGGCCAGAGACGCGCTCGGGCAGTGACGAGGTCTGGGACAAATCCGAAGGCGCGCTGCGCGCTGCAACCGAAGCGGCAGGCTATGCCTATGAGGAAAACCCCGGCGAGGGCGCGTTTTATGGCCCGAAGCTGGAATTCGTGCTGACCGATGCCATCGGCCGCGACTGGCAATGCGGCACGCTGCAAGTGGATTTCGTGCTGCCAGAGCGGCTGGATGCCACCTATATCGGGGCCGATGGTGCAAAACACCGCCCCGTCATGCTGCACCGTGCAGTGCTGGGGTCGTTCGAGCGTTTCATCGGTATCCTGATCGAGAATTTCGCAGGCCGTCTGCCGCTGTGGCTGGCCCCGCGTCAGGTGGTTGTGGCCTCTATCGTGTCAGAGGCTGACGAGTATTGCCGCGAGGTGGTGGCCGCGCTGCAAGCGGCGGGGCTGCGCGCCGAACTCGATCTGCGCAATGAAAAGATCAACTACAAGGTGCGCGAACATTCAGTGGGCAAGGTGCCGGTGATCCTGGCCATCGGCGCACGCGAAGTGGCAGAGCGCACAGTGTCCGTGCGCCGCCTTGGCGAAAACCGCACCGAGACGCAGGCGCTAGACGCGCTGGTGGCCGCGCTGCGCGAGGAGGCGACGCCGCCCGATCTGCGCCAGCCCTGAACCTATTGCCGGTGATCGCGCTTGCGATGGGCCGACGGCGCGATTTGCTGGTCTTCACTCTGATCCGGCAAGGATCACGGCTGTTCCCCACCCGCTGCACGCAGTGGCAAGCCCTGTGGGCAGGGGCGCGTCCGTATAGAAGCCATCGATCTGCGCCAGCGACCCGATCCGGGCGGGCGCGCGACGGCGGAATTTGGAATGATCTGCCACCAGAAAGCTGCGTCGGGCCTGTTTCAGGATGCTCTGGCTGACGCCGACTTCCTGAATGTCGAAATCCAGCATGTCGCCATCTTCATCCAGCGCTGAACAAGAAATTACCGCCAGATCGAATTTGAACTGCGCGATGGCCTGAGTGGTGACACTGCCCACCAGCCCGCCATCGGTGCGGCGCAGCAAGCCGCCCACGACGATTATATCGCAATTCGGGTTCTCGACCAGAATATTGGCGACATTCAGATTGTTGGTCAGCACCATGATGTCGCGGTGCCCCAGCAATGCGCGTGCCACGGCCTCGGTGGTGGTGCCGATATTCAGAAACAGCGCGCAGCCATTGGGGATGTCACGCGCCACAGCCCGCGCAATCGCGGCCTTGCCGTCTTCGTTCAGGTCGCGCCGGTCCGAATAGCCGATATTGGCCACGGTCGAGGGCAGGATCGCGCCGCCATGCACGCGTTGCAGCTTGCCCTGCTGGTCCAGCATGGTCAGGTCGCGCCGGATGGTCTGGACCGTGACGCCGAAACGCGCGGCCAGCGGGTCAGTCTCGACACGCCCAAATCGGCGCGCCAGTTGCATGATCGCGGCATGACGCGCGGGTTGCGCGGCGGCCGCCGGGTGTGTGTGATTCGGCATGGAACTCTCGCGGTCATGTTCGTTATGCGCGAAATCGCGATATCTTGAGTGCCATGTTAACAAAAAACAGGCAATATCAGTTGGATAAAATGTTCGCTTGTTTTCGTTGCGAAATCGGGACGATCACGACTACTCCGATGTCGAGCGATACCTTCAGTTGCATAGGCTGCCCATGACCCAACCCGACCTCGCCACATCCCCGCTTCATGATCTGCTGATCATTGGCGGGGGCATCAATGGTTGCGGTATTGCGCGCGATGCGGCGGGGCGTGGGCTGTCGGTGGTGTTGTGCGAAAAGGGCGATCTGGCCAGCGTGACCTCTTCAGCCTCGACCAAGCTGTTTCACGGCGGGTTGCGCTATCTGGAGTATTTTGAGTTCCGGCTGGTGCGCGAGGCGCTGATCGAGCGCGAAACCCTGCTGCGCGCGATGCCGCATATTTCCTGGCCAATGCGGTTTGTGCTGCCCTATCACAAGGGCATGCGGTTCGAAAACGACACGCCCAGCTCGAAATTGCTGTCATGGGTCATGCCCTGGATGAAAGGGCGGCGTCCGGCCTGGCTGATCCGGCTGGGTCTGTTCCTTTACGATAATCTGGGCGGGCGGAAGATCCTTCCGGGTACATCCACACTGGCGCTGCAAGGCGCGCCAGAGGGCGCGCCGCTTCAGGACCGCTTTGCGAAAGCCTATGAATATTCCGATTGCTGGGTCGAGGATTCGCGGCTGGTAGTGCTGAATGCGCGCGATGCAGAAGCGCGCGGGGCGCGCATCCATACCCGCAGCGAAGTGGTCGCGGCGGTGGTCAAGGACGGCATTTGGCAGGTTGCGGTCCAGACCGAAGATGAAACGAAGACGCTGCGCGCGAAAATGCTGGTCAATGCAGCCGGCCCCTGGGTGGGTGATGTGATCCACGGCAAGCTGCGGCTCAACAGTCGCGAAAGCGTGCGGCTGGTGCGCGGCAGCCATATTGTCACGCGCAAGCTTTATGATCATGACAAATGCTATTTCTTTCAGGGCACGGATGGGCGGATCATCTTCGCCATTCCTTACGAGCAGGATTTCACCCTGCTCGGCACCACCGATGCCGAACATGATGACCCGTCGCGCGCGCCGGTCTGCACGGATGAGGAGCGCGACTATCTGTGCAGTTTTGCCAGCCAGTATTTCAAGCGCCCTGTCACCGCCGATGATGTCGTATGGAGCTATTCCGGCATGCGCCCGCTTTATGATGACGGGGCCAGTTCGGCCACCGCGGCGACGCGCGACTATACACTGAAGATCGACCACAGCGCGGGCGCGCCGGTTCTGAACATCTTTGGTGGCAAGATCACCACCTATCGGCGGCTGGCGGAGGCCGCGCTGGACAAGATCGGCACGGTGATGCCGCTGGCGAAGGGGAAATGGACCGCTTGTGTCGCGCTGCCGGGGGGCAATTTCGGACATGATGGCGTGGCGGCGCTGGTGGCGGATCTGCGGCGCGACTACCCGTTTCTAAGCGAGTACTGGGCGCGCCGTCTGGTGCGCGCCTATGGCACCGAGGCGCGGCTGATCTTGGCGAAGGCAAGAAGTGCCGCCGATCTGGGGAAGGATTTTGGCGCAACCCTGACCGAGGCCGAAATCATCTGGCTGATGACCCGTGAATATGCGCGCAACGCGCAGGATGTGCTCTGGCGGCGCAGCAAGCTGGGTTTGCGGCTGAATGCCGGACAGGGCACCCAACTGGATGAATGGATGTCCGCCCATAGCGAAGCTGTGCTGCGCGACGCCCGATAGGTCGCGCATCCTGGGTGAAGCGACGCATGCCGCCCCGGCGATGGTGGCCCGGTCAGGCTGACAGGTTTCCGCCATCGTCCAGAAGCTTGCTGCGCAAGGCCCGCGCGGCGAAGGACAGCGTGCGCCCCCGGTTCCACGCAAGAGACCAATGGCGATCCAGCGGGAAGCCTGTCACCGCCAGTTCGACCAGATAGCCGTGGGCAAGCTCCATCTCGACCGTGCAGCGCGACAACACGGCAAGCCCCAGCCCGGCCATGACGGCCTGTTTCACGGCCTCATTGGCCCCGAATTCATGGCGCACCGACAGCGTGACGCCGGCTTCGGCAAAATGCGCCTCGGCTGCGCGGCGGGTGCCCGAGCCGGTTTCGCGCAGGATCATTGGATGACCGGCCAGATCCTCCAGCGATATTACGCGCGCATTGCTCAGGGGGTGGTCGGGCGCGGCCACCACCACGATCGGGTTCGGCGACAAGATGACATGCGCTGCCGCGATCTCTGCGGGGACTGCGCCAAGGATGTAAAGGTCGTCGCGCTGGCTGGCAAAGCGGTCCAGCAATTCGCTGCGATTGCCCACTGTCAGATGGATGTCGATATCGGGATGGGCCTTGCTGAACGGCCCGATCAGCCGCGGCAGGGTGTATTTCGCGGTCGAGACCACGGCCAGATCAAGCCTGCCCGCGCTCAGCCCGCGCAGCGCGTCGACACCGGCCTCCAGCCGCGCCACCTCGGCCAGGATGCTGGCCGCGCTCTGCAAGACCAGCCGCCCGGCTTCGGTGATGACGAGCTGGCGCCCCACCCGTTCGATCAGCGCCTCGCCGATCTGGGTTTCCAACTGCCGCACCTGTGCGAAAACTGCGGGCTGGGTCAGATGCAACGCCTCGGCCGCTGCCGTGTAGGACAGATGCTCTGCGACTGACGTGAAGACCTGAAGCTGGCGCAGCGTGTATCTCATGAATAGATGATCGTCTATTCCAAAACTAAAAACAAACGATTTCTGATTATAGCAAGCTCTTGGCATAACAGCCCCGGTAATCACATGCCGGAGGAGGGGCAGAGATGAACGAACAAATCCGCAAGACCTATGATGCTGGCGTCAAGGAATATCGCGCTACCTATTGGGAGCCGGACTACGCCATCAAGGAAACCGATATTCTGGCCTGCTTCAAGGTCATCCCGCAAGCGGGCGTATCGCGCGAGGAAGCCGCCGCCGCCGTTGCCGCCGAAAGCTCGACCGGCACCTGGACCACGGTCTGGACTGACCTTCTGACCGATCTTGACCACTACAAGGGTCGCGCCTACCGGATCGAGGATGTGCCTGGCCATGACGAGGCATTTTATGCCTTCATTGCCTATCCGGCGGATCTGTTCGAAGAAGGCTCGGTCGTCAATGTCTTCACCTCGCTGGTGGGCAATGTGTTCGGCTTCAAGGCGGTGCGCTCGCTGCGCCTCGAAGATATCCGCTTCCCGATCTGGTTCGTGAAGACCTGCTTTGGCCCGCCGCATGGCATTCATGTCGAACGCGACAAGCTGGACAAATATGGCCGCCCGCTTCTGGGCTGCACGATCAAGCCCAAGCTGGGGCTGTCGGCCAAGAATTATGGCCGCGCGGTCTATGAATGCCTGCGTGGCGGTCTTGACTTCACCAAGGATGACGAGAACGTCAATTCGCAGCCCTTCATGCGCTGGCGCGACCGCTTCCTGTTCTGCCAGGAGGCCATCGAAAAGGCCGAATCCGAAACCGGCGAACGCAAGGGGCATTACCTGAACGTCACTGCCGGCACTGTCGAGGACATGTTCCAGCGCGCCGAATTCGCCAAGGAAATCGGCACGCCGATCATCATGTCGGACTATCTGACACTGGGCTGGGCGGCGCATAACTCGCTGTCAAAATGGTGCCGCGACAACGGCCTGCTGCTGCATGTGCACCGCGCCATGCATGCGGTGCTCGACCGCAACCCGAACCACGGCATCAACTTCCGCGTGCTGACGAAACTGCTGCGCCTGATGGGCGGCGATCACCTGCATTCGGGCACTGTTGTCGGCAAGCTCGAAGGCGACCGCGAGGCCACACTGGGCTGGATCGACCTGATGCGCGACAAATATGTCAAGGAAGACCGCTCGCGCGGCATCTTCTTCGATCAGGACTGGGGCTCCATGCCCGGTGTCTTCCCTTGCGCTTCGGGCGGTATCCATGTGTGGCACATGCCCGCGCTGGTGTCGATCTTCGGCAATGACTCGGTGCTGCAGTTCGGGGGCGGCACGCTGGGCCACCCCTGGGGCAATGCGGCCGGTGCCGCTGCCAATCGTGTCGCGCTGGAAGCCTGCGTGCAGGCCCGCAACGAGGGCCGCGAGCTGGAGCGCGAAGGCAAGGACATTCTGCTCAAGGCCGCAGAACACAGCCCCGAGCTGAAAATCGCGATGGAAACCTGGAAAGAGATCAAGTTCGAGTTCGACACCGTCGACAAGCTCGATGTGCAGCACCGCTGATCTTCATCTTGCCACCAATACTCCGGGGTGAATTGGGCCGCAGGCCCAAGAGGGGCAGCGCCCCTCATCCCCGCCAGACACAAGGACAAAACCCATGAGCGTTCAAGACTACCACTCCCGCCTGTCCGATCCTGCCAGCCGCAAGATGGGCACGTTTTCCTACCTGCCGCCAATGACCAAGGAACAGATCCGCGCGCAGGTGGAATGGATCGTCCAGAATGGCTGGAACCCGGCCATCGAACATACCGAGCCGCAATTCGCGATGTCGAATTACTGGTATATGTGGAAACTGCCCATGTTCGGCGAAAC
This sequence comes from Paracoccaceae bacterium, assembly GCA_020832655.1. Taxonomy (GTDB): domain Bacteria; phylum Pseudomonadota; class Alphaproteobacteria; order Rhodobacterales; family Rhodobacteraceae; genus Roseinatronobacter. Next base: position 61,427 of record JAFIEF010000009.1, read on the forward strand.
TGATGTCGATGCGATCCTCGCCGAGCTGGAAGCCTGCCACGCGGCCAATCCCGACAATCATGTGCGGCTGCTGGGCTATAATAATTTCACCCAAAGCCAGGGCGCCAATATGGTCGTCTATCGCGGCACGCCGGTCTGACCGGCGGTTTGCGCGCAAGCCTGCAAGCGCCCCAGAGCACACCCACCCACCCGCCCGTGCGCTCTGGGGCGCTTGCCTCTCTTGTTTTCAGGATGGTGTCGCCATGACCCAGATGGATAATACGATTTCCGATCACCTGATCCCGGCCGAGCCGTGGTATCGCCCTGTCGCTGACGAGGTGGACTTGTTCAACGCCGCATGGGCTGCGCGCATGCCGGTGATGCTGAAAGGGCCGACCGGCTGTGGCAAGACCCGCTTTGTCGAACATATGGCCTGGAAGCTGGGCCGCCCGCTGGTTACGGTGGCCTGCAACGAAGACATGACCGCCTCTGATCTGGTGGGCCGCTTCCTGCTGGATGCCGATGGCACGCGCTGGCAGGACGGCCCGCTGACATACGCTGCCCGCCACGGCGCGATCTGTTATCTGGACGAGGTGGTCGAGGCGCGTCAGGACACGACCGTTGTCATCCACCCGCTGACCGATGACCGCCGCGTGCTGCCGCTGGAAAAGAAGGGCGAGCTGTTGCGCGCGCATCCCGATTTCCTGTTGGTGATCAGCTACAATCCCGGCTACCAGTCGCTGATGAAAGATCTCAAGCAATCGACCAAGCAACGCTTCGGTGCGCTGGATTTCACCTGGCCTGATGCCGCGATCGAGACCGAGATCATCGCCCATGAATCCGGCCTTGATACCGATACAGCGGCGAAGCTGGTCGAGATCGGCGTGCGGGCGCGCAATCTCAAAGGGCATGGTCTGGACGAAGGTTTGTCCACCCGCATGCTGATCCATGCCGCGCGGCTGATGGTGGCCGGGGTCGCGCCCCGCGCCGCCTGTTCGATGGCGCTGACGCGCCCGATCACGGATGACCCGGATATGCGCGATGCTCTCGATGCCGCTGTCGCAACCTGGTTCTGATCTGGCCGCGCTCCTGCCGCCGGATCACGCCGATCTGGCGCAGGAACTGCCGCCCGCCCTGCACCCGGCGCTGGCCGCGACCCTGCCTGATGCGCGGCGCAGGCTGTCACCGCGGGGGCTGGACACATGGCTGCGCGGCGTGGGCGGGTTGCACCGGCTGGGCCGGGGCGAGGCGCTGGTGCTGGCCTGGATCGAGGCCGCGCCGCAAGTAGCCCGCGATCTGGGCGAGGATATTCTGGCCGAATTTGCCACGCTTTGCGCGGGCTTTGCCTCGCGCACTTCGGGTGCAGTGATCGAACGTATCGTCGCCACGGCCCCGATTGCCGCGCGCCGCCTGGGCGATGCCGCGCTGTTTCGCAGCTATCTGCGCTTTCTGGAACATCTTTTGGCGCGCGCGCCGCGTGGCATCCGCCCGATGCTGGAGCATCTGGGCGAATTGCTGGATGTGCTGACGCTGGGGGGCTTGCGCCGCTGGGCCGATTGGGGGGCAGAGGCGCATCGCACCGACTACCCCGAGCTGGAGCGCTATTTCAGCCTGGGCAGCGAGGAATCGCGCGCCGTGTTGAAGCGCGAACGCAAGGGCACGCTGTTCATTGATGTGCAGCGCCGCCTTGGCATGTATCTGCGCGCGCTTTGGGGGCGCGATTTCGTGATGGCCCCGACCGCAGGCGATTTCGACACCCGCGCGGGGCTGCAACCCTATCTAGAAGGCTACACCCTGTTTCTGCCCGATGCCTTGGATGACTGGGCGGGCATTCCTGCGCTGGACCTCTATCGTGCGCAGATCGCCCATCTGGCCGCCCATCTGGCGGCGCTGGATCAGGCGCATCAGGGCGAGGGGCTGAACGCGCTGCAAATGACCTGTATCGGGCTGATCGAAGATGCCCGTACCGAAGCGCTGGCCATTGCCCGTTTCCCGCGCCTGCGCGAGTTGTGGGCGGGGTTTCACACCGAAACCGCTGTCGGCATGGCCGGGCAGTTTGACCGCATTGCGCGGGCGCTGCTATTGGGGCAGGGCGAAGACGCTTTGTCCGACTGGGCCGTGGCGGGCTTTGCCGCGATCGATCTTGCAGATGCCACTGCCGCGCGCCATCTGGGTCTTGCGCTGGCTGACCGGTTGCGCGATCAGCCGTTCTCTGTCTGGCGTGACCGGCCGTCCTGCCCCTATCGCTGCGACAACCGCATCCTGTGGGAGTACGAATCGCTGGAGTTTGACAGCATCGCCGCCGCACCTGCCCAGACCCGCAAATATGTCTCGGTCATGGAGATGGTGAACGAAGTCGAGGTCGAAACCGCAGGCGATGACGCGCAGGAAATCTGGGTGCAGGCCAATGAGCTGTTCGATGATGACGGCATCAGCTTCAATGAACGCGAGGGTCGCGAACCCGTCGCCCCGCCGGTGTTCTATGACGAGTTCGACCACAGCATCCAGATGATGCGCCCGGCCTGGGTCACAGTGCTGGAAAAGCGCGCGCGGGCGGGCAACCCGGAACTGGCCGATGCGATCCTGCACGCGCATCGCGATGTGATGGAACGCCTGCGCCACCGGCTGGAAGCGATGCGCCCGCAAGGCGTCAGCCGCATCCGCAAGCTGGAAGATGGCGATGATCTGGATATCAACGCCGCCGTGGCCGCCGCGATTGACCGAAGGTTGCGCAGCCAACCCGATATGCGGGTAATGATGCGCCGTGTGCTCAATCTGCGCGACACGGCGGTGATGGTGCTGCTCGATCTGTCGGAATCGACCAATGACCCCACCGCCAGCGGCCAGACCGTGCTGGATCTGACGCGCGCGGCCACGGTGCTGGTGTCAGAGGCGATCAACCGCGTGGGCGACCCGTTTGCGGTGCATGGGTTTTGTTCTGACGGGCGCGCGCAGGTCTTCTATCAGCGCTTCAAGGATTTCGACCAGCCCTGGGCGCAGGGGGCCAAGGCGCGGGTCATGGGGGCCGAGGGGCAGCTTTCAACCCGCATGGGCGCGGCGATCCGCCATGCCAGCCAGCTTCTGGCGCAACAACGCGCGACGCGGCGGCTGCTTTTGGTGATCACCGATGGCGCGCCCGCCGATATCGATGTGCGCGATCCGCTTTATCTGCGCGCCGATGCCCGCCGCGCGGTCGAGGAAGCGGCCCAAAAGGGCATCACGCCCTTCTGCCTGACGCTTGATCCCGGCGCCGATGCCTATGCGCAGCGGATTTTCGGGCCGCGCAATGTGCAGATCGTCGAAAAAGTCGAACGCCTGCCCGAACGCCTGCCCGCGCTTTATGCGGCGCTGACGGGGTAGGGGGTGTTTGATCGCCGGGCGGGGTTTGCTGTGGCTGCGATCAGGCGTTGATGGCAGTTTTTGCTGGACGAAGCGATCATCGGTCCTGTGACGCGGTTCGGGCGTTGCCCAGTTTGGCCCGAGGGTCGTGGCCGCCGCGCAGCGCGCCGTGTTTGCGCGCGGGGGGCTATGGCGCGACCGTCTGCAAAGGACGCCAGGCGGTCACTGCGGCTATGGTGCCAAACCCTATCACACCTCGCCGTCAAGTTTCGGAAAATACGCCCCTGCCAGCGCGATGATCTGCGCGCTGACGCGTTCGGTCGCGGCGCTGGGCGGCTGATCGGCGGGGCGCACCAGATACCATTGCCGCATCACCGGCAGACCCATGCCGCGCAGCGCCACCAGCCGCCCGGCCTGCAATTCATCGCGCACTGTATGCAGCGACAGAAACGCGATACCCAGCCCGGCAATCACTGCCTGCTTGATGGTCTCATTCGAGCTGAGTTCGATCACCTGCGGCTCTGCCGCTTCGCCCAGACGTTCGAAAAAGCGGATCATCAGTGCGCGCGTGCCCGACCCCTGTTCGCGCGCCAGAAACACCTCGTCCAGCAGGCGGGCAGGATCGAAGCCATCGGTATGCGCCAGCTTGTGGTCGGGCGGCACGATGATGCCATGCGGATGCGCGCCCAGCGGTTCATGGATCACCTGCGGCTTGTGCGGCGGTCGGCCCATCACCGCCAGATCGGCGGCGCCCTGATCCAGCTCTGCAATCACCTGCCCGCGATTGCCGACTTGCAGGCTGACCTCGAACTGGGGCAGCGAATCGCGCAGCATGCGCACCAGAAGCGGGGCGAAGTATTTCGCGGTTGACACCACGCTCAGGTGGACATGGCCGTGAAGACCACGGCTGATGGCGCGCAGGTCGCCCTCTGCCTGCGACAAATTGGCCTCGATCCGCCTTGCGGCGCGCGCAACCGCTTCGCCCGATGGCGTCAGCACAAAGCCCGCCCCGTCGCTTTCGCGGCGCAGCAAAGCGCGCCCGGTTTGCGCTTCGAGTTTACGAATTTGGCTGTGAATCGCAGGGGTTGTCTGGTGCATTGCCTCGGCCGCGGCGGTTAGTGAGCGATGCTGCGCGACGGCCAGAAGCGCGCGCAACTGCCGTAGGGTAATGCTGTCCATCCGCATGATTAGATTTTCCTTAAAGCAGATACAAAATAATTCAATTTCATGAAATATCAGGTAATGCAAGAACCGGTCGCATGATGGGAGGAGACATCATGCTGAATCATATCGATTACTTGCCCAAGGGCGCATCGGCCGAACTGGCCGACACGCTGGTGCGTCTGGCCGGGTTTGCAGCCGCGCTTGCCGCGCGCATTGCCCGCGGCGGGCTGCAAGAGGCGCTGGGCACTGCCCAGGAAGGCAGCAATGCCGATGGCGATACCCAGAAAGCACTGGATGTCATTTCCGACGACATGGCGCGCGATGCGCTGCAAGGCTCGGCGGTGCGGTTCTTTGCATCCGAAGAGCAGGAAATCGTCATCGAGTTGAACGCGGGCGGCAGTCTGGCCGTGGTGATCGACCCGCTGGACGGGTCGTCCAATATCGACACCAATGTTTCGGTCGGCACGATTTTCGGCATCTACCCCGCCGCCGATACTGGCGAAGCCAGCGTGCTGCGTCCGGCGCGCGAGTTGCTGGCCTCTGGCTACATGATCTATGGCCCGCAATGCTGCATGATGCTGCGCGTGGGGCAGGGGGCGACAGTCAAATATGTGCTGGACCCCGATGTCGGCCAGTTTCGCAGCCTTGGCGCAGTTGCATCGATCCCGGTCGAATCAAGCGAATACGCGATCAATGCCTCGAATTACCGTCACTGGCCCGCGCCGATCCGCGCCTATATCGATGACCGTCTGGCCGGGTCCGAAGGGCCGCTGGGGCGCGATTTCAACATGCGCTGGATCGCCTCTCTGGTCGCGGAAACGCATCGCATCCTGTCGCGGGGGGGAATCTTCCTCTATCCCGGTGACAACCGCAAGGGTTATGCGCAGGGCCGCTTGCGGCTGGTCTATGAATGCGGTCCCATCGGCCATCTGATCGAAGGCGCAGGCGGGCGGGCCAGTGATGGCCAGTTGCCGATCCTGGATCGCACGCCCAAAGCCCTGCATGAACGCACGCCCTTTGTCTTCGGCTCTGCCAACAAGGTCAGGCGGGTGGCCACCTATTATGATCTGCCTGCAAGCGAGGTTTCCGCGCTGTTTGGCGAACGCGGGCTGTTCCGCGCCTGATTTTTCCCGGAGAGATGAGATGAGCAAGCAATACCCGATCATATCGGTCATTGGGTCGTCGGGTGCCGGCACCTCGACCGTCAAGGGCACTTTCGACCAGATTTTCCGCCGCGAAGGCGTGAGCGCGGTTTCGATTGAGGGGGACGCATTTCACCGCTTCAACCGCAATGACATGCGCGCCGAACTGGAACGGCGCTACGCTGAAGGGGACTACACCTTTTCGCATTTTTCCTATGAAGCGAACGAGTTGGGCGAGCTGGAGCGCGTGTTTCGCGAATTCGGTGAAACCGGCAAGGGGCGCACGCGCCACTACATCCATGACGCAGAGGAATCAGAACGCCATGGCGTGCCGCCGGGCGAATTCACCGCCTGGGCACCGTTTCGCGATGATGCCGATCTGCTGTTTTATGAAGGGCTGCATGGCTGCGTCGTGAATGATCAGGTGGATCTGGCGGCGCTGGCCGATCTGAAAGTGGGCGTGGTGCCGGTGATCAATCTGGAATGGATTCAGAAAATCCATCGCGACCGTTCCCAGCGTGGCTATTCGACCGAAGCCGTGACCGACACCATCCTGCGCCGGATGCATGCCTATGTGAACTGCATCTGCCCGCAATTCACCGAGACCGATATCAATTTCCAGCGCGTGCCGGTGGTCGATACCTCGAACCCCTTCATTGCCCGCTGGATCCCCACCGCGGATGAAAGCCTTGTCGTGATCCGTTTCAAGAACCCGCGCGGGATCGATTTTCCCTATCTGACCAGCATGATCCAGGGGTCGTGGATGACCCGCGCCAATTCCATCGTCATTCCCGGCAACAAACAGGATCTGGCGATGCAACTGATCCTGACCCCGCTGCTGGAGCGGCTGGTCACAACTGCACGCAAGCTGCGCTGATGGAGGGCACGCCGATGAACATCCAGACCACCCCTGTTAACGAGCGCCAGATGGCCAATGCCCTGCGCGCCCTGGCAATGGATGCCGTGCAGGCCGCCAATTCCGGTCATCCGGGCATGCCGATGGGCATGGCCGATGTGGCGACGGTTCTGTTCAACCGTTTCGTCACGCTTGATCCGGCCGATGACCAATGGCCCAATCGCGACCGCTTCGTGCTGTCGGCGGGGCATGGGTCGATGCTGCTTTATGCCATCAACCATCTGCTGGGCTATGATGACATGGACATGGATCAGTTGCGCAATTTCCGCCAGCTTGGCGCGCGCACGGCAGGGCACCCCGAGTTTGGCCATGCCAAGGGCATCGAGGTGACAACCGGCCCGCTGGGGCAGGGGATCTCGACGGCTGTGGGTATTGCCCTGTCGGAACGGCTGGGAAATGCGCGCTTTCCCGACCTGATCGAGCATTACACCTATGTCATTGCCGGCGATGGCTGCCTGATGGAAGGCATCAGCCATGAAGCCATCGACATGGCGGGCCATCTGGGGCTGGGGCATCTGATCGTGATGTGGGATGACAACAGGATCACCATTGACGGTGACACCGATCTGTCAACATCGACCGACCAGATGGCGCGGTTTCGCGCAGCGGGCTGGCATGTGCTGGCCTGCGACGGACACAACCCCACCGAAATCGCCGATGCGATTGCCGAGGCGCGGCGCGACCCGCGCCCGTCGATGATCGCCTGTCGGTCCATCATCGGCTATGGCGCGCCCAACAAGCAGGGCGGGCATGACGTGCATGGCGCGCCTTTGGGGGCGGATGAAATCACTGCGGCGCGCGCGCATCTGGGCTGGGAACATGCGCCTTTTGAAATCCCAGAGGATATCTGCGCTGCATGGCGCAAGATTGCCGCGCGCGGTGCAAAGGCCCGTGCGGCATGGGCAACACGGCTGGCAACTTCGCCGCGCAGAGAGCTGTTTGACGCCCATCTGGTCCAAGACATGGCCCCGCTGACGCTGGCAATGGCCGACTACAAGGCGCAACTTCTGGCCGACAAGCCGAAGGTTGCCACGCGCAAGGCCAGCGAGATGGCGCTGAATGTGGTCAATGACGCACTGCCCTTCACCATTGGCGGCTCTGCCGATCTGACCGGGTCGAACCTGACGCGCAGCAAAGGGCAGAAACCGGTCACGCGCGCGGATTTCAGCGGCAGCTACATGCATTACGGGGTGCGCGAGCATGGCATGGCGGCGGCGATGAACGGCATCGCGCTTTCGGGGCTGTTCCGCCCCTATGGCGGCACATTCCTGGTTTTTGCCGATTACTGCCGCCCCGCGATCCGGCTGGCGGCGCTGATGGGCGTGCCTTCGGTCTTTGTGATGACGCATGACAGCATTGGCCTGGGCGAAGATGGCCCCACCCACCAGCCGGTCGAGACGCTCGCAAGCCTGCGCGCCATTCCCAATCTGACCGTGCTGCGCCCATGCGACGCGGTGGAAACCGCCGAAGCCTGGGAAATCGCGATGGCGCGGCGTGACGGGCCGGTGTTGCTGGCGCTCAGCCGTCAGAATCTGCCGACGCTGCGGGCCGGGGCCGATGACAATGCTTCGGCCAAGGGTGCCTATCTGCTGCGCGACGCGCCAGAACGGCAGGTGACGCTGATCGCCACGGGGTCAGAGGTTGAGATCGCAATGAATGCCGCCGACCTGCTGGCCGAAGATGGAATTGCGGCGGCGGTCGTTTCTGCCCCCAGTTTTGAACTTTTTGAGCAGCAATCCGACGCCTATCGCCGCGCGACGCTTGGCACCGCCCCGCGCGTGGGGATCGAGGCGGCAATCCGGCAGGGCTGGGACGCGGTGCTGCGCCGCAGGGACGACTTCATCGGCATGACGGGTTTCGGCGCATCCGCCCCCGCGCCCGCGCTTTACGAACATTTCGGCATCACGGCCAAGGCCGTTGCCGCCAAGGCAAGACAACTGGTCAACGGAGGGAAGCAATGACTGTCAAGGTAGCTATCAACGGCTTTGGCCGGATCGGGCGCAATGTGTTGCGCGGGATAATCGAATCCGGGCGCACGGATATCGAGGTTGTGGCGATCAATGATCTTGGCCCGGCAAAAGACAATGCCCATCTGCTGCGCTTTGATTCCGTGCATGGGCGCTTTCCGGCAACCGTGGTTGAAGGCGAGGACAGCATAGATGTGGGCCGTGGCCCCATCCGCGTCACCGCCATCCGCGACCCCAAGGATCTGCCCTGGGGGGATGTCGATATCGCGCTGGAATGCACCGGGCTGTTCACCACGCGCGACACGGCAGCGGCGCATCTGGAAAACGGCTCAAAGCGGGTGATCGTGTCGGCGCCCTGTGACGGGGCGGACAAGACAATCGTCTATGGGGTGAACCACACGGCGCTGGGCAAGGATGACATCGTCATCTCGAACGCGTCCTGCACCACCAACTGCCTTAGCCCGGTGGCCAAGGTGCTGAATGACACGATCGGCATTGCCCGCGGCTTCATGACCACCATCCACAGCTATACCGGCGACCAGCCGACGCTGGATGTGATGCGCCGCGATATGTATCGCTCGCGCGCTGCGGCGCTCAGCATGATCCCCACCTCGACCGGGGCGGCCAAAGCCGTGGGGCTGGTGTTGCCCGAGCTTGCGGGCCGGCTGGACGGGGTCGCAATCCGCGTGCCCACGCCCAATGTCTCGGTCGTCGATCTGGTGTTCGAAGCCGCGCGCGACACCACGGTCGAAGAGATCAACGCCGCCATCCGCGCGGCGGCTGACGGGCCGATGACGGGCATTCTGGGCTATACCGACCACCCCAATGTCAGCATGGATTTCAACCATGACCCGCATTCCTCGATCTTCCATATGGACCAGACCAAGGTGATGGAAGGGCGCATGGTGCGCATCCTGTCCTGGTATGACAATGAATGGGGCTTTTCGAACCGCATGGCCGATACGGCTGTGGCGATGGGGCGGCTGCTATGATCCGCCCTGTTTCGGAAATGGATGTCGCTGGCCGGCGACTGGTGGTCCGGGCTGATCTGAACGTGCCAATGGCCGACGGGCGCGTGTCGGATGCAACCCGGATCACCCGCTTTGCGGCGGGCATGGAACCGCTTCTGGCCAAGGGCGCGGCGCTGGTGGTGCTGTCGCATTTCGGCAGGCCCAAGGGGCAGCCCGTGGCCGAATTCTCGTTGCGCCATATCCGCGACGATCTGAGCCGCGCGCTGGCCGCGCCTGTGCGCTTTGCCACGCTGGGTCAGGCCGCGCCCGAGGCTGCGCGGCTGGAAGCTGGCCATGTGCTGCTGGTGGAAAACATGCGCTTTGATGCGCGCGAGGAAGCCAATGACCCCGCGCTGGCGCGCGAACTGGCGGCTTTGGGCGACATTTATGTCAATGACGCCTTTTCCTGCGCCCACCGGGCGCACGCCTCGACCGAGGCCGTGGCGCGGCTGATGCCCGCAGCGGCTGGCCCGCTGATGGTGGAAGAACTGGGCGCGCTGCAAGCGGCGCTGGACGCCCCCGCGCGGCCCTCTGTGGCGATTGTGGGGGGGGCAAAAGTATCGTCCAAGATCGCCGTGCTGAAGAACCTTGTGCAGAAGATCGATCACGTCATTGTCGGCGGCGGGATGGCCAACACCTTCCTGTTTGCCGATGGCGCACCGATGGGCAAATCGCTGCACGAGGCTGACCAGCTTGCCACAGTCAGCGAAATCCGCGCGCTGGCGCAAGCGCATGGCTGCGCGATCCATCTGCCTGCCGATGTGGTGGTGGCGCGCGAATTCAGGGCCGGGGCCGAGGCGCAGGTTGTCGCGGCGGGTGCCTGCCCCGATGATGCGATGATCCTTGATGCCGGACCGCAGGCAGTGGCGACGTTTACCCGCGTGCTGGAAGGGGCGAAAACCATCCTGTGGAATGGCCCGCTGGGCGCGTTTGAAATTCCACCATTTGACATGGCCACGGTTACGCTGGCGCGGGTCGCTGCGGATCTGACGCGCGGCGGCACCGCCGTGTCGGTGGCCGGTGGCGGCGATACGGTTGCTGCGCTGAACGCCGCGCAGGTCGCGGGCCAGTTCACCTATGTGTCCAGCGCCGGGGGCGCATTTCTTGAATGGCTTGAAGGGCGCACCCTGCCCGGAGTGGCCGCACTCATGCAAGACGAAAGGGTTTGACCAATGGCACTGATCACATTGCGCCAGCTTCTGGATGACGCAGCCGAGCACGGCTATGGCGTGCCAGCCTTCAACATCAACAATATGGAACAGGGGCTGGCGATCATGCGCGCGGCGGCAAAATGCGACGCGCCGGTGATCATGCAGGCCAGCCGCGGCGCGCGGTCTTATGCCGGTGACATCATGCTGCGCCACATGATCCAGGCGCTGGCAGAGATGTTCCCCAGTATTCCGATCTGCATGCATCAGGATCACGGCAATAACGAAGCCACCTGCCTCTCGGCGATCCGCCACGGCTTCACATCGGTGATGATGGATGGCTCGCTGGAAGAAGACATGAAGACCCCTGCCGATTGGGACTATAACGTCACCATCACCGAACGCGTGGCGCGCATGGCGCATTGGGTCGGGGCATCGGTCGAGGGCGAGCTGGGCGTGCTGGGCAGTCTGGAAACCGGCGAGGCCGCGAAGGAAGACGGTTCCGGGGCCGAAGGCAAGCTGAGCCATGACCAGCTTCTGACCGACCCCGACGAAGCCGCCGAATTCGTCAAGCTGACCAGGGTTGACGCGCTGGCCATCGCTTGCGGCACCAGCCACGGCGCGTATAAGTTCAGCCAGAAACCGACTGGTGAAACTCTGGCGATTGCGCAGATCGAAGCCATCCACGCCAAGATCCCGCATGTGCATCTGGTCATGCACGGATCATCGAGCGTGCCACAATATCTGCAGGATCTGATCAACGCCTCTGGCGGTGAAATGCCCCAGACTTATGGCGTGCCGGTCGAAGAGATCGAGCGCGGCATCCGTTCGGGCGTGCGCAAGGTCAATATCGACACCGACAACCGCATGGCGATCACCGGCCAGTTCCGCAAGGTCGCCAAGGACAAGCCGCGCGAATTTGACCCGCGCAAATTCATGATCCCGGCAATGGATGAGATGGAAAAGCTGTGCCTTGACCGGTTCCAGCGTTTTGGCACAGCGGGCAATGCCGCGCGCATCAAGGTCATTGACCAAGACGACATGGCGCGGCGCTATGCAGACGGGACACTGTAATGCGGCGCAGGATTGCCGCGGGCAACTGGAAGATGAACGGGATGGTGGCCGATCTGGCCATCGTCGGCGAAATCTCGGCAGCCGCGAAAGCGGCGTCGTGCGAAGTGGTTCTGTGCCTGCCTGCCACGCTGATCCGCGCGGCCAATAATCTGGTCGCGCTGCCGCTGGGCGGGCAGGATTGCGCGGCGCAGGAAAAGGGCGCGTTTACGGGTGACATCTCTGCGCCCATGCTGCGCGATGCGGGTGCGGGGTTTGTCATTCTTGGCCATTCCGAACGCCGCGCGCTGCATGGCGAAAGTGATGCAATTGTCGCCGCAAAGGTGCAGGCGGCATGGGCGGCAGGGTTGTGCGCGATACTGTGTATCGGCGAGACAGAGGCGCAGTATCGCGCGGGCGAAACGCTCGATGTGCTGGCCGCGCAGATCGCCGGGTCTTTGCCCGAAGGGGCCAATGCCAGAAACACCGTAATCGCCTATGAACCGGTCTGGGCGATTGGCACCGGCCTGACACCCACAGTCGATGAAATCGCGCGCACTCATGCCTTCATCCGCGCGCGCTTGCCCGATGCTGGTCTGTCCATCCTTTATGGCGGGTCCGTCAGCCCTGCCAATGCCGCGCAGATTTTCGCGCTTGCGGATGTCGATGGCGGGCTGGTCGGTGGCGCATCGTTGAAATCCGACAGTTTCATCCCCATCATCCACGAATTGGAGGCCAGCGCATGAGTTTTTCGCGTTCCATCAAGATTGCGCCGTCGATCCTGTCGGCCGATTTCGCCGATTTCGGGCGCGAAATTCAGGCCATCGAGGATCAGGGCGCCGATTGGGTGCATGTCGATGTGATGGACGGGCATTTCGTGCCCAATCTGACCTTCGGCCCGCCTGCGGTGGCGGCGTTCCGCAAGCATGTCAAGACCGTCATGGACGTGCATCTGATGATCGCGCCGGTCGACCCTTATATCGACGCTTTCGCGCAGGCCGGGGCCGATATCCTGACCGCCCATATCGAGGCAGGCCCGCATATCCACCGCACGCTTCAGGCCATTCGCGGCGCGGGCATGAAGGCCGGTGTGGCGCTGAACCCCGCCACCCCGGAAGACGCTGTCGCGCATCTGCTGGATCTGACCGATCTGGTCTGCGTGATGACGGTCAATCCCGGTTTCGGGGGGCAAAGCTTCATTGATCTGACAGGCAAGGTGCGCGCCCTGCGCGCGATGATCGGCGACCGCCCGATCCATATCGAAATCGATGGCGGCGTCACCCCCCAGACCGCCCCGCTGGTCGCGGCAGCCGGGGCCGATGTGCTGGTCGCAGGATCGGCGGTGTTCAAGGGCGGCGCGGTCGAAAATCCCGCCCCCTATGGCGACAACATCCGCGCCATTCGTCACGCGGCGGAGGGGGCAATTGCTTGAGGCGCTGATCTTCGATGTTGATGGCACACTGGCGGAGACCGAAGAACTGCACCGCCGCGCCTTCAATGACAGCTTCGCCGAATGGCGGCTGGACTGGTATTGGAGCCGCGCCGACTACACGCGGCTTCTGAAGACCACAGGCGGCAAGGAACGCATCGCCGCCCATATGGTGGAAATCGGCGCATCTGGCGTCGATATTGCCGCGCTGCACCGGGCCAAGACCGCGCGCTACACGGCGCTGATGGAAGCGGGCGGGCTGGATCTGCGCCCCGGCGTGGCGGCGCTGATGGATGACGCGCGCGCGCAGGGCGTGCGGCTGGCCATCGCCACCACCACCAGCCGACCCAATGTCGAGGCGCTGTGTGCGGCGTGTTTTGACGCGCCTGCATCGGATGTGTTCGAGGTCATCGCCGCGGGCGACGAGGTCGCGGCCAAGAAACCCGCCCCGGATGTCTATATGCTGGCGCTGGAACGGCTGGGCCTGCCCGCACGTCGTTGTCTGGCGCTGGAAGACAGCCGCAACGGGCTTATCTCTGCCATGCAGGCAGGTTTGCGGGTGCTGGTCACGCCCTCGGCCTATACCGCATCCGAGGATTTCACTGGTGCCTGGCGCTTGATACCTTCGCTTGCCGAAACCACGCTCTCGGCGCTTGCCGACCCCGCTGCCGCGATCAAGGAGTAGCCCATGGCCGTTTCCCCCCCTGTCTGCGAGTTTGGCTGGAAAGCCCCTGACTTCACCCTGCCTGCCACCGATGGCAAGCGCTACAGCTTAAGTGACATTGTCGGGCCGAATGGCACGCTTGTCATGTTCATCTGCAACCATTGCCCCTATGTGCTGGCGGTGCTGGATCGCATCTTGCGCGATGCGCGCGATTTGCAGCCGCATGGCATCGGCATTGCCGCGATCTGTTCCAATGATGCCGCTCAATACCCCGATGACAGCTTCGACAAGATGGCGCAGATGGCCGCGATACATGGTTTCCCCTTCCCCTATCTGCATGATGAAAGCCAGATGGTCGCCCGCGGCTGGGGGGCAGAATGCACGCCGGATTTCTTCGGCTTGAATGCTCTGGGCGAATTGCAGTATCGCGGGCGGCTGGATGCCTCGGGCCGTCATCCCGGCCCGCCCGATGCACCGCGCGAGTTGTATGAAGCGATGACGCAGATCGCGCGCACCGGTCAGGGGCCGCGCGAACAGCTGGCGTCAATGGGCTGTTCGATCAAGTGGAAAGCAGCATGAGCAAGGCAATCGTCTTTGATCTGGATGGCACGCTGGTTGACAGCGCCCCCGATATCGCCGCCGCCGCCAACCGGCTGCTGTCCGAAATGGGGCATGCGGGGCTGCCAGTGCCGATGCTGACCTCTTTCATCGGTCATGGCATCCCCAATCTGGTCGCGCAAGTGATTGCGGCCTGCGAATTCAATCCGGGCCTTCACCCGGAAATGAATGCAAGGATGCTGGCGCTTTATTCGGAACGCCCAGTCGAATTGACCCGGCCCTATTCCGGCGTTGTCGCCACGCTGGAGCAGTTGCGCGCGCAGGGCTTTCGCATGGGGGTGTGTACAAACAAGTATCGCGCGCTGTCGGTCCGGATACTGGACGCGCTGGATCTGATGCCGTTCTTTGATGTCGTGATCGGCGGGGACAGCCTGGCCGTCAAGAAACCCGATCCGGCCCCGCTGCATGCGGCCTTTGCCGCGCTGTCGGGAACACCTTGGATCTATATCGGTGACAGCGAGGTGGATGCCCAGACCGCGCAGGCCGCAGAGCTGGGTTTCGGATTGTTCACGCGGGGGTATCGCAAGACCCCGGTTGCACAGTTGCGCCATGACTTCGCCTTTGACGATTTCGCAGCCCTTCCGGCGATGCTGGCTGATCGCGCGGCCTGACAACCGGCGGCGGCATGGCGCGCATGGCTTGCAGCGCCGTGGCCAACGCGCCCGTTACGGCCCCGACAAGGTCAGCAGGCTGCGATCCCCGCTGGCCACACGCCGCAGCACCGCAGGATAGAGCCGGTGTTCCATCGGCAGCACGCGCGCGGCAAGGGTTTCTGCGGTGTCCCCGGGCAGGACCGGCACGCGCGCCTGACCCAGTATCGGGCCATCATCCAGCGCGGCGGTGACTTCATGGACGGTGCAGCCTGCCTCGGTATCGCCCGCCGCGATGGCGCGGGCATGGGTGTTCAGCCCCTTGTATTTCGGCAGAAGCGAGGGGTGGATATTCAGCATCCGCCCCTCAAACCGCTCCACGAAATCACCGCTCAGCACCCGCATGAAACCTGCCAGCGCAATCAGATCGGGGCGCGCCTGTTGCAGCGGTTTGAGCAGTTCTGCCTCGAACGCCGCGCGATCCTTGCCGAAGGGGCGGTGATCGAACGCCGCCGTGGGGATGCCCATTGCGCGGGCCTTGTCCAGCCCGCTGGCATCAGGGTTGTTCGACAACACCAGACAGGGCCGCGCGGGGTGGGCGCCCTGCATCGAGTCCGCCAGCGCGACCATGTTCGAGCCAGAGCCGGAAATCAGGATCGCGACGCGCAGACTCATGCAAGCGCGCCGGTGTAGCGCACACCTGCACCCGCTTCGACATGGCCGATGCGAATAACTGTTTCCCCGGCCTCGGCCAGCAGCGCAGAGATCGCCTCGGCGCGCTCGGGCGCGACCACCAGCACCATGCCGATGCCGGAATTGAAGGTCTTGAGCATTTCGTCCTGATCCAGCCCGCCGGTCTGGCGCAGCCAGTCAAAGACCGGGGGCAGGGACCATGCCCCCAGATTGACATGCGCGCCCAGATCTGCTGGCAGCACGCGCGGCAGGTTCTCGGTCAACCCGCCGCCGGTGATATGGGCCAGCGCATGGACCCCGCCTGCGCGGATCGCACCAAGCGCAGGTCGGACATACAGGTGGGTGGGCGTCAGCAGCGCCTCGCCCAGGCTGGTTTGCGCAAAGGGGGCCGGGGCGTCCCAGCCCAGCCCGCTGCGTTCGACGATCCTGCGCACCAGCGAATAGCCGTTGGAATGCACCCCGTCAGAGGCCAGCCCCAGCAGCACATCACCCGCCTGCACGCCTGCGGGCAGGTCTTGCCCGCGTTCCATCGCGCCCACCGAAAACCCCGCCAGATCGAAATCATCGGCGGCATACATGCCCGGCATCTCTGCGGTTTCGCCGCCGATCAGGGCGCAACCCGACAGGCGGCAGCCTTCGGCAATGCCCCCGATAATGCGCGTGGCGGCAGCGACATCCAGCTTGCCAGTGGCGAAATAGTCCAGAAAGAACAAAGGCTCTGCGCCCTGGCAGACCAGATCATTGACGCACATTGCCACGAGATCAATGCCGATCGTATCCAGATGGCCGGTGTCAATCGCGATGCGCAGTTTGGTGCCCACCCCATCTGTGGCGGCAACAAGGATCGGGTCTGCGTAGCCTGCCCCCTTCAGATCGAACAGCGCGCCAAAGCCGCCCAGCCCGGCCATGACACCGGGGCGCGCTGTGGCGCGGGCGGCGGGCTTGATCGCGTCTACCAGCGCATTCCCGGCATCAATGTCGACCCCGGCTTGGGCATAGCTCAGGCGTTCGGATTCTTGTGACATTGGCGCGGCCCTTTGCGGCAGATGGCGGTGACTGCGCGCGCGATACCCGATTACGGCGCACAGGGCAAGCTGGGGCGCCGGGGCAAATGGGCGCAAGCGGGGAAGGGCGGTATCTGCACCAGGCAAGACCGGGGCAGGGCGATGACAGCGTGTCTTGACCCGCCGCGATGTTGCGCGTAGCACATCGCGCAGGTCGGGCCTGTAGCTCAATTGGTTAGAGCAGAGCGCTCATAACGCTTTGGTTGGGGG